>CAUJEJ010000224.1 GCA_963169255.1 Actinomycetota bacterium | reverse complement strand
AGGGCACAGGTACCGAGTCCAACGCCTGGTTGAACTATCCGGTCACAAGCGCCCGCGCCGGGGCCCAAAGACGACGTTTCAGGACATGCGGCTGATCTAGTCGTTCAGTCGAGTGGATCTGCGGCTTAGCAGGCAGGGGCTTTCGCGTCGCCGCGTGCTTGCTTCGCGGCGTACATCGCATCGTCTGCTCGGCTCATCGCTCGTTCGATCGACTCGTCTTTGCACGCCGCAACGCCTACGGAGACCTCAATTTGGTAACTGGTCGAGGGGTCTGCGTTGCGGTCACGGAGAAGGTGACGCACACGGTCAACGACGGCGTCCGCATCGTCGGGTTCACTGATGAGCGCGACGAACTCGTCGCCACCAAGCCGTGCCGTCACCATCTCAGTTGTGCTGGCAGTCTTGAGGATGTCCGCAAACTCGGAGATCGCTGCGTCGCCGGCTTCGTGGCCGAGCGAGTCATTGATCTTCTTGAGGCCGTCGACGTCGAAGAACGCGATGTGGCTCGCGTGACCTTCGTGGCGGGCGATACCGCGCTGGTGGGCAGCGAACTCAAAAAACCCACGCCTGTTGTTGAGCCCGGTCAACTCGTCGGTCAGCGAGAGGTCGCTGAGTTTGCGGTTCGCTTCGGCCAGCGCGACCGTTCGTTCAAGGACCTTCGCCTCTAGCCCTTCGATCAATTCGACGTTCTCCAGCGCAACTGAAGTGGTATCGGCCAGCGCCTGCGCAAGCGCCACTTCTTCGGGTGTCGCCTCGTACTCGTGATCCCAATAGATCCCGACAGCGCCGATTGGCGAGGACTGACGAATTGGCACCATCACCAGGCTCTTGACGAAGGTGACTCGGTAGGCGTCGATCGGGATGCGATCGTCGACGAAGATGTCGGGGATGACGACCGATTCACGGTGGTTCATTGCCCAGCCAGAGATGCAGTTCTCGAGGGGAAACCGAAGGCCCTTCCACAGCGGTGCGATCGCATCCTCGTCGACGTAGTAGCAGTTGCCACCGTCTTTGAGGACGAAGGTTGCACCGTCGGCGTCGAGTAGGCGCCGCGCCGCGTGACGGACGATGTCTCGCACCTCTTGATTGGTGCGGGCGTGCGAAAGGTCTTGAACCGCTTTGATGAGGCGCGCGGAGCGCTCGTCAGTTGTTGTTTTGGCGCCCATAACCATCCCCAATCGCTGCCAAGGACACTAGCTACCGAGATTGTGAATGGCGTGGCTGCGGCAAACGGGAGTAGGCCAACTGGGTGACTACGCACATCCGGCGCACTATCGGCGCTGCGTCACTCGATAACGGTGACAAAGTCTCCAGGGGTACGGGCCGGGCGATCTTTCGCAGGCATGAGGGGATATCCGACTGCGATTCCGCCGAGGGGTTGCCAGTCCGCGGGCAGGTTGAGTTCGCTTCGCACTACCTCGGGGCAGAAGACACTTGAACTAATCCATGCCGATCCCACGCCGTCAGCTGCCAGGGCGACCAACAAGTTCTCCACTGCAGCCCCGCCGGCGACCATGAAGAGGTCACGTTCGAACCCTCGACGTCGGGCATCGGGGTAGTCATGGGCGGCGTCACCGAGTTGCAGGAACGGGAAGATCACCACAGGTGCGTCACGAAGCACGTCACCGCGTTTGACTCGCTTCGCTATCGACTCTGGCGAGTAGTTGTCGAGTTCTTGCAAGTCGCGCATCCACTGCTCGCGCATTGCATCCAACAGCGCCACCCTTCGTTGGCGACCGCCTGCGGTGTCATTCGACATCACCACAAACCGCCACGGAGTTGTGTGGTGAGGTGCAGGGGCACTCACTGCTGCGGCAATCGCGTTCTCGATCAGTGGCATCGAGACGGGGGCATCGGTGAAGGAGCGGATCGTTCGGCGGTGGAAAGGGGCGTCTTTGCGTCCTTGGGTCAACGCCTCAGCGGTTCCGAGTCGGAAGAGGTCGTCAGCCAGGGGGCGAACGAGGTCGGCAGCTGTCGCGGTTGAAGCTGGCGAGACAAGTTTGTGGAGCCCACGGATGATGGTGACAGGCACGGCGGACGTCTTACCTCCGGCAAGTTCGGCGGCTCCGGCGAGTTCATCGGCGACTGCTGAGATCGTGGCGCTCAGTCGGTTGCCGTACCGGTCCGATTGGCCGCGGTAGTCCGTCACTACTTCGATGCCAGCGGCGCCGATCGCGACGTCGGTTTGGCCTTGGCGCCAGGGTCGGCCGAAGGTGTCAGTGATGAGGACGCCGAGTTCGCTGACGTTCAACGCAGAGCGCAGACCGTCACACAACTGTGCGGCCGATTCGTCTGGATTCTCCGGCAACATGAGCACGGTGCCGGACTCGACTTCGGATGCGTCAACCCCAGCGGCGGCCATGACGAAGCCGTGATGTGTTGCGACGATCCGTAGCCGCCCGGCTGGTGTCTCACGCGTGGCGACGATTCGCTTGGTCTGGGAGTCGATCGCAGCCTCGCGGTCGTCGGCACTCAAGGTTCGGGCCTCGGCCTTGCTCACGATCTTGCTGGTTACGGCGATGATGTCGCCTTGCTGCACACCAACAGATCCATCTGGCCATGTCACGGTGCGCACGGCAGCCGCGATTTCGGCCACTAGGTCTGACGCAGGACCGATCTCACCGATGCCCTCGACGCCAACAATCTGAATCGCTTGAGCGCTCATGTGGTGAGTTCTCCGGCAAGGTCGAGCGCGCGAATTGCGACCTCCTGGGCAACCCCAGGGTTCGCGAAGATGGTGTCGAGGTGTTCGACACGTAGGCCGCGCGCTGCGATCGCTCCGGCATTGTTTGCATCCTCGTCGTCAATTAGCCACGCGTCGAGGAGGCCACCGGTGGCACGCGACCCATAGTGCGCAGCGACAGCAGCAGCGCTGACGTCGACGCCGATCGCGGCCAAACACGCATCGGCCATGCCGCGGACTGGGCGTGATCCGACGATGGGGGAGATGCCAATAACGGGCGCTACGGTATGTGCCAGCGCATCGCGGATTCCCGGCACCGCCAGGATCGGCGCCAACGAGACGACCGGGTTAGACGGCGGCAAGATCACGACGTCTGCGGTGGTAATCGCCTCGATGACACCCGGCGCCGGACTAGCGGTGTCACTGCCGACGTACACAAATTCACGTGCAGCCAATGCCGCTCGATGTCGAACCCACCATTCTTGGAAGTGGATCGCTGCTGGCGCGCCAGTGTCCGGATCGTCAATGACGACGTGGGTCTCGACTCGGTCGTCGGTCATCGGGGTGAGGGTGATCGGCAGCTCCCATCGAGCAGCGAGGCCTGCGGTCACGCTGGAGAGCGGGTACCCGGCATCGAGGGCCTGAGTCCTCACGAGGTGTGTGGCGATATCCCGGTCGCCGAGTCCAAACCAATCGGGCTTTGCGCCGTAGTTGCGCAACTCCTCCAGGACTGTGAATGACTCATTCGCCCGGCCCCACCCACGTTCGGTGTCGGCCCCGCCCCCAAGGGTGTACATCACGCTGTCGAGGTCGGGGCAGATCTGCAATCCGAACAGTCGGATGTCGTCACCGGTGTTGCCCACCACCGTAACGGTGGGTTGCTCGTGGGTGCTGCCGGTGGCAGTGATCAAGCCTTGAAGGAATCGTGCGGCGCCAATGCCGCCTGCGAGAACCGTTACCTGCATGGCAACGATCCTTCCAGTTGTCACCTACGCTCTAGTCCGTGGGCAGCATGAGGACGGGCGAGACCGAGGAACAGATGCCGACGCCCGCCCAGATCACACGCGCGATCAGCAGAGCTCGGCGAGGGCTTTCCCTTGATGATGAGGAAGCGCGTTCGCTGTTGTTCGCGCGGGATACCCACCTTGTTGAACTGATGGACGTTGCCGCAGATCTGCGGCGCCAAGGTATGGAGTCGCGTGGTCTAGGCCCGATCATCACGTACTCGCCGAAGGTGTTCATTCCCCTTACGCGGCTGTGCCGGGATAGCTGCCACTACTGCACGTTCGTTGCCTCTCCGGCCGCACTTCGTGGCCGAGGCGAGTCGATGTACCTCGAGCCAGACGAGGTACTTGCCATCGCTCGAGCTGGAGTAGATGCAGGGTGCTTCGAAGCGCTCTTCACCCTCGGCGACCGGCCAGAGGCGCGCTGGCCAGCGGCTCAGGAGTGGCTCGATCAGCGCGGGTACGACTCCACGCTGGCGTACGTGCGCGCGATGTCAATCTTGGTATTGGAAGAGACTGGCCTGCTGCCGCATCTCAATCCTGGCGTGATGTCGTGGGACGAGCTCGCGCGGATGCGACCCGTGGCACCGTCCATGGGGATGATGCTGGAGACGACCTCGACCAGGCTCTTCCAAACCCCGGGTGAAGCGCACTACGGGTCACCAGACAAAGACCCGGCCGTCCGGTTGCGAGTGCTCGAGGACGCTGGCCGCCTAGCGATTCCGTTTACTACGGGGCTGCTTGTCGGCATAGGCGAGACCCCGTCGGAACTGATTGACTCGATGCGCGCATTGCGCCGCATCGCGCGCGACTACGGGCACATTCAGGAAGTCATCATCCAGAACTTCCGGTCCAAACCGGAAACCGCGATGGCTCGCGATGACGATCTCGACGGGGCTGCGTATTTGGCGGCGATTGCGACCGCACGAGTGATCTTGGGGCCGCGAGTCAGGATTCAGGCGCCACCGAACCTCACGGATATCGACGAACTTGGTCGGCTTCTTGACGCCGGTATCGACGATTGGGGCGGGATCAGCCCCGTTACTGCCGATCACGTCAACCCAGAACGCCCTTGGCCGCATCTCGACGTGCTGGAGGACGTAACCGCCGCAGCGGGGTTCAACCTTGTTCCGCGTCTGACCGCACACCCGGAGTACGTGACGCGGCCCGGCTGGTCAGACCCGCACGTGCAACCTCACATTGCTGCACTCGCCGACCTTGTGGGCTTGGCGAATCCAGACGCCGCGCCACGGGGGATGAGTTGGCAGGTTCGCGATGCCGACTACCAGAGTTTCGCTGCCGTCCAGGCGGGTGGACGGACGAACCTCAACACTGACATTGAGGACCTCGGTCGAACTGAAGACCGCCGCGGTGACTTCGACAGCGTGTACGGCGATTGGGAGCAGGTCAACGCCGCAGCAAAGCGTTCCAGACAAGTGAGCTTCACAGGTGACGTCGGGGCAGGTCTTCGACTCGCGGCCGACAAGCCCGCTGCATTGGCAGAGCCGGGCAACGAGGCGCTCGCTGTGGCATTGATGTCTGCGGATGGCGAAGCGCTCGAACAGTTGGCCCGACTTGCGGATGCTGTCCGGGTCGACGTGGTCGGCGAGGACGTCACCTATGTGGTCAACCGAAATCTCAACTTCACCAACGTTTGTTACACCGGATGCCGGTTCTGCGCTTTTGCACAGCGCAAGACTGATGCCGATGCCTTCACCCTGAGCCCCACCGAGATCGGCGAACGGGTGGATGAAGCGTGGGACGCTGGGGCGACGGAGATTTGCATGCAGGGCGGAATCCATCCAGACCTTCCCGGAACCGCCTACTTTGACCTCGCGCGCGCTGTGAAGGCGCGCCAGCCCGATATTCACTTGCATGCCTTCAGTCCGATGGAGGTGGTCAACGGAGCGACCCGCTCCGGGATGTCGATTCGCGACTGGCTAGTTGAAGCGAAGGCGTCCGGGGTCGACTCCATCCCGGGGACCGCTGCGGAGATTCTGGACGACGAGATCCGTTGGATTCTGACGAAGGGCAAACTGCCGACGCAGGCGTGGATCGACGTGGTCACGACCGCACACGACGTGGGTCTGCCCAGTAGTTCCACGATGATGTACGGCCACGTCGACGCGCCGATCCACTGGGTGAGGCACTTGCGGCTCCTTCGTGAACTGCAGGCGCGCACGGGGGGTTTCACCGAATTTGTCGGTCTGCCCTTTGTTCATCACAATGCGCCGCTGTATCTGGCCGGAGTGGCACGCCCGGGTTCAACTCACCGCGAGGACGTCGCGGTAACAGCGATGTCGCGCCTGATGCTGCACGAAGCGATCGACAACATTCAAGTGTCGTGGGTCAAGCTTGGACCGCAGGGCTGCGCAGACCTCTTGGCCGCCGGAGCGAACGACCTCGGTGGCACGCTGATGGAAGAGACGATCTCCCGAATGGCCGGATCAGAGTTTGGTTCGTCGGTTCAGCCAGCCGAACTTGCCGGCATTGCTGAACTTGCTGGTCGGCCAGCTCGACAGCGCACGACAACGTACGGCACCGTCGGCCGCGATTTTGCGGACAAAGCCGAACAAAATAGGGCAAAACAACCAACGCATGGTCACGCTGCGGTGATGCTGCCTACTCCTAGCGTGTTCGACGCACAACACAAATAGCCACAGATCGTCCGTTCGGACCATCTGTAGTGGTGAAAAGGCTCATTCATCACCAGATATGGCATTCCGCTTGACGCGAAGTACCTTCCACACGTGTACTTACACCGTTGTTGTTCGGACTACGGGGAAGTGGACCCGAGCGATGACACTCCAGTAAACCCCCCAGGAGGGAATTCGCGGTGGAAGACTTTGATCGACTCCCATTAGAAGAAGCTGAAGAACTCGGCTGGCAAGAAAAGGCACTGTGTGCCGAGACTGATCCGGAGGCGTTTTTCCCGGAAAAGGGCGGATCGACTCGTGAAGCCAAGAAGGTCTGCATGGCCTGCGAAGTTCGGGTCGAATGCCTCGACTACGCGCTTGAGAACGACGAACGTTTTGGCATCTGGGGCGGACTCTCCGAGCGTGAGCGCCGTCGCCTGAAGAAGCTCACTGCCTAGACCCCCACATCCGACGGGTCGCCTTCCCCCTCCTATCTGCGCGACCTTGCGGATACCGAAAGACCTACGACTTCACGCATTCCTTCCCCCGCGTGAAAGCCCGCACTGCAAGCTGGTGCGGGCTTTTCGCACGCTACGGTTGGGCTGTGACACAGCGTTCCTCGACGGGCCCCGTCCCTCGTCCGACCCGTCGTCGTCGTGACCGACACGGTCGTGGACTGCGCGGGACCCTGACACCACCAACAATGCCGATTTCGCGTAGTCGTGCAGCCCGCTTTGATGAGTTGGTCCTCAGTTCAGTTGAACGGATTGAACGGGCGTATCCCGAACTCGCTGATATCGAGATTCGGGTCGAGGAGGTGCCACTTCGAGAACGCCGCGACGGGTCGCCGGACCCGATTCCGCTTGGTCGCCTGCGACCGGCCGGCGACGGCGAACCCGCGGCGTTGATCCTGCACCGGCGCCCACTGGAACTGCGTGCGCCAGCGGGGACTGAACGCGAAGATCTTGTGAACGACACCGTGACTGAACTGGTCGCGGAACTCTTCGGGCTCTCGCCCGCGCAGATCGATCCGGACTACGACCCGCGCCGCGACTGACACAAATGTGTGAATTGCGGGGGCAATGCTCGATTGTTGAGCAATAGCGCAGTACCGTTCGCAACGTGAGTCGACAGAGGGTGTGTTCGAAGCCGTCCTGCGCAGGGCAGGCAGTTGCCACCTTGACCTACATCTACTCGGATTGCACCGCAGTGGTCGGCCCGCTGGCCACCTACGCGGAACCCCATTGCTACGACCTTTGCCAGAAGCACAGCGAGCGCCTCACGGCGCCGGTCGGCTGGGAGATCGTGCGTCTTGAGCCCGACCCCGATGCGCTCAAGCCGTCGAGCGACGACATCGAGGCGCTCGCGAATGCGGTTCGCGAGGCTGCACGCCCCCGCGAAGAAGCGGTTGCAGCGCCGGAACCGGTGAACGCTCCAAACACCGTCGAGGTCTCCCGTAAGGGGCACCTTCGTGTTCTTCGCAACGTCGAATAGGCACTGAATCGGACGCGACCGCGTCTGCCCACCGAGTCACCTAGGTCACAGACCGATTAAGGTGATGCAATGCGCTCCCTCGACGATGTAATCAAGGCCTACGACGTTCGTGGCGTCGTGCCAGACCAGTTCGACGCGAACCTCGCGCACGACATTGGCGCCGCTTTTGTTCGGGTGATTGGTGCTGCAGCCCGCGATGGCGGCTCCGGAGCAGTTGTGATCGGCCACGATATGCGCCCGTCCGGGCCGGATCTCGTCGCGGCATTCGCTGATGGTGTGACCGAGCAGGGGTGCGACGTGGTTCGCATCGGGTTGTGCTCGACCGACGGCATGTACTTCGCTTCTGGATCGACGGGTCTGCCTGGTGCGATGTTCACCGCGAGCCACAATCCGGCCCAGTACAACGGCATCAAGCTGTGCCGTGCGGGCGCCTCACCTGTCGGTCAAGACACGGGCCTGGCCGCGATCAAGCAGATGGTCATCGATGGCGTACCAGCGTTTGACGGCCCTGCGGGCTACGTCCGCGATGAAGACATGCTCGTGCCGTATGCGCAGTACCTTCGCCACCTTGTCGGGATCGAACAGATTCGCCCACTGAAGGTCGTCATCGACGCCGGCAACGGGATGGCGGGATACACCGCACCTGCAGTGCTGAACGACCTACCACTCGAGATCATCCCGCTGTTCTTCGAACTTGATGGGAACTTCCCAAACCACGAGGCCAATCCGATCGATCCGGAGAACCTTCGTGACACCCAGCGCGCGGTAATCGAACATGGCGCCGACCTCGGATTGGCGTTCGATGGCGATGCCGACCGTTGCTTCGTCGTTGACGAGCGTGGCGAAATCGTCGATCCGTCTACCCTGACCGCACTCATCGCCTCGCTAGAACTTGCCAAGGCACCTGGGGCACCGGTCATTCACAACTTGATTACCAGTCGCGCCGTTCCGGAGGTCATTCTGGAGAATGGTGGCGTGCCCGTGCGCACCCGCGTTGGTCATTCCTTCATCAAGGCAACGATGGCCGAGACTGGGGCGGTGTTTGGTGGAGAGCACTCCGGGCATTTCTACTTCCGTGACTTCTGGCGCGCCGACTCAGGGATGCTCGCTGCGTTGCATGTGCTGAGCTACTTGGGGCATCAGCCTGCGGGTGCGAAACTGTCGACCCTCCTGCAGCCGTTTGACCGATACACGCTCAGCGGTGAGATCAATACGACCGTTGCCGACGCTGCAACCAGCATTGCGAAGGTGCGCGCTGTCTACGAAGGTCAAGACGGAATCTCGATCGACACACTCGATGGGATGACCGTGGCGGCGGCTGATTGGTGGTTCAATCTGCGTCCCTCAAACACCGAGCCGCTCTTGCGGCTCAACGTCGAGGCCAACGACCAGAGTCAGATGGCCAAGATCCGTGACGATGTTCTTGCACTCATCACCGGGGACACTGCCTGATCGTGAGCGGGTTGGCGCGTAGGGTGACGCCATGGCTCAACTAGACCCCAAACTGCTCGAGATTCTCGCTTGCCCTGCTGACCACCACGCACCCGTTGCCCAGAAGGGCGAGGTGCTTGTCTGCACGGAGTGTGGGCTGCGATTCCCCATCCGCGATGGCATCCCCGTGATGCTGCTCGACGAAGCGCTGCCGGCAGTCAATGGATCTTGATGACGCGCTGCTCGACGATGTCGACGCGCTAATTGCGGCGGACGCCCGGCAACTCCTGCCGATGACTGCGAGTGCAGGCGCGAGCATGCGGGCAGCGGCCGCGCTCACGACCCCCGAGGTCATCGAACGCATTGCAGATGATGGCCGTCCGCACGCGGTAGTGGTTGTTGGCGGCGGCGGATCGCGTGCAGCGGGTGACATCCTGGCTGCGGTTGCTGGTTCGGGTTCACCGGTCCCCGTTATGACATTCGGTGGCCCGTCTCTGCCTGGTTGGGTTGGACCAACGGACCTCGTTGTTGCCGTCTCTGGATCTGGTCGGACACCGGAGACCCTCGCTGTCGCTGCGGAGGCTGCGCGCCGCGGGTGTCGGCTCGTCGTCGTATCTCCAGACCGCACTCCGTTGGCCTACCTCGCGGAACAGACCCGCGGTGCCGCAAGCGTTCCGGTGGGTGTTCCCACCGTCTCCGGTACCTGGCGAGCGCGCACGCTCATGTGGAGCCTGGCCACGCCGCTCGTCCTAATGTCAGGTGGGCTGGGCCTTGTTGAAGATGCCGATGCTGCCGTCGATGCGGCCGCCCGAGTCCTCGACGAAATTGCAGATACCTGTTCACCAATGCGCGACTCGGTGGTCAACGACGCGAAGCGGCTCGCTGTCGATGTCGCGTTGTCTTTGCCCATGTTGTGGGGCACCGGCGACGTTGGTTCTGTTGCGGCAAAGCGGTTTGCTCGCCAGCTTGCAGAGAACGCCGGATTGCCGTCCGTCGTTGGAACTCTGCCCGAAGCCGCACGCACTCAATCGGTATTGCTCGCAGGGCCGCGCGCAGGTCAAGCGGACCTCGACGACATTTTCCGTGATCGAGTAGAGCAACCCGAAGCCCAGACCAAATTGCGCTTGATGTTGCTTCGCGATTCCGGTGAGCACCCAGAGACAGCCGCACTTGCTTCGGCCGCAGTCGAATTGGCTGAAGGACGACGAGTCCCCACCAATGTGCTGATGGCTAATGGGTCACACGCCCTAACTCGGCTTGCCTCCCTCGTCGGGGTCTGCGACTTTGCCAGTATCTATGCAGGTTTGGCACTCGGTATCGATCCGATGTCGGCCGCGAACGAACTTGACGGGCGTATTCGCTAGCGACGATGTGCGCCTGCAGAATTAGCCGGAACTGTGAGGAGTGGACGTGTACCGAATCGCCGGGTATTTACAGAACTATGCGTGGGGGATTCCGGCTGGTCTTGCTGCCTGGCGTGGTGGCAAAGACGAGATGGCGCCCGCAGGAGAATCTCCAGAGCCCGAAGCTGAACTCTGGTTCGGCGCGCACGTGAACGGACCTTCTGCGCTCGTCGATCAGCCAGGCACCCTCTCGGACGTCGTGACGTCAGAGCAGGCCCCGGTCTTGGTGAAGCTGCTGGCTGCCGCTCGACCCCTGTCGATCCAGATTCACCCGCCCGCCGACCAAGCAGAACGCAACTTTGCAGCTCAAGAAGCCGACCCGAGTTTGCCCAAGCTCCTCGCTGATGGCCTTGCTAAGACCGAGATGCTGATTGCCGTTAGGCCGTTCTCAGTTCTGCAGGGGATGCGTGATTCCGCGTTAGCCGGAGCAATTCTGCGTTCGGTTGGCGGGAGCGCTGCGGGGGCTGCGGACTTGGTGGAGTCCGGGGAAGTGAAGGGGGCAATTCGCCAGCTGCTTGCTATCGATCCCGAGGAACTTGTCGAGCTGACAAAACGGGTGCCATCGGCAGCGGCGGCCGCGGGGCTTGCACCGGCAGGTGTTGAGGCGCTCGCGACTGTGACGCGCAACTACCCGGGCGATCCAGGCGTGCTCGTTGCTGTGCTGATGGATCAACGTGTTCTAGCCGAGGGTGAGGCAGTGTTCGTCCCGGCCGGCGTCGTGCATGCCTACGTCAGCGGCACAGGGGTCGAGGTCATGACGACGAGCGACAACGTGCTCCGCATGGGATTGACGCCCAAGACCATCGCCGTTGATGAGGCGCTGGATGCCCTGGATCCGGCCTTGAGTCCGCAGCCGATGACGGGGGATCCCGTGATCTTGCCCAGCGGTGGCCAGCACCGTCACTACGCGCCCCCGGGCGCACCATTTGTGGTTGATTGGATCGGCGACGGATCGTTCACCGCTCCCGCGGGCGACTACCGCCTCGTACTCGCAGTGAGCAGTTCCGTGTCGGTCACGGTTGACGGGATCGAGATGACTCTCGAACAAGGGCAGGCGGCAGCGGTGCTCGCAACCGAAGGTGACCTCACGTTGTACACCACAGGCGCTGCAGTGGTCTCCAGGCCAGCCGCTTCGTGAGCACCGAAGGTGGGGTCAAAGCAGTAGTCGCTGCGCTCTGCGCAAATGTCGGAATTGCGATCGCCAAATTCGTCGCGTTCTTCGTCACCGGCTCGAGTTCGATGCTCTCCGAGGCGATTCACTCCGTCGCTGATTCGTTCAATCAGGTGTTGCTGCTCATTGGTGGCCATCGCGCCAAACGGAAAGCGGACGATCAGCACCAGTTCGGTTATGGCCGAACGCGGTTTGTCTACGGCTTTGTGGTCTCGATCATCTTGTTCCTGGTCGGTGGGCTCTTCGCGGTCTACGAGGGCATCCACAAGATTCAGCATCCTGAACCGTTGAATGACCCGCAGTGGGCAATCGGCGTCCTTCTCGTCGCAATGGTGCTTGAGGGGTTCTCCTTCCGCACGGCTATCAAAGAGGCGAACAAAGCCCGCGGGCGCAAGTCAATGTTCCGATTCGTCCGGCAGTCGCGCCAGCCCGAACTTCCGGTCGTCCTACTTGAAGACTTCGGCGCGCTCATCGGCTTGGTGTTCGCTCTGACAGGTGTCACCATGTCGATCGTCACAGGGTCGGGCGTGTGGGACGGCATCGGTTCCACGATGATCGGCATGTTGTTACTCGTGATCGCAGTGTTCCTCTCGCTGGAGATGTCGAGCATGTTGATTGGCGAAGGCGCGATGCCCGAGGAGCAGGAACAGATCAGGGTCGCGCTAGAAGCTGGCGACGACGTGCAGCGAATCATCCACTTGCGCACCCTGCATGTGGGCCCCGATGACATCTTGGTCGCGGCCAAGATTGCGGTGGACGGTGACGATTCAGCTGCGGCGATAGCGAACGCAATCGACGCCGCCGAGAGGCGGGTGCGTGAAGTTGTGCCCACCGCAACGTACATTTACCTAGAACCGGACCTCGATCGCTACAAGGATCAGGACGCGTTGGCCAACAGGGATGCGTCCACTCCGCTCACAGACAACGAAAATCTCACTGAAACAGAGGAAAAGAATGGCTGACTTCAAGGTCGCTGACCTGTCGCTCGCAGAATTTGGTCGCAAGGAGATCAAGCTGGCAGAGCACGAAATGCCAGGCTTGATGGCGATGCGCGAGGAGTTCGGCGAATCGAAGCCGCTATCTGGTGCCCGCATCACCGGTTCGCTTCACATGACCGTTCAGACGGCGGTGCTGATCGAGACGCTCACGGCTCTCGGCGCCGACGTCCGCTGGGCAAGCTGCAACATCTTCTCGACCCAGGACCACGCGGCCGCGGCGATCGCAGTTGGCCCGAACGGGACCCCAGAGGATCCACAAGGTGTCCCCGTGTACGCCTGGAAGGGCGAGACGCTCGAGGAGTACTGGTGGTGTACCGAGCAGGTGCTCATCTGGCCAGCGGATGCCGATGGAAACACTGGTCCGAACCTCATCCTTGATGACGGCGGCGACGCCACCTTGCTCGTTCACAAGGGCAAGGAATACGAACTCGCAGGCGCAGTGCCCGATCCGGCAGGTGCTGACTCCGAAGAGTTCGCGGTTGTGCTCTCGGTCCTCGCGCGCTCCCTCACCGAAGACCCCACCCGTTGGACAAAGATTGCCGATGGCATCAAGGGTGTCACCGAGGAGACCACCACTGGTGTTCACCGCCTTTACGAAATGATGCGGGAAGGCAAGCTGCTGTTCCCGGCGATCAACGTCAATGACTCAGTGACGAAGAGCAAGTTCGATAACAAGTACGGCTGCCGTCACTCGTTGATCGACGGCATCAATCGCGCAACCGACACCTTGATCGGCGGCAAGGTTGCCGTCGTTTGTGGCTACGGCGACGTGGGTAAGGGTTCTGCGGAATCGCTGCGTGGCCAAGGGGCACGCGTGATCATCACTGAAGTTGACCCCATTTGTGCGCTTCAGGCGGCGATGGACGGCTACCAGGTCACCACCCTTGAGGACGTCGTGGAGACCGCGGACATCTTCGTCACCACAACCGGCTGCTTCGACGTCATCAACGTGTCGGACATGCGCAAGATGAAGCACCAAGCAATCGTCGGAAACATCGGTCACTTCGACAATGAGATCGATATCGCCGGGTTGCAAGGGGAGCCGGGGATCACCCGCAACAACATCAAGCCGCAGGTCGACGAATGGATCTTCGCGGATGGTCACTCGATCATCATGCTGAGCGAAGGGCGACTGTTGAACCTCGGAAACGCCACTGGCCACCCATCGTTCGTGATGTCGAACTCCTTCACGAACCAGGTGCTCGCACAGATTGAACTGCATGAGCGCCTCGATCAATACCCGCTTGGCGTCTACACGTTGCCGAAGCACCTCGATGAGAAGGTGGCTCGCTTGCACCTTGACGCGCTCGGTGTGAAGCTCACCGAGCTCACAAAGGCGCAGGCCGAGTACCTCGGGGTTCCCGTTGAGGGTCCGTACAAGCCAGAGCACTACCGGTACTAGGCACTGCTGCAGACATGAGTAACGAGTCGGGACCGCCGCCACCGCCACCCTCGGGTGATGGTGGCGGCAGTTATCCGCCGCCACATCAGGGCGTTGCGCAGCCGGGGTCGTACCCGCCTCCACCGCCGCCACCGCCTCCAAGCAGTGGCTATCCGCCGCCTCCACCGCCGCCGCCACCGGGTTGGGGTGGCCCAGCAAATCCGCCACCGGGATTCCCGATGTCGGCTGCGTTGGCTCCAGTGGAGTCGCCGTTGCTTTACCCGGCAGCGCCGATCACCTTGGTCGAGGCCGTCAGGTCCGAGCAAGCTGGGACGTGGACAGGCAAACCGCTGCGTGGCTTCAACTGGTGGTTCCTCGATTCAGTTTTATTGATCGTCCTGTACTTCGTTTTTGGCATTACGGCATTTCTCCTAGTCGGCGGCACAGAAAGTCCCGTCGGTTGGGGAATCATTTTTGTGCAGATCGCGCCTTGGCTCGCGTTCATCGGATGGCCGGCTCTGCTCACCAAGGTCCAAGGCAATGGGATCCGGATCGACTTGGGCCTGCGATGGTCTTGGCGGGACATCGCCTGGGGATTGCTCTACGGCGTCGCAGCGCTGTTTGCGGCGAGCATCGTTGGCTACATCACGCAACTGGTTCAGGGCGAATTCAATTCGTCGGCTGGCGAAGTCGGCGAGAGTCTCAAGGCGGAACCCGCAGTCCTCATCGCGTTTGTCATCTGTGTCGTCATCGGAGCGCCAATCGCCGAGGAGATTGCGTTCCGCGGAATGATCTTCTCCAGCTTGGCGAAGTTCAAGATGTGGCCGATTCTGACGGTGATTATGTCGGCCGCTGTGTTCGCGTTGTTCCACGGCGAGCCGGTTCGTTTCCCGTTGCTCTTCGCGCTCGGCATTGTGCTGGGACTCGCTCGTTGGCACACGGGAAGCGTGACCACCGCGATCGTCGCGCACATGGTTAACAATGCCGTTGGTGGGATCGGGTTGCTGCTGTTGCTGTCGTCCTGACGGCCCATCCGCGGGCTGCTTGAGTATCGACGTCGGCTTCAGATGTGGAACTCTTCGCGGGACGCACCTTTGGACAGGTCGAGAGGATCCACACGTGAATTCCGATCAGTACAACAAGATCGCCAATGACCAAGGCTTCTTCGCTGCGTTGGACCAAAGTGGCGGCAGTACGCCGAAGGCACTCGCGCTCTACGGGGTCGGCGCTGATCGCTACACCAACGACGAGCAGATGTTCGACCTCGTGCATCAAATGCGTGCCAGGATCATTACGAGCCCGGCATTCAGCGGTGACCGGATTCTTGCGGCGATCTTGTTCGAGATGACGATGGATCGCGACATTGAGGGCCGCGGCACGGCCGACTACCTCTGGAACGTGAAGAACGTTGTCCCGCTGTTGAAGGTGGATAAGGGATTAGCCGACGAGCAGGCCGGTGTCCAGCTCATGAAACCGATTCCGGGGCTTTCTGAACTCGTTGCGCGGGGAGTCGACAAGGGCATCTTTGGCACCAAGATGCGTTCGGTGATCAAGGACGCTGATCGAGACGGCGTACGCGAGGTCGTCCGGCAACAATTCGAGTTCGCGGATCAGATCCTTGCTGGTGGACTTGTTCCGATCATCGAACCTGAGATCGATATTCACTCCACGACCAAGAGCGCGTGTGAGTCGCTGCTCAAAGAGAACATCGCCGATCAACTCGGCAACCTGCCAGACGGAACCCAGGTGATGCTGAAGCTGACATTGCCTGAGCATGATGACTTCTATCGCGAGTTTGTTGAGCACCCGAAGGTTCTGAAGGTCGTTGCCCTCTCCGGTGGGTATAGCCGCACGGACGCCGATGCTCGACTTACCCGTCAGCGAGGAGTCATAGCTAGCTTCTCGCGCGCACTGACTGAAGGCCTGAACGTGGATCAGTCGCCTGCCGAGTTCGACTCCCGCCTCAATGAGTCTATTTCGGAGATCTTTGCCGCTTCGCTGACGTAGATCTTCATCCACAGGTGGTGAGGCGCCCCAGCCTTTCCACAATTCGTGTACGCACCCTCGCCGCGGACGGTCCGGGTGTTGGCAGTGTCTGGGTATGGGGATTCTCGAGCTCGCACTTCCACAGGCATGCATCGGCTGCAGCGTCTCAGGCGTGCGAGTTTGTGCCGCTTGCCGTCAAAAGCTGGCTTCGCCAACACCCGCTCTTCACGTTGGCAATATGCCGATGGCCGCGTGGTCAGGCGCGACGTACGACGGGGTTGTCCAACGTGTTGTCCTTGCCGCCAAGCGCACTGGACACCGGGAGTTTCTAGAACTCCTCGGGATGTTGCACGCGCGTGCTGTTTGTGCGGCTCTCGCGGATGATCGCGTGGGTGAACGGCTCGGCGTGGTCTTGATTCACTCCGGTTCGCGGACTAGACACGTGGCCGGAACCGACGTCGTTGCCTCGATGCTGAACTATTCGCGCGCGCGGCTCGGGGCGGCTTCCACCAGCACCTTTGTGGTGGATGCCCTGCACCTGCGCGCGCCGCCGACGAGCCAGAAGAAGTTAGCGAGGGCGCAGCGCTTGCATAACGTCGAAGGTCGGTTCTACGTGCGGCCGACGCGGGCGCTCTATGAGGCGCCGATCCTCGTTGTTGACGACGTCCTGACCACCGGTGCAACGATCTTGGCTGCAAGCGCTGCCCTGCGTCGCGCAGGGGTGTTTGTGGTCGGCGCGGCCGTGGCTGCCAACCGAACGTAGCTGTTTCCTCCGTCACTCGGGGGCAGGCGGGTGAGTGGGGTAAACCTGCGAGCCTTGTCAGCGGTAGGTTTGGGGTGTGGCACCCGCCCGGGTCCGTGGTTGCGTTGCTCACCACCGTTTGGTGATGGGCAGCAAGCCGATGCCAGTCGCAGGCAAAACGGTCCACGTAAGGTCGCACGTTCGGACTTCGGTCCGGGTGGGCGGCTGATCACGGTGCGGCTTAGAAGTAAGTCCTGCCCCGCCGCCGGTCACGATGGCCAGCGTCCACGGGAGTTGGGTGAACGTCGCAGTGATGCGCGGCACCTGCAGCAGGCAAGTGTGGGGTCGAAGACCAGGTCGGCCGGGTGGGTGCCGACTCAAGGCTTCGTACACCGAATCCGCCAAGGCGGAACAGAGAAGGGACGCAGGTTATGAGTGAGGTTGAGATTGTCGTTCGCGGACGGCACGTCGATGTTTCGTCGAGGTTCCGGGAGCAGGCCAGTGAAAAGCTTGCGCGCGTTGAGCGATTCGGGCAGCCGATCCAGCAAGTTGACGTGGAGCTGTCAAAGGAATCGAATCCGCGCCTTGCTGATCGAGCCTTCGAAGTAGAACTAACCTGCCGTGGAAAAGGCCCAGTCATTCGAGCCGAGGCCAGCGCTGCTGACAAATACAGCGCGCTCGACCTAGCTGCCGGCCGTCTCGAAGAGCGGCTGCGTAGAGCCCACGACAAAGCCAAGATCGTTAAGGGCGGCTCAAATCATCGCAAGCCGTCGGAAATCAAGACCGAAGCCGCAATTGAGGCCAAAGAGGTCGACGACGATCGCCACACGGACACCTACCAGGCTGACGCCGACGAGGTCTACGCGTCAGGACCCGTGGTTGTGCGCGATAAGACTCACCCTGCTGTGCCAATGACGATCGAGCAGGCCGTTACGGAGATGGAGCTCGTGGGGCACGATTTCTTCCTCTTCCAAGAGGTCGAATCGGGTGCCCCAGCCGTCGTCTACCACCGTCGCGGATACGACTATGGGCTGATCCGAATCAAGGCGCCCGACGCCAACAGCTGAGGCAAGCACCGGTCACCGTAGGCTTGATCAATGGCACCGTCCGTTCGCGCGAATGTGCTGATTGTTGACCCGCAGCCCCTAGTGGCTCGCGGGTTGGCGTCGCTGTTGCGCGACGAAGTCGGGGTCAACGCGTTCATGTCGTCCTCTCGCAAAGAGGTGCTGGCCGCGGAGATCGCGGACTATCACCCTGAAGTCGTGGTGTTGGGTGTTGGTGCCAGCATGGATGCCGCGCTTGGGCTTGCTCGGGTAGTTCTTGAGTCCGATGAGGGATCGAGGCTGGTCGTCCTACTTGATCCGCAGTCAGACCTGTCTGCAGCGGACTTCGTCAGGCTTGGCATGTCAAGCGTCATCTCGCGGGACGCCTCGCTTGATGAAGTGGTCTTGGCGATTCGTCAAGTCCTGGCCGGGCAAAAGGCGCTTGATGGGCAAATGGCGTCACGATTGATCGCCGAACTGTCGGTTGCGGTACGCCGCGCAGATCAAGGCCAGCGTGACGGCGGATTGACCAAGCGTGAATTGCAGGTGCTCACCTTGGTTGCGGACGGTCTACCCAACCGAGATGTGGCGAACCGGCTGCACATTAGTGAGAACACGGTCAAGAACCATATGCGCAGCGTGCACGAGAAGTTGGGCGTCCGGACTCGAACTGAAGCCGTAGTGAAGGCGGCCCGGGAAGGCCTCCTGGGTCTGAACTAGCTAGCTGCAAGTCCGAGTTCGGTAGTGGCGTAACGGCGCACAACGTCAGCGGCTACCCGAGCGTCCTCGGCATCGCCCACGATCCCAGGGGCAGAAGCGACCCGCGCCGACGTTCCGGTCGCGATCAACGCCACATATGCCCGTGGCTTTGCTGAGATCGCGTCGCGAGCGACCCAGGTCGCTTGAGCCTTGCGCGCTGCGCTGCCAAGGGCCGCAATCGCGCCGCATTCGGAGCTGTCGTCGACGGGCTGAAGCTGCATCGAACCGGCAAAGATCTCAGGGATATCCGGGCTTTGGTGATCATGCATTCGGACAGCATGCACTAACAGTGACCATCCGGTTACCCATTTGTCGAAAAAATCGCTGGATTGAATCGCCTCTGGCATTCAATCCGAGCTTGAGGCATAGACAACCTGCTCCCTTATAGCGAGTACGCGTACGATGACCGGGTGCGACTATTCGACAAAATGATGCGGGCCGGCGAAGGCAAGACTCTCAAGAAGCTTATGGCGCTGACGAAACAGGTCAATGCGCTTGAAGAAGACTTCAAAGCGATGTCCGACGCGCAACTGCGAGAGTGCACCGACCAGTACAAGGCGCGCCTTGCTGAAGGCGAGACCTTAGACGACCTGCTGCCTGAGGCGTTCTCAACGGTTCGCGAGGCCGCTCGGCGAACTCTCGGCCAGCGACACTACGACGTCCAGATCATGGGTGGCGCGGGCCTTCACCTCGGCAACATTGCTGAGATGAAGACTGGTGAAGGTAAGACGCTCGTGTCGACGCTGCCGGCCTACTTGAACGCCCTCGCCGGAAAAGGCGTCCACGTCGTTACCGTCAATGACTACCTGGCCGAACGTGACTCGGAGTGGATGGGGCGGGTGCACCGCTTCCTCGGACTGAAGGTCGGCTGCATCCTCTCGTCGATGACGCCACCAGAGCGCAAGGTCGCGTACGACGCGGACATCACCTACGGCACAAACAACGAGTTCGGCTTTGACTACCTGCGCGACAACATGGCGTGGTCGAAGGACGAGATGGTGCAACGCGGTCACTTCTTCGCAATTGTCGACGAAGTTGACTCGATCCTCATCGACGAAGCGCGGACACCGTTGATCATCTCGGGGCCGAGTGATCAGTCGCCGAAGTGGTACGCAGACTTCGCGAAGTTGGTCAGGCGCCTCGATCGTGAGACTGACTACGAAGTCGACGAGAAGAAGAAGACAGTCGGCATCCTGGAGCCAGGTGTTGAAAAGACCGAGGACTGGCTCGGCATGGAGAACCTCTACGAAGCGGTGAATACCCCGCTGGTGGGGTTCTTGAATAACGCACTCAAGGCCAAGGAACTGTTCAAGAAGGACAAGGACTACGTCATCATCGATGGCGAAATCCTCATCGTCGATGAGCACACCGGCCGTATCCTCGCGGGGCGCCGCTACAACGAGGGGTTGCACCAAGCAATCGAGGCCAAAGAAGGCGTCGAGATCAAGGCCGAGAACCAGACTCTGGCCACCATCACCCTGCAGAACTTCTTCCGCCTCTACGACAAGCTCGGCGGCATGACGGGTACGGCAATGACCGAGGCCGCCGAATTCGGCCAGATTTACGAACTCGGTGTGGTGCCAATTCCAACGAACAAGCCGAACATTCGTCTCGATGAGCCCGACTTGGTTTACCGCACAGAGCAGGCAAAGTTCAATGCCGTTGTTGACGACATCAAGGAACGCAACGAGCATGGTCAGCCGGTCCTCGTCGGCACTGTCAGCGTTGAGAAGTCTGAATTGCTGTCAAAGGCTTTGACTAAGGCCGGCGTGAAACACGAAGTGTTGAACGCCAAGTTCCACGATCGTGAGGCCCAGATCGTTGCCGAGGCTGGCCGTAAGGGCGCAGTCGTGGTTGCGACCAACATGGCCGGTCGTGGTACCGACATCATGCTCGGTGGAAACTCCGAATTCCGTGCCGCTGCCGAGTTGGAAAAGAAGGGCCTCTCGCCAGTTGAGACGCCAGAGGAATACGAGGCGGCTTGGCCGGAAGCGCTGGAGCGGGCAGAGGCATCTGTCGCTGCCGAACACGAGGAGGTAACCGAGCTTGGTGGCTTGTACGTCCTCGGTACCGAACGCCACGAATCGCGCCGGATCGATAACCAGTTGCGTGGTCGCTCTGGCCGTCAAGGTGACCCGGGTGAGACTCGCTTCTACTTGTCACTTGAAGACGAACTCATGCGTCGCTTCAATGCCGCGATGGTTGAGGCCTTCCTAAGTCGGTTCAACGTTCCGGACGATGTGCCGATCGAGGCGAAGATGGTGTCGCGGGCAATCGCTAGCGCACAGGGGCAGGTCGAGAGCCAGAACTTTGAGATTCGCAAGAACGTGTTGAAGTATGACGAGGTCATGAACCGGCAGCGGCTGGTCATCTACGACGAGCGCCATCGAGTGCTTGACGGAGAGAGCCTTGAAGATCAGATCCGCACGTTCCTCGATGAGGCGGTCGCCGGGCACATCATCGCGACGACCGCCGAGGGCTTCCCAGAAGAGTGGGACCTCGAGCAGCTTTGGGTTGATCTTCGGACGCTCTACCCGGTGGGCGTGACAATCGAACAACTGGAAGAACGTTCCGGTGGCGGACGCGCGGGATTGAGCCGAGACTTCCTCGTCGAAGAAATCCAGGAGGACATCCAGCAGGCGTATGACCGCCGCCAAGAGAGCCTCGGCAACGACGTCACGCGCGAACTCGAACGCCGAGTGATCTTGTCAGTGCTTGATCGGAAGTGGCGCGAACACCTTTACGAAATGGATTACCTGCAAGAAGGAATCGGTCTGCGCGCTATGGCGCAGAAGGACCCCCTTGTTGAGTACCAAAAAGAGGGCTACGACCTGTTCCAAGCGATGATGGCGGGAATCAAGGAAGAGTCCGTCGGCTACCTGTTCCACGTGGATGTCTCCGTCAATGAAGGCGAAGAAGTCACAGACGGCGGCGAAGACCTTGAGATCGAAGGCCATACCCATGTCAACGAGGGTGAGTCGATCCAGTTGACTGCGCCGGGCTTGGCTCCGTCACGTGCGCCGGTGCTGGAGTACTCCGCGCCGAGCGAGGACTTGGATGGCACCGTCACCAAGGTGGCCGCAGTCAACCCTGATGGCGGTGACGGTGATCTGGAGTACGCCGGAACACCGAAGAATGCACCGTGCCCGTGTGGCTCCGGACGCAAGTACAAGCGCTGCCACGGCTCGGGAAGCTAATCCCGCGCGACTCAGGCCGAACGGTCTGCCGAGTGACGGCTTCTACCGCGCGCGGTCCGGCCTGAGTTCGGTGCTTGAGGCGTGGGGTTCGGGACAGCTCGGGGTCGTTGCGTAGGAACTCTTGAGGATGTGAGTCCGGCAGCGACTGTCATTGGTTCGGCATGTCCGAACAGGTAGCCCTGCCCGCGAAGCCAGCCGAGTTCGTGGAGTCGGGCGGCGCACGCACGATCCTCAATGCCTTCCGCGATTCGGTCGAGTCGCAGATGGGCTGCGAGCTCACTGAGTCCGGACACGAGGTCCGCGATCGGGCCGTCTGGATCCTTGCTCAGTAGTTGGCTGAACGACTTATCCAGCTTGATGCCCGCAATCGGGTAGTCGCGCAGGGTCGTAATTGACGAGAATCCGGTTCCGAAGTCATCGACGTACAACCCGACGTTGCTTTCGTGGAATTGGGTGAGGTTGGTGATAATTGCGCCTTCGTTCACCAGTAGTGATTGTTCGGTGATTTCTAGCGCCACCCGGCGTGATCCAATGCCGTGGTTGGCAAGCTCGGCAAGAATCGAGGCGGCAAAATCTGGAACTCGCAACTGAACTGGCGAGGCATTGATGGCCAGTAGTCCGGTCTGGCCAAGTGCGGAGTAGGTCTCGATCGCGTCGCTAATGATCTTCCGTCCGATGACGTTGATCAGTCCAGAATCCTCCGCCGCATCAATGAACGATCCGGCCGCCAGGACAGCGTGGGGTTGAATCCATCGGGCGAGTACCTCGTGGCCAAGGACATCGCCAGACGGCAGGTCAACGATGGGTTGGAACCAGGGGTGAAATTCGTTCGACTCGATGCCCGTGTGGAGTTGGTCGATGAGTTGAAGGCGTGCGAGCGCAGTTTCGATCATCTGGAGGTCTGCAAGTTGGGAGCAGTTTCGCCCACGCGTCTTCGCTAGGTGGAGAGCCGCATCGGCTCGACTCAGGAGTTCCTGTGGGGTCGCCCCGGTGCCACTGCGTGCTACCCCGATTGAGACGCTCACGTGGATCCGACTGCCGCCGGTGTCGAACGAATCCTGCGATACCGCAAGGCGGATTCGTTCAGCAAGCGCGAGCGCTTCATCAGTGCTGTGGATGTGGGGCGCGACGATCGCGAATTCATCACCGCCGAGTCGGCCCACTAGGTCGTCGGGGCGGACGCACTCCCGGATTCGGCGGGCGACCTCGATGAGGACGGAGTCCCCGGACGAGTGGGAGATGCCGTCATTGACTCGTTTGAAGTGATCGATGTCGACGAACAGCACCGCGATGGAGTCGTCGTGTGTGCTGTGTATCGACCGGTTGAGCACAGCCAAGAACTTACTGCGATTCGGCAGGGCAGTGAGTGGATCATGCGTCGAGCGGTACGCCAGGCGCTGGATTGCGTTGGCAGCGGCTTCCTCGGCTTTGCGTTGTTTGTCGATATCGATGACCTGCGCGATGAAGTTAACAGGCTCGCCTTCTTCGTCGCGGATCATGCTGGCATGCAATTGGACCCAGATCGTCCGTCCGTCGGAACGGATGTAGCGCTTGTCCATCGCGTACGAGTTGATCTCACCGCTAGCGAGTGAGATCGCCTGCTCGACGTCGGCATCGACGTCGTCGGGATGGGTGATCTCTTGGAAACTCTTGGCGAGGAGTTGATCGCGGCTGTACCCAGTGATCTCGCACAGCGCGGCGTTCGCGTCCAAGAAGGCGCCAGCGAGACTCACCAGCGCTTGACCAATGGGGGCGTGCTGGGTCGCTTGGGCGAACATCGACTCGGCGATGACTCGTTCGCGGGACGCAAGGACTTCACTGGTGATGTTAGTGACTAGTGCAAAGCCGCCAAGAAACTCACCGTCGGCGCTCTCAAGTGGCGACGTCGTCATGCGGGTCCAGACGGTCTCTCCGTTTCGGTTTACCAGTGAGAATTCGAAGTGCGCACCGACGCGATTGACGAGTTCCTTGATCGTGATCGCAGCCTCTTTGTGGCTGGTCGGGTCGATGAACTCGAACATGTCAGTACCGACGATCTCGGCGGCGCCGATTCCAAGCATCTCGGCCATTGCTGGGTTCACGAACGTTGTCTTTCGCTCGGCATCAACGACCCAAATGCCCTCGGCTGCGCCTTCGACGATGCGTTCGTGCAGCTGTAGTTCTTGATTCGCCATGAGCAGGTTGTGGCGGGCAGTGACGTGATCGGTGACGTCGTTCCAACTCACCGCGAAACCGTCGTTGGTTTTGACCGCGCGGATATTGAACACTCGTGGGAGAACCTCGGTGCTTCCCCAGTGGTCGTCGTACCCGACTTCGTGGCCGATGTAAGGCTCGCCTGACTCCACGACGTGGGAGTAGATCCCGAAGAGGGCATCGCGGTGTTCGGGCAGGATATCTAGGAGTCGCTTACCGACGATGTCCTCGACCGGGATCAGCAATGACGCCGCGCCAGCGTCATTCACGAAGATCCATTCGAAGTCAATGATCGTTCCGGCTTCGTCGCGGACTGCGTGCATGATCGCGAGTGGTTCCAGCATGGAGGTGACCGCCGCCGCGAGCTCGCTTTCTACGCTCTGGGCAGCGATCGCATCTTGTTCCCGTCGGACTCGCCGAGGAGAGGATGTTTCGCCTTCCACGCGACAAGTGTTGTGCGGATGTCACCCGGACGCCAGACCTGCAGGCTGCGTGTAGGCATTTGTGACGAGTTTTGGGTCACACCGATCACTGTAGGTAGTGGGGATAGGTGTGAATGGCGCCACGGTGGCGGGCTTTCGTCACTTTCTGTTTCCAAAGATCGGGCAAGAATTCGGGCCGGTCGCAATATTCGCTGCTTGGCCTGTACGGGTGAAGATCATCAGGCGCAGACGCACCTCTAGTGGGCGGCATGAATCGGTAGGCTCTGGCGTATGACTGCGGCACAAGGACGTTCAATTCGTGATCGGCTCCTCGTTGGGCGTCCAGTGCTCAATCGCGTTGACGAGCTGCGAGGAGACGAGGGTCGCGTGGCTGCGTTCTGGGCCGATCCGTCCGCGACGGTGCTGGTGCTGTACGGCGACGACGTTGAGCTTCAAGAAGCGAGCCCGATTCCCACATTGCGTCTTGCGCCGACCAGCACCCTCGGTACGGTCCGTCCGGACGCAGCATTTCTGCTGGGGCTGGACGGCGATGCACCGGTGTTCGGGATCGTGGATGACACCCCAAGTGCCGACGATGGCGATGTTCCAAGCAACCGAGCCTCACTTCGCCAGATAGGTGCGACGCTTAGCGCCCGCGACAGCGAATTGATCACCACCACGATGGCACTTGGAAACTGGCATCGGACACACCCGCGTTGTTCCCGTTGCGGCGCGGCGACGGTCATTGAAAGGGCAGGGTGGGTACGTCGGTGCCCAGTCGATGATTCGCTGCATTTCCCCCGCACGGATCCAGCGGTGATTGTGCTCCCCATCGATCCGTTTAGTCGAGTTCTCCTGGGCCGTCGAATTGGCTGGGACCAGTCGTGGTTCTCTACACTCGCCGGATTTGTTGAGCCGGGGGAGTCGGCTGAGAGCGCAGTGGTTCGCGAGATCGCCGAGGAGGTCGGCGTCGAGGTTGACCCGGCGACGGTCCAATTCATGGGGAGTCAACCATGGCCGTTCCCGTCGTCGATCATGTTGGGTTTCCACGCGTTCGGTCGCTCGAACCAAGAACCGAAGCCCGATGGTGAGGAGATCGTCGAAGCACGGTGGTTCACCCGCGATCAACTCTTCGAGGCGTGTGAATCAGGGGAGGTCAAGATCCCGCCAAGAATCTCGATCGCTCGACACTTGATCGAAGCTTGGTACGGCGAGGAACTTCCTGGACAGTGGTCCCGATAGTCGGTGTCAGATGGCACACTCGCACCGATGACCCTGACGCATTTGCCCGCCGATCCTGCTGAGCTACTCAGCGGGCTCGACCCTGAGCAGCAAGCAGTCGCGGAGTCGATCTCCGGTCCCGTTGTGGTGATGGCTGGTGCGGGCACAGGCAAGACTCGCGCGATCACGCATCGCATTGCCTACGCGGTCGCGATGGGTCGCCACGATCCTGCGAAGACGCTGGCAGTCACCTTCACGAACCGTGCCGCTGGCGAGATGAGTCGCCGTTTGGCAGGTCTTGGGGTGGCTGGTGTTCGGGTTCGCACTTTTCACTCTGCGGCATTGCGGCAGTTGCGTTGGGCATGGCCGCAGGCTATTGGCGGCGAGATGCACGACGTGATCGCGTCCAAGTCGAGCCTGGTTGCTTCCGCTGCGAGTCAACTTCGGCTTGGCTCGGACTTTGCCACGGTGAGAGATCTGGCAACCGAGATTGAATGGGCCAAGGTGATGCAGGTTGGGCCCGCCGAGTACGCAGGTGTTGCAAGCCTGCACGGGCGAAGAGGTCCAGGCGGGCTGACTGTCGAACAGGCCGGTGAGGTCTACGAAGGTTACGAACGTTTGAAGCGGTCGGCCGGACGAATCGATTTCGAAGACGTGCTGCTGCTCACGGTGGGGGTCCTTGAGGATCGCCAGGACCTACGGCAACAGGTGCAGAATTCGTTTGCCCACTTCACCGTTGATGAATTCCAGGACGTTTCGGCTGTGCAACAACGACTGCTTCAGGTGTGGCTCGGCGATCGAGACGACGTGTGCGTGGTCGGTGACGTTGCGCAGACGATCTACAGCTTTGCCGGTGCGGACCCGAGTCACTTACTGCAGTTTGGCAACCAGTTCGACAACACCACCGTCGTTTCGCTTGCTCGTTGTTACCGCTGCACCCCGCAGATTGTTCAGGTTGCCGAGGACGTACTTGCCGACGGTGTCGTCAGTGCGCAACTGTTGGCGACCACGAAGGCCCGCAGGGTGCCGTTGCGTTCGCAGGTCAGTGATGGGCCCGCCCCGCGAGTTGTCCAGTACGCAGATGAACCGAGCGAAGCGGTCGCAGTCGTCAGTCAGATTCGGAAGTTGATCGCTGCGGGAACACC
>CAUJEJ010000223.1 GCA_963169255.1 Actinomycetota bacterium | reverse complement strand
GCCTGCCGACGAAGGCGTTTGCTGGACCATCTGCGGAACTGTCGATGAGTTCGATCGAGGACTTCTCGATCGTGGGAACTGATTCCGACGATGACGCGGCCTGGGCGCGTGCCGAACGAGCTCGTTGGGTAAACGCGTTGCGCGACCTCGGCGGTGATAGCCCGGCGTCCATTCGCAACGCCACCGAGACTGCGCTTGATGCGGTCGGTCGGGTGACGACCTTGGCGGATTCCACGTACGTGCCGGGCGCGACCTACCCGGAGTCGGAATTTGGGTCCGCGCTGCAGGACATCGCTCGCCTCATCAAGTCGAACTTGGGTGTGCAAATTGCGTGCATCGACGTGGGCGACTGGGACATGCACGAAGGGTTGGGGCAGTACGCCGACCCTGACACCTGGATGACCCGCAAGCTGACCGAACTAAGTACCGGGCTGGCCGCGTTTGCCCAGGATCTGGGCAGCCAGTTCAACAAGACCACTGTTGTGACGATGAGCGAGTTCGGCCGAAGGGTTACAGAGAACGCGTCAGGTGGAGTCGACCACGGCCTTGGCAATGCGATGTTGCTGCTTGGAGGATCCGTGATCGGCGGTCGAGTGCACGGCGTCTGGCCTGGTTTGGAAGGCAACCAACTCGACGATGGCGACCTCGCAGGGGCGAATGACTTCCGGGTCGTGTTGGCCGAGATTCTGTCCAAGCGTTGCGGTCAGTCGGGGCTGGCAAGCGTGTTCCCCGGTGCAGACCTCAACGCCAGCTTGGGCATCGTTCGCAGCTGAGCGACTGCGAGGACGCGAAGTCTCGTCCACAGAGCAAGTGCCTTCGCGATTCGAGCCGATTGCCCTGTGGATAGCACATGTGCTACAACTTCGTACACGTGTAGAAATGCCGAATGGAGTTGACCATGGGCGAGACAATCGGAATTCGCGAACTACGTCAGAACGCGAGTGAGATCGTTCGAAATCTCGAACGGGGGAATTCCTACACCTTGACCGTTCAGGGTCGAGAGGTCGGAGAACTGCGGCTCGACAAGCGAAGCCACTGGGTCGGTTGGGAGCAAGCGAAGCGCATATTCGACACACCTACCGATCCCCGTTGGATGGAAGATCTAAAGTTGATTGATGGCGAGCTAGAGGATCCGTGGGTGCGTTGAACCCCGCAACGCCGCAGCGCACGGTGCTGGACACGAGCGTCTTGATAGGCGGTGCCAGTGACGGAATCGAAGGCGAGTTGGCTATTAGTGCCGCAAGCCTTGCGGAACTGCACTTTGGGGTGCACGTACCGACTGACCCCGAGATTCGGGCGAAGCGAATTGCGCGCGTAGCAACGATCGAGCGTGAGTTCGAGGCCCTGGCATTCGATTCAGCGGTTGCGACCAGTTACGGAATGTTGGCGGCATTGACGCTTCGCGCCGGGCGTCAGCCACGACGCCGTGCGTTCGATCTCCTCATCGCCGCGACAGCGCATGCGCATCATGCTGCGCTAGCGACTCGGGATCTCAGCGACTTCGAGCACCTTGGTGAACACCTCACAATCATTGAGGTTCGTTAGCTCAGATCGGCCTACTCCATCGGGGCGTCGAGGGCCGTCGCGGGGATGGAACGCAGGTCGTACTTGTCGATCGCTTCGGAAACCACGTGCGCTGGCATTTCACCCTTTTGCACGAGTTGCGCGAGTGTTGCAGCGACGATGCACTCGGCATCGACCAAGAAATGGCGTCGCAGGGCTGCCCGGGTGTCGGACATGCCCCAACCGTCGGTGCCAAGCGAGGTGTAGTCAGCATCGATCCACTGTTGGATTTGATCGGGGACGGCACGCATGTAATCGGAGACGGCAACGACGCTGCCACTGCGCCCTTCAAGTGCCTTCCGCACGTAGGGGACGGTGCGCGCTTCACCCGGTGCGGTCAGGTTGTGGCGATCGCTGGCGAGGCCGTCGCGCCGTAGCTCGTTCCAACTCGTCACCGACCATACGTCAGACTCGATCGACCAGTCGTCGCGCAGCAACTGTTGGGCCTTGAGTGCCCAGGGGACGGCCACGCCGCTAGCGAGGAGCTGCACAGCGTCGCTTGTGTTCTCCGCGGCAGCAGGGCTGACCACGTGCATGCCCGCCAAGATCCCTTCGACGTCAACACCGTCGGGCTCAGCCGGTTGCGCGTAGGGCTCGTTGTAGACCGTGAGGTAGTAGAAGACGTTCTCGGAGTTCTCGCCATACATTCGGCGGAGGCCGTCCTTGACGATGTGAGCGATCTCGTACCCAAACGCCGGGTCATAGGCAACCACTGCTGGGTTCGTGGAGGCGAGCAGCAGCGAGTGGCCGTCCTGGTGCTGGAGTCCCTCGCCGTTGAGTGTCGTTCGACCCGCCGTCGCGCCGAGCAAGAACCCGCGGACCATCTGGTCCATCGCGGCCCACAGCGAGTCCGCGGTGCGCTGGAAGCCGAACATCGAGTAAAAGATGTAGACCGGGATCATCGCTTCGCCATGGGTTGAATACGACGACCCGGCCGCGAGGAACGATCCTGTTGACCCAGCTTCGGTGATTCCCTCGTGCAGGATCTGCCCGGTGGTGCTCTCCTTGTAGGACAAGAACAGTTCGCGGTCGACAGACAGATACTGCTGGCCTGCAGGGTTGTAGATCTTCTGGGTCGGGAACATGGCGTCCATCCCGAACGTGCGTGCCTCATCAGGGATGATCGGTACCCAGCGGGCACCGATGTTCTCGTCCTTCAACAACTCTTTGAACAAGCGCACGAACGCCATTGTCGTGGCGACCGGTTGCTTTCCTGACCCACGTTTGATGACGTCGTACACCTTGTCGCCCGGCAAAACGAGAGGCTTTGCCTTGACCGTGCGAGCGGGCATTCCGCCGCCGAGTTCTTCGCGTCGCGCCTTCAGGTATTCGATTGACTCGTGATCCTCACCAGGGTGGTAATACGGTGGCAGGTCAGGGTTCTCCAACGCTGCATCAGGAATATCGAGGTAGAGCCGGTCGCGGAAGCCCTTGAGGTCCTCAGCGGTGAGGTGCTTCATCTGGTGGGTCGAATTGCGTCCCTCGAAGTGTGATCCGAGCGTCCAACCCTTGATCGTCTTTGCCAGAATCACGGTCGGTTGACCCTTGTGCGCGACAGCGGCTGAGTACGCCGCGTACAGCTTCTGGTAGTCGTGGCCACCGCGCTGAAGCGCCCAGATCTCCTCGTCGGTCTTGTTCGCAACGAGAGCTGCGGTGCGCGGATCGCGACCAAAGAAGTGCTCCCGGATGAACGCGCCGTCCTCGCTCTTGAAGGTCTGGTAGTCGCCATCCTTCGTCTGGTTCATCAGTGCCACGAGTGCACCGTCCTCGTCGGCGGCGAGCAGCGGATCCCAACTGCGCCCCCAGACGACCTTGATGACGTTCCACCCCGCCCCGCGGAAGACGGACTCAAGCTCCTGAATGATCTTGCCGTTGCCGCGGACAGGGCCGTCGAGGCGCTGCAGGTTGCAGTTCACCACGAAGGTGAGGTTGTCGAGGTTCTCGCGGCTCGCGAGCCACAGCGCACCGGTCGACTCAGGTTCGTCCATCTCACCGTCACCGAGGAACGCCCACACACGTTGGTCGGATGTGTCCTTGATTCCACGTGCGTGCAAGTAGCGGTTGAAGCGGGCTTGGTAGATCGAGTTCAGCGGACCGAGCCCCATCGAGACCGTCGGGAAACGCCAGAAGTCCGGCATCAACCGCGGGTGCGGGTAGCTCGGGAGTCCGCCCCCTGGGTGGCTGAGTTCTTGACGGAAGCCATCGAGCTGGTTTTCGCTCAACCGGCCTTCCAGGTACGCGCGCGAGTACGCGCCGGGGGAGGCGTGGCCCTGCCAAAAGATCTGATCGGCACCGCCTGGCGCGTTAGGTCCACGGAAGAAGTGGTTCATGCCGACTTCATAGAGCGAGGCCGACGAAGCGTAGCTGGAGATGTGTCCGCCGACACCGACGCCGGGACGCTGGGCCCGGTGCACCATGATCGCGGCATTCCAGCGAATGTATGCCCGGATCCTGCGTTCGATGTGCTCGTCGCCGGGGAAGGTCGGCTCGTTCTCCGGAGCGATGGTGTTGATGTAGTCAGTTTGGCGAACGTCGGGTACGCCGATTTCACGCTCAGCGGCGAGGCGCTGAAGTTCGCGCATGAGATAGCGCGCACGGGTGGGGCCAGCAGCGTCGATGACGCTGTTCAGGGAATCCCGCCACTCCGCGGTCTCGGTAGGGTCTGAGTCGAAGTACTGACTCGGCAGGCGGCTACTGGAATCGTGTTCCCCGTGCGCCATCCGTCGTCCCCTTTGATTGCCGTGCTTCAGGTTGATCGCGCCACCTTGCTAGATCGCGCTAGCCCAATCGAACCTTGCCCGCCGCCCCAACGCAATAGCAGCCCCCCGTCCGCTTTCCTCTGCGAATTTGGTGCGACTTGCCGACAGGCCGCGCGATTCCACCAAATTCGCGAGGACCTACTTGGAGCGTGCGGCGCGAGGAGAGACCAGGCGCGTTCCCTGCCACTCGCTCGCCGCGTTCACAGTGCTGGTCGGTTGCAGTCCGGCGGTTGGTGCGGCTTCGGCTACGTCCGCTGGTTCGACGTGACCTGCGCGGCCCGGCTTCGGGGTCAGCAGCCAGACGGTTCCGTGGTCAGCGAGGGGAGTGATGGCATCCACGAGGGCATCGACAAGGTCGCCGTCCTCGTCGCGGAACCATAGGAGGACCGCATCGACGACTTCGTCGGTGTCCTCGTCCAATAGTTCTTCACCGGTGATTTTGACGATCCCGGCGCGTAGCGCCTCATCGCAATCGTCGTCGTAGCCCAGCTCCTGGACCAACTGACCGGTCTCAAAGCCGGCCAGGAGATTCCCGCTCACCCATTCCTCCGTCACTGAAATTCGCTGATTGAACACAACTGTGTGGGTGTAGTTCATCTGACTCACGCCCCGCACGCAACCACAAACGGGCGGTTCGGCAAAGATAGACCCGAAATGTCACCGCGATGTAACCCACGCGCTGACGATGGAAAGTCGTTTCAACGCCCGACAAAGGAGTAGACATGGCAGTAGAAGTAGGCGAACAGGCACCAGATTTCGAGCTCACGAACCAGTTTGGCGAGACAGTAAAGCTCAGCGACTTCCGTGGAAACAAGAACGTTGTGCTGATTTTCTTCCCGAAGGCCTTCACGGGGATCTGCACGGCCGAACTTTGCGCGATCCGTGACGAGAAGTCGGACTTCGTCAGCGACGACGTCGTGACCTTCGGAATCTCCTGCGATGGCGATGCTTCACTCAAGGCGTTCGCAGAAGCTGAGAACTACGGCTACGACCTGCTCTCGGACTTCTGGCCACACGGCGAGGCATCGAAGGCCTATGGCGTATTCATCGAAGAGCGTGGATTCGCGACCCGCGGCACCTTCGTGATCGACAAAGAAGGTGTTCTTCGTTGGAAGGTCATCAATTCCCCAGGCGAAGCCCGCTCGAACGATGACTACCGCGCGGCCCTAGCCGCCCTCTAGTCTCCACGTCGATCCCGCAGTCGGACTACCGTCGACCGCCCTTCTCCGATTGGTTAACTCGCCCGCCTGGCCGGGCGAGTTAACCAATCGGAGAAGCGGGTGGGCGCTCGGCGAGGTTAGGTGGGATACTTCTCAGCGGCCGTTCGTTTGTAGCGGCTTTTCGGGCGCATAGCTCAGTTGGTTAGAGCACCTCCCTTACAAGGAGGGGGTCAGGGGTTCGAGTCCCTTTGCGCCCACCGATTTTAAGTACGGGTAGTCGCTGTGCTCGCTCTTACGTTTGTCGCAGCTATCGAGCTTCTCGCCTGAGCCAATGACGCGCGGTTTCGATCTGTTCCTGAGCGGCACGCAGATCTCGCTGGTTGATTCGTTCGCCGTTCAACGTTGACATCGATCCGTCACGCATCTTCCAAACCGCCACCACTCGGCCAGCTTTGACCACTGTCGGTTGGGCGATGCCGTTCACAGTCATTGCCTTTCTCGCGTGGGCGACGTCGAGACTCAGCGTTCGGTCCTTGTAGCCAAGGAGATGCTCATCGAACGCTGCAAGGACATGAAGAGGGCCAGTTGAGGCGGGTGCGTCTAGCTGTATCGGTGTCGCCCACATCGTCTGCCCATCAACGTCACACTCGCAGAGCGTGCCTTTCGCGACGGCGCCACCGATGGCTTTGCGGACAACAGTGACAGGCAGTCCGCTCCACCAGGAGAGGTCATAGTCCGTCGCGGGACCGTGGCCGGCGAAGTAGCGTTGCGCGAGTTCGTGCAACGCTACTTCACCGACGAGCACGCGCGGAGATTGAATCCACTCGTCAGCGAGAACCAAGTCGGGATCGCCGTTTTCGCCTAGCGGCCCGAGTACGGTGACCCCACGTTGGCAGAGGGCCCACACGAATTCGTAGCCGCCGCCCGTCTTGGGAGCAACGCCTTCAGACTCCCATAGGCGAAAGATCTCTCGTCGAGTCAACTGCCGCCCACCTTGGAGGGCTTCGATCGTCGCGGCTTGCAGGCGATCGAAGGCTTGTGAATCAAGTCCCTGGAAGTCACCGCGCTCAAGCCACTGGTCGATCATCTTGAGGAAGCGCGTATTCGTCGCTCGTTGGACCCAGCCCAAATCTTGCGACGCGATGACATGCACCGTTGAGCGCACGGGCCAAGAACGGACGATCTGTCCATCGTTGAACGCGCGTTCAATTGCGGTGCGCTTGGCCAAGAGGGATTCGCCGGAGGTCCGCGTCGCAATCGCCCACTTGGCGGCATTGAAGTCTTGGCCCTGCATAGCGGTGAGGTGGCCAACGACCTCGGCGACATCGCGATGCGGCTGCCCATCGAGCAGTAGTGCAGACATTCGCATCGCGAGTGCCCGCTTTCGCGTCAGCGTGATCATCTGGTTCACCCTAGTTCGATGGAATCCCGACACGCTGACGATGGGAGGTACTAGGTAGAGGATTCACGCACGCCCAGCGCGCTGGCGGCCACTCGGGTGCGGGTGTTGAATGGGCCCATGCAGTCGTGGAAGGTGCTTGCACCTGGGTCAGTCTCGCAAGACCGCCTCGTCATGACCGAAGTTGCTGAGCCCCTGCCGCTAGCAGGTGAACTCGTCATTGAGGTCGCGGCCTGCGCGATGTGTCGCACTGACCTACAGATCGTGGAAGGGGACTTGCCTGCGCACCAGCTGCCGGTGACGCCGGGACATCAGGTGGTCGGCACCGTTGTTGCGGTCGGGTCGAGCGTTGACCAAACACGGGTGGGTCAGCGTGTGGGTTTGGCCTGGATCGCAAGTGCGTGCGAAAGGTGTCGCTTCTGCCTCGAGGGTCGAGAAAACCTGTGCCCGGAAGCAAAGTTCACAGGGTGGGACGTCGACGGCGGATATGCGGGGCAGGTAGTCGCCAAAGCGGAATTCGCGTTTGATCTTTCTGTGCTTGGCGATCGAAGTTCGGTGAGCATTGCGCCAATGATGTGCGCGGGTGTCATCGGCTACCGCGCGCTCCGAATTGCCGGCGTTGGCCCGGGCGATGCGGGTAGACGCGTTGGGTTGTACGGATTCGGTGCGTCTGCGCGTCAGGTCCTGCAGATGCTGCGGTTCTGGGGAATCGATACATACGTCGCCAGTCGTACCCGGACAGAAGCGGACCAAGCCATGGAACTCGGCGCGCTCTGGGCTGGCCTGTACGACGAGCGCCCACCTGTGCCGCTCGACGCGGCTATCACGTTTGCTCCAGCTGGGTCAGTCGTTATTGCGGCCTTGCGTTCGCTGGATCGCGGGGGAGTGGTTGCCATCAATGCGATCCATCTCGATGAGGTTCCATCGTTCGCATATGACGACCTCTGGCTTGAACGGAGCTTGC
>CAUJEJ010000222.1 GCA_963169255.1 Actinomycetota bacterium | reverse complement strand
TCAGCGACCTCGCCGATCGCGTGATCGCTTCCTATTGGCCACAGACCCGACCAAACCCGCTGGGCGAAGACGGAGTGCTGCGCCAAGGAACCGGACGCGGACTGCGAATCATCAACGCCATCGTCGAGTTCCGTACCGCCGCTGGGTGCGCGCCACACTCTGACCTCCACGCAGTGATCACCCGCAACCCACACGACTACGTCCGACTCCAGCGCACCGTCGCTCGAGCGCTCGCGAAACAACCCATCCCGCGCCTGCAGCGACCAGGAACGACAGATTCCCGCGCTGGATACGAACCGTGGCTCTTCGACGACTCGGGCTTCATCGCCGAGCAAGGCGCACTGCCAGGTGTTGACTTCATCGAACTCAACCGCGGCGTCGCTCACGCGCTTGCCATCAACTCGCAGATCCTGCGACCGGCGCTGGAGTCAGTGTGGTCAGCCGAAGTCGCCCGATACAACAACGTTAACTCGGAAGCTCAGCAACTTCGCGACTTCCTCTTCGGCACGCAACGGACGTCGCTCGATCCAGTCCGTGAGGCTCTGCTCGACGTCGAAGGTGCCCGATGCTTCTACTGCGACAGGATCTTGAATCGCGCAACGACCCACGTCGACCATGTGATTCCGTGGAGTCATCTGCCGCTCAACGACCTCGCCAACCTGGTCCTCAGCGACGACAGGTGCAACGGCGACAAGTCCGCGCGACTCATCAGCTCCGAGCGACTTGCGAAGTGGTGCTCGCGCGATCAGGCGGCTCTGGCTCCAATCGCCGCCACCATTGACTGGGCCCACGACCCAGTCCGAACCTTCAGGGTTGCCGACAGCGCGTACCGCTGGCATCCCCACGGAATTCCGGTTTGGCGCGGGCTCCGGGATTTGGTGACCTACGACGCCCCCGAACAGGAGCGGGCGCTAGCCCTTTTGGGCCGGTAGGCGTGCCGCCCGTGTTATCCACAAGTCGTCACGGACTCAACGACAACGTGTCGATTCGCACTAGCCTTCGATCATCCCTTCCGCCACACTATGGAGATGATCACCGTGACTGAACCTCAGGTGTGGACCATGATCGCCCTCATGGCCGCCGTGTTCTTCGGCACCATGACGCTCATCTCCACGATGTTCACCCGCGTCGTCCGCTCGGAGATTGGCGGACTCCGAGGCGAGATGAACGCACGGTTCAATGCCGTCGACGCTCGGTTCGACACTGTCGATGTTCGTTTCGAAGCCGTCAACGCCCGATTCGACGCCATGAGCGACCGCATCGACAACCTCGACCGCGACGTTCACACTCTGACCGAACGCGAAATGAACCGCGACAACTAGCGGAACCACCCACCCTCGGCTCGTGACCGAACAACCCGCTCGCGCTCATCGCTGGACTGCTCCACCTTCAACAACGCATGTTCTCGTGCATCTCGCCACTGACTCAAGACCGAAATCCAACGATTCTGTGCCACCGGTGTGTCAGATGATCACGCTCGCCTAGATTGGCGCACAAAGCTTCACCAACGTCGGGGCATGGAATCAAAGCGCGAGCTTCGGCCCAGCCCACCTACCGAGTCGCCGTCACCCACGCCACCACCAGCGTCGAGACATCCTCCGCTAGTCGCCCCACATCCCCAGCCGCAAACGCGACAACTCCGCGGTCGTTGGTCTTCCAATCCACCAGCCCAAAGGGATCAACAAACTCGAACGCATCCGTCCGCTTCGCTGCGCCGCGGTGCAGCACCAGCTCCACCCGGTCCCCTGGCTTCAATCGCATGGTGATCCGATCGTCGCCGTCAATCTGATAGCTAGGCGCGTTCCATTTGATGTGCTCAACCAACTCGGGACTGGCTTCCAGAATCACCCGCCGCAGTTCTTCGATCTCATCCTTGCGCGAATGTTCCAGCTGGCTCATGTACTCATCAACGGCGGCGCTCACCTGACTAACCCTAGATCGAGGTGCCCGTCCAGGCCACTACGCGCGCTCGCTGGGAGATCCGCCTGGCCGGATGGGGCGTGTTCGCCAAACGGGCAGACAAGCCAGCGACGACCCTTAACTCCGCCGGCGCGAGCCCCATCAGCGGGTGAAGACTCGTGGACCACGACTATCCACAAGGGCAGCCAAACCACGATCGCGATCGCCGCGAAATCCACTAGCCTTCCGGGATCCCCTCCGCCACACTATGGAGATGATCACTGTGACCGAGCCCCAGGTGTGGACGATGATTGGAGTCATGGCTGCCGTGTTCTTCGGTACCATGACCCTGACCGAACGCGAAATGAACCGCTAGAACTAACGCCGCGCGGACCAGTACCGGCACGGGCTCAGCACCCGCCACCCCACGTCCGGCGCAACAACCGGGCCAAACCCCTCATGTCTGCCGATACTTGCGCTATGGCACCCACAACGAAGACCTCAGCACGCGCGATGATCGCCACTGCCGGAGCAGTCGCAATGCTTGGCTTCAGCGTCGCGATCCCGACCGCAGCCTCGGCAGAGACACCCGCTCCCCGCGGTGACGCAGGCGCCCGGTGCGCGATCCCCGCTCCCCCGATGGGTGCGAAGAAGATCGATCAGGGCCGCTCCCAAGGTGTGCTTCGCCAGACCTACAAGTCGAAGAAGATCAGCGCGTACCAAACCGTCCTGTACTACAAGGACGCTGGCAAGTCGTACGGCTACAAGACCAAGACGTGGGGCGGCGGAACCACGAACTACGGCTCCAAGGCAGGCAGCGGCTGGGGCGTCACGATGCGGAACAAAGCCTGTGGCTACCTGAAGATCGACGCCGGTTCGAGTAAGGGCCAGCCGACCTACTTCTTCGTCTGCCGCGGCAAGACCGAGAAGACCGTCAGCGAGTGCTCCTACTACGGCTAGCCTCGGAGGCGAACCTGCCATCAGATCGGTGAAATCTGGTCGCGTACCGACCAAGATCCACCATCCTGTGAGGGCGGAGGCGGTCAACCTAGGCCCAATGCCTACCCGACTACGCTCCCCACGTGTCCTCAGAACAAGCTGCTGCCGACGCCCGCAAGGCGATTCTGGCTAAGGCCGACCGGTTGTCCCTGCCTGAGATCCGCGCTCTGCTCGACCAACTCGGGGCAACCGGGGGCGTAGAACCAGTTGGCGCCAAGCGAACCGATGCCAATCCAGTCGACGCGAGTCCAGTCCATGCAAACCGCGAGAGCAAGCGCGTCCGGCGGCGCCGTACCCGAGCGATCTACCGATTGCGCGTTGACCTCAACCGCTCTGATCCGGCAATCTGGCGACGCCTAGAGGTCCACAGCGATCTACATCTCGACGTTCTCCACCAGGTGCTGCAGGAAGCCTTCGAATGGACCGACTCCCACCTGCACCGCTTCACCCTCGGCGGCGATTCGTTCGATAGCAACGCCGAACATTTCCTTTGCCCGTTCGACGTCGAAGATGGCGAGGAGTACGGGATACCCGCCTACCAAGTGCGGCTCGACGAAGCCCTGAACCAGCCGGGCGATGAGTTGCTTTACCTCTACGACTACGGGGACAACTGGGATGTGACCATTCGGCTCGAAGAGGTTCTGAATTCCGAACCAGGTACACCACTAGCCCAATGCACTGACGGCCGCCGCGCTGCGCCGCCCGAGGACTGCGGCAGTCGCAGGACCGCAGAGGAACTCGCTGAAGTCGTTGATAGCCCCGCGGCGTTCGATGTCGCCACGATCAACGCTGCACTCGCTGGACCGCATTTCACGCTCCTTGCAGCGGGAATCAATCCGCAGTTGATGCTCGTCACCGCACGCCTGACGACGACGCCGAGCTACCCGCAGATAGCGGCCCGGATGAGCGAACTGGCGAACCCCAGACCCACCCTGGACCCCGAGGTCCGGAACGCAGCGCTCGCGCCACACTTGTGGTTTCTTCAGCGTGCTGAGGGCGATGGCATCGAACTCACCAGCGCCGGGTACCTGAAGCCAACTGACGTCGAGGCCGCCAGCGCAATATTGCCGGCGATGAACTCGTGGCAAAGCCAGCGCAACCGTGAGATCAACGCCTTCCCGCTATTGCGATTCCGAGAGTCGCTTCAACATCTGGGACTGCTACGCAAGCGAAAGAACCGTCTACTCCTGACGAAGGCGGGAACGGAATCTCTTGCCGATCCCGCGCGGCTATGGAGCCACCTGGCTGACCGGATCCGTGCCAACAAACCGGGAAGCTTCGAGCACGACGCGACGTTGTTGATCCTGCTTTTCGCCGCGACGGAAAGCGGCGGCTTGCTACACCTGACGCCAATCGCGCAAGCGCTCGGCGACCACGGTTGGCGGACAGAAAGTCAAACGCTTCCCACGACTGCCATGCTTCGTAACCTGCCCGTGCTGGATGTACTCGACAACCTGACCAGTCCCACCGAGGCTCGTTCCAACAGATGCGTCCTGACCGAAGCATCAGTCGCGATGGCCAGGGATTCCCTCCACGTCGAATGACCGTTCCATCAGGATGGTGAGATCTGGTCGCCTCGCGACCACAATCCACCATCCTGCCGCGACACACGACACCCACGCGCGAACCCGCCGGACACCAACCCGCCGCGTGCGCCCCGGGCACCTACGCGGCGGCGGCGCGGGCCTTGCGGGGGACGTCGTGGGGTGACGGGTAGTTCAAGCGGGCGTACCAGGGAGCTGAGAACGGCTCCCACTCCCCTGGCTTCTGCGCCAACCGATCGGCCACCGCCCACATGACCGACGGATCGTGCCCCATACCCAGGTGGCTCGCGTACACCTGGACGTTCTCGTGCTGATCATCGATGGTGTCAATACATGCGCGCCAATCGACGACACCGTCGAGGCGTGAGTAGATCGACGTCGCTGGGACGGGTAGCGCACCAAGGATGCGTTCTTCGTCCGGCCATTCCGTACGCGGCGCGTGAATTCGAAGCACCTGGTTGACCACATCGAACCCGCGGGCTGGCTCGCGATACCGGTAGCGGAACGGCGAGCCGAGCGTGATCACTTGTGACACCGAATCCGGAATCTGGCGGGCAACCAGGCGGGAGAAGATCCCGCCGAGGCTCCACCCGACCAGCGCAACTGGCTGACCCGATCGCTGCGCGAGCTCCTCCACCATGGGTGTGAGCCCAGTGAGGACTTTGCGAGTCGGCCCAACGTTGACTCCCATACCCCAACCGGCGGCGTCGTAGCCGAGACCGCGCAGAAAGCCCCGAAGCGGAGCCGTCGTGATGTCGCCAGCAGCAAGGCCCGGCATGACGATCACAGGCTGACCGTCGCCGCGCGGCGCAATCGAGAGCCACGGCTGACCAGCGAGCAAACAGCCAAATGTGCCCAGCGATCGCACGTGTTCGGTCAAATACAACGGCACCGATACGCGCGCACCCGCAACCTTCATGGCATTGCTCCAACCGTCGACACAGTGACCCACAGCGAACGAGTCGCCA
>CAUJEJ010000221.1 GCA_963169255.1 Actinomycetota bacterium | reverse complement strand
GAGCGCGACGCAAACGCAGGCGACGCCGGCACCTGCAGCTGGCCCCCGCCAAGCAAGGCTGTTTGTCAGCCGACTAGATCCGTGGACCGTGATGAAGACGGCGTTCGTGCTCTCACTGGGCATGGCAGTTGTCATCATCGTTGCCGTATTCATCCTGTGGCTGCTGTTGACCGTCAGCGGAACGTTCGCCTCGATCAACCAGACGATCAGCGACCTTGGTGGTTCGGGCTCCGGCCTTGATGTCACCGATACGTTCTCATTCGGTCGGGTCATCGGCTTCGCGCTCTTCGTCGCGGCGTTCGAAATTGTGTTGACCTCGGCGCTGGCGACAGTGGTCGCTGCGATCTACAACGTGACGGTTGGCTTCACCGGTGGCGTCGAAGTCACCCTGTCGGAAGATTCACTTCGGTCGGCCGCTGCGATGCCAAACCCGTGGAAGCGCAGCCCCGCGGCACCCGCTCCACCAAGCGACGTCTAGCCTTTACGTCGTTACAGCAGGCGTAATACCAATCCGATTGGCGCGCGAACATCGGAGCCAAGTACGGTATGCGTTGCACGTGAGGGCCTATAGCTCAGCTCGGTTAGAGCGCTTCCCTGATAAGGAAGAGGTCGGTGGTTCAAGTCCACCTAGGCCCACATGAAGAAACTATTGCTAGTTGGAGCAATCGCGGCAGTCGCGTACGTCGTCTACCGACAGGTCTCGGCCAACCAGGCCGAGAAGGACCTGTGGAACGAGGCGACCGCGGATCCCGACCTCCGCTAGTACCACCCCGCTGTCCCACAACCCCGTCGCCCTAGAGCGAGGGGGTTGGTGAAGGCGGTACGGGGCCTTAGCTCAGTTGGTAGAGCGCTGCCTTTGCAAGGCAGATGTCAGGAGTTCGAATCTCCTAGGCTCCACAATCTTTCGAATCTCGCACCTCTTGACATATCTGATGTAGTTCAGAACAATCGTCGTATGGCGATTGAGGGTCAGACGGCAACGTTCTCGGACTTACTACGTTCACCAAACGACGTCGTTGCGGCGACCGCCAACGGTGACGTGCTTCTGACGCGTCGCGATGGAGATGACCTTGTGCTGTCTTCTGCGGAGGCAGAGCGACGCAACCGCGGTGGTTTGGAGTTCGCAGCAAGCGTCGTTTCGGCGGCGGTGGCTGACTGGCCTGGATCTTTCGCACACCGATTGCATCAACCCTTTCCCTGGATGACGTTTCTGAGTGAACGCGAACAGGAGGAGTTTGCTGCGGAACTCGTTGATGTCGCGAGGGCGTGTGCTTCGGTCGGTCGATTCGAACAGCTTGCGCTGAACATCTACCAATGGAAGAGCACCGCCTCGGCCTACGCTGACGGCCTGGGACGTGACTCGGGTGCTATCGACTGGATCGTCAATCCCGAAGTTGTCGAGCGCCCAAGTTGACGCCCAGTCCGGTTCCCAGGCCGACCAAGAAGCGCGAGTACGTCATTGAATTCGCGTCCAAGGGTGCCGAAAAGGGCTGGCGTGACCTCAAAGCAGGACAACTCAACGCGCTCACGGATGCCTGGGACTTCCTGACGCGGACACGGGACGCAATCTCCGCTTCTTGCCATCCCCTCAAAGGTGACCTCGGAACGCTCGAACGTGCGGGCGTCCGGCACACTCGGTGGCAACTCGAACTGCACAACGGTGCTCGAATCTGGTACTACATTTCAGTCTCAACACAGGGCAAGTCCGCGGGAACGGTGCATCTGGTGGACGTTCATACCCGGCACCCGAATCAGACGAAATAGATCGACGAGCGCGGCGCGCGCGGGCTCAATGCGAGCAGTGGGTCATTGGACGGCGTCGCAGGACCGCGAATCCGTGCACCACCGCACGATCCACCAGTTGAGGCAGTGACCTCCGCACATCGGTGTTCGTGCCAGACGGCATGGCGCCGCGAAAATCCTTAGTGTGAACACGTGCGGGTCGTCAAAGTTCTGTTGATCATCGTTGCTGCTTGCGCTGTGGGCGTGGTTGTGGTGGCTGTCGCTGCGATTACCGCGAACAACGTGGAGTCGAATCAGACTCAGGAAGCACTCGATCCCTTCTATACCCCGCCGAACCCAGTGGTCGGTAAGCCCGGCGACATCATCAGGTTCGAGCCGCTGACGGGCTTCAACATCACAGATGGCACGGGCTATCGAATCCTCTACGTGTCAAAAGACCCGACGGGTGCGCTGCGGGCGAGCGGCGGAATGGTCTTCGTCCCCACCAAACCGGTGGCCGGTGAGCGCAAGGTTGTGGCTTACGCCCACGGAACGAGCGGGCTCGGCGATGCGTGTGCGCCATCGCGCAGCCCGCTGACGCCCACCGCCCAGCCGTTCATCCAGACGCTAATGAACCTTGGCTACGTCTACACGGCAACTGACTACGTCGGACTCGGAACTCCCGGTGAGCCGTTCTACATGATCGGGTCGAGTGAGGCCCAAGACGTCGTGAACTCCGTTCGCGCGGCCCGGAACTTCCCTGGCAGCAACGCAGGAACTACCTACGCCGTCATGGGTCACTCCCAAGGCGGCCACTCCGCGATTTGGACGGGCGCGCTGAGCAAAGAGATCGCCCCCGAACTCGACTTGGTCGGCGTCGCGGCGAGCGCTCCGGCAACCCAACTTGAGCCGCTGCTCAATCAGCAGTGGAATTCGCTCATTGGCTGGGCGATTGGCCCGGAGGTCGCGTTGTCGTGGCCACTGGTCTACCCCGAGCTCGCACCTGTCGACATCTTGACGCCCACAGGCGTCGAGTTGTACACCGACCTTGCGTACGAATGCCTCGAGGCCGCAGGCATGAAGGGTGCGATCGAGAGCGCGATGGGCAAGGAACTGTTCGCCGAGAACCCGGCCAAGGTCCCGGCGTGGGCGGCTGCGATGAAGGATCAGACACCCGCGCCGCTCCCGCCGTCGATGCCAACGCTCATCTCGCAGGCAATCGGAGACGGCGTGGTCCTCGCGAACACGAACTCGCTGACTCAACAGAAGTGGTGCGCGGCAGGGTCGAACGTTCAATTCAACTGGTTGGGCCAGTTGGCAACTGGCCCCCTCGCATCGGCCGAGACCCACGAAAACACCCTCTACGCGGCCTGGCCGATGGAAACCGACTGGATCCAGGCCCGCTTCGCCAACGAACCCGCCACCTCCAACTGCGGCTTCACCCCACCCGTAGCCCCCTACCCCGTCCCCGCCACCCCCACCTCGCCGTAAACGTGTCATCTACACAAGTCAGGTCATGTAAATGACACGTCTGTGGCGCTAACGCTCAGTTGGCCAAGTGTGGGGTCCATGGAATGGTGGGTTGCGGGCATGTGAGGATCTGAGAATGGCTGAAACCCTTACTGCGACCCTGCACACGAGCCAGGGCGACATCAAACTGAACCTCTTCCCGAACCACGCGCCCAAGACGGTGCGCAACTTCGTTGGCCTGGCTGACGGCACCCAGGAATGGAAGAACCCGAAGACCAACGCGAAAGGTGAAGGACCCCTCTACAACGGCGTCGTCTTCCACCGGGTGATTCAAGGATTCATGCTCCAAGGTGGCGACCCGCTCGGCACCGGCACCGGCGGACCGGGCTACAAGTTCGCTGACGAGTTCCACCCGGAACTGCAGTTCGACCGCCCGTACTTGCTCGCGATGGCGAACGCTGGCCCCGGCACCAACGGATCACAGTTCTTCATCACCACCGTGCCGACGCCATGGTTGACCCACAAGCACACGATCTTCGGTGAAGTTGCTGACCAGCCCTCACGCGACGTTGTCGACAAGATCGACGCCGTCGAGACCGGCCGCGGCGACCGCCCGAAGGAAGACGTTGTGATCAACTCGATCACGATCGAACGCACGGAGTCCTAGCACTAGTGAGCCAGGTGCAGCCGCCCCCACCGCCAGTTGAACCACCACCCGCAGTGTGCCCATCGCACCCTGACCGGGCGACCCGGATCAGCTGTACCCGGTGTGGGCGGCCCATCTGTAATGACTGCATGGTCGCCGCGCCGGTTGGCTTCCAGTGCCGCGAATGTGTGGCCGAGGGTTCCGCGCAGGTAACCCCGCCGGCACCAATCCCGACGATGCGCGGGACCGCCGGTGATCGCCCGTACGTGACGTACGTGCTGATCGGGATTTGCGTCGCTGCGTTCCTCATCGCGCTCTCGGGCGTCGGAATCTCGACAGTCGCCGGCAATTACGGCATGAATCCGATCGCGATCGGCCTCGATGGCGAGTGGTACCGCCTGCTGACCTCGGTTTTCTTGCACTGGACGATCCTGCACATCGGCTTCAACATGCTGGTGCTGTTCATGCTCGGTCCAACGCTGGAGACCGTGTTCGGGCACGTCAGATTCGTGATCCTCTTCGTCCTCGCCGGACTCGGCGGTGCCGTCGCCTCCTACTGCTTCTCGTCCCTGGGCACCACATCCGTCGGAGCCAGCGGTGCGATCTTCGGTCTCATGGGTGCGCTCATCGTCGCGTTCAAGAAACTCAACGCCGACATCACGCAGATCGTCATCCTGCTCGGCATCAACCTCGTCATTGGATTCATCCCCGGCGGATCCATCGACTGGCGCGCTCATATCGGCGGTCTCGTGGTGGGTGGCGCCGTCGCCGCGGTGTTCGCCTACTCTCCGAAGCGCAACAACATGCTGTTCCAAGTTGCCGGAATCGCCGCAGTTGTGGTGGTGCTGGCGGCAATGGCGGGTTGGCGCACTGCGGATATTCAGTCTCAGTTCACCGAACCCGTCGTGACCCCGGTGGTCGCGACCGGTCAACCGTCAGGCACCCTAGTTTCACCGGGCATTAACGCCCGTTCACATGCCCCGTACGAAGGAGCCCCACATGAGTCAGCGTGATGCAGTAGTTTGCGCCGCCGTTCGCACCCCGATCGGCGTCGGAAAGCCCGAGAAGGGCGCCCTATCCGGCATCCACGCGGTGGACCTCGCCGCCATTCCGCTGCAAGCCCTCCTTGAGCGCACCGGAATTCACCCCGCCGTCATCGACGACGTCTTCTGGGGCTGTGTCAGCCAGACCGGTGAACAAGGCTTCAACGTTGGTCGTCACGCTGTCCTCGCCGCGGGCTACCCCGAATCGGTGCCAGCCACCACGATCGACCGTCAGTGCGGATCGAGCCAGCAGGCGCTTCACTTCGCCGCTGCCAGCGTGATGTCGGGTCAGACCGATGTCGTCGTCGCCGGTGGCGTCGAGTCGATGTCGCGCATCCCGATGGGATCGAACCTCGCCGGTGGCGACGGACCGTTCAGCCCGAAGCTGATGGAGCGCTACCAAGGCGTCATCTTCAACCAGGGCGTCGGCGCCGAGATGATCGCCGAGAAGTGGGGCCTGAGCCGCACGTACCTCGACGAGATGGCCGTCACCTCACACGAGCGCGCAGCAGCGGCCACCGCCGCCGGGATCTTCACCGAAGAGATCGTGGCCGTTGGCGACTTCGCCGCTGACCAGGGAATCCGCCCCGGCTCCAATGTCGAGAAGCTCGCGACGCTGCCGACGCCGTTCAAAGAAGGCGGAGTTGTCAGCGCCGGTAACGCCTCGCAGATCTCCGATGGTGCCGCTGCGCTGCTCGTCACGACGAGCGAGAAGGCTGCCGAACTCGGCCTCACTCCGATCGTGCGCTTCCACACCGGCGTGATGGCCGGTACCGATCCCGTCATGATGCTTACCGGGCCGATCCCGGCAACCGAAAAGGCCCTGTCGAAGTCGGGCCTGAGCATCAGCGACATCGGTGCCTTCGAGGTCAACGAAGCGTTCGCCTCCGTCGTTGGCGCCTGGCTCGCCGAGACCGGCGCAGATCCGGCTCTGACCAACCCCAACGGTGGCGCCATGGCAATCGGCCACCCGCTTGGTGCCTCGGGTGCTCGCCTGTCGACGACGCTCATCCACCACATGAAGCGCAACAACATCCGCTACGGACTGCAGACGATGTGTGAGGGCGGCGGCATGGCCAACGCCACCATCCTCGAACTGCTCTAAAGCGGCTCCACCGCAAGGCTCACCGACGCAGCGCGCACTCGCGTTCCCTCGGTGAGCCTTGCGCGTTAAGGGTGTTGTGCGTCCACTGCGCTCGCGCTACAGGTTCGGTGGGGAGTCCATCACTGCGGCGAAGCAGTCGAAATACGCTCTGGATATACAGACCGTTCCACGTATATACTCAGACGGTGACAAAACGATTAGTCGACATTGACGACGATGCACTCGACGCAGCGAAGGTCGCGCTCGGTACGTCAGGGCTGAAGGACACAGTGAATGCGGCGCTGAGCGCCGCCGCTGCGGATTCCGACGATCGACTTGAAGAAATCAGGCAGGCTTTCGCTGCCGCAGCGGGTGTCCCGCTCACAGACCAAGACCGCGAGCAAGCATGGCAATAACGCACGTCATAGACACAAGCGTCGCAACTCGACTCAACAATCCTGCAGTCGAACAACGCCTCCTGCTCGCTGTCTCCCGTAGACGAATTGGTCGTACGCGCATCACCGACTTGGAACGCGGCTTTAGTGCCCGCAACGGCAAGGAGTGGAGTTCGCTGGTCGGCGGTCTTGAACCGTTCCCCCTCATCGAGACCCTCGACGTCGATTTGGCCATCGCTGCCGACGTCCAACGTCGACTATCGGTCAAGGGCCAACGTGGAAGAAAGCTCCCAGACCTCATCATTGCCGCTACCGCCCATCGACTCGGCCTCACGGTTTTGCACTATGACGCCGACTTCGATCTGATTGCCGCCGAGACAGGCCAGGAATGTGAATGGGTCGTGCCACGCGGCTCAATTGACTAGTCCACTAAAGCACCCGGCGGTTAGCCGCCACAAGCAACGTCCCCGCCGGTGGGTTGATCACCGACGGGGACGTTGTGCTTGGTAGGGGCTAGTTGGTGTTGTTGTTGCGCACCACGTTCTTCTTGCCCTTGTTCAGAACCGTGCCCTTGGTATTCGGAACCGGAAGTCCCTCGCGGCCCCGGCCGATGTTGTTGTTGGCGATCACGTTGCCGCTGCTGTTCTTCGTCAGCGTGACGCCGTAGCCAATGTTCCCTGCGATCACGTTGATCTTCTGTGATCCGGTGGCACCGATGTAGTTGTTACGGGCCTTGCCCGTCACCAGGATGCCGCCCTTGAGATTCGGAACTGGGGTCGAGATCGCGACGCCAGTCCCGATGAACGTGTTGTAGACCTTGTTGTCGCGGGCATTCCCGGCGAACACCAGGCCGTAGCCAACGTTGCCGGACGAGGCGTTCTGCGGAATGACCGAGACCCGGTTGCCACCGATGGTGTTACCGCGTGCGTTGCCATCAACCAGGATCCCGTTGCCGTTGTTGCGCAGCGGTGTATCACCCTTGGTGCTCAACCCGATGATGTTCGGATCGATGGTCATTCCCTTGGCGTTGCCGGTCAGGTGGATGCCGTGACGACGGTTGCCCGAGAACACGTTCGTGCGGGCGAAGTTGTTACCGCCGGTCGAGCTCACCAGTAGGCCGCTGTGCTTGTTGGGAGCAGCACCCTTGAATGCCAGCAGGCCACCGAAGGTGTTGAACGTGATGAACCCGCTGACGGTGTCGCGTACGGCGATGCCGTTCTGGCCGTTGCCTGCCGCGACGTTGCCGAGCGGAATCACGCCGCCGACGTGTGGCTTCTTCGAGTCACCGTCAAACAACATGCCGTTCAGCTTGTTCGGCACAATCGTCGTGTTGTCCATGCCGACGCCGAAGAAGTTGGCCTGCACGACCGTGTTGTCTGAATCGGTGACGTGGATGCCATTGCGCTTGTTACCGCTGATCACGTTGTAGTAGACGAACGGGTTGTCCGTCACCGTGCAGCCGCGGAACACCGTTCCGTTGGAGTCGATGACCCGCACGCCGTTGCCAGTGTTGGGGATCGCTGCCACGCCAGCCGCATTCGTTCCGACGAAGTTGCCGCTGAGCAAGGTGCCCTTGGACTTCGCACTGATCAGGATGCCCTCGCGCTTGTTGCCGGAGACGAGGTTGCCCTGTGGAGGTGCGACGTAGTTCTCGGGAACATCGCCCTCGGTACCGGTCGGATTGTTCGGGCCATTGCTGTTGGAACCGATTGCCTCGCCGCCGATCTTGTTCTTGCTCGCGCCGATCAGCTCAATTCCGCCATGCCGGTTGCCCATCGCCCGCGTGCCGGCTGGGTTGGTGCCAATCCGGTTCGCCTGAATGACGTTGCCCGACGAGCCGATCATCCGGATTCCGGCACCACGGTTGTTCGAGATGACGTTGCCGACGGCACCAACCTCGAGGGTCGGGTTGACGCCGATCTTGTTGCCCTTGGAGCTGCGCTCGACGTAGATGCCGTCGCCGCGGTTGCCGGCACCGCTGTAGCCCGCATCGCCACGGCTCTGCCCGGCAGTTGTGAGGCCGATGTAGTTGTAGTTCACGGTGATGCGCCCGGCGGTCAAGGTGACGCCGTTACCACTGGCCTCGGTGATCGAGAGGCCGAGCAACTGCGACCCGCCCGAGCCTGGATCGAATCGGAAGGCACGGTGGCCGTTGGCGTTCACGCCAACCAGCGGTGCGCTGCCGGCGACGTGGCCGGGGATCGCGGTGCCGTCGATGATGACCTTGCGCATGATTGGCGGGAAGTTCGACTTCAAGACGATCGTGCCGGTTGTCGTGAAGGTGATGTTCGTCGTCGTGGACTTGGATCGCTTGTTGGCCGCTGCCACCGCAGCGCGCAGCGAACCTGCACCGGAATCCTTCGTGTTCGACACCACCGCATTGACTGTTCCTGCGCGGGTCTCCGGTGATGCGGAGAACGCACCGATAGACGCGGGCGAGACGGTCGCCACTGCGGTGACGGCCGAAGCAGGCGTGACTGCAACGGCCAAGAGTGAAGCGGTACATGCGACGGCGCTGAGCGCACCAACCGCTGGGGAGATTTTCGATGTCATTTCTGCGCCTCTCGAAGGTGCGCCGGAAACCCGGCAGCACTCGCGATACTCACAGGTGGGCGGCAGGAAGCCCCTCGAATCTTCACCCGTTTGCCACACGAAGGCTCACGACAAATCGGACTTATCCACAGGTTTATCCCACGGTGGGGATTAGTTACATGGCTGTGTTTTCACACACCTGTACGAATAGGCCTCCGTGGAGAGCGTGGCCGAGGCCTATCAGGTGTGCGCACCGAGCGGATGCCGTACCCGTCGCCACCGGGATATGTTGCGCGCTATGAAGCCGCAGTTGTCGAGTATCTCAACGGTCAACGACCAGACCGAACGGCTGCTGGGATTCTCTGACGCCGTATTTGCGATCGCGATGACGTTCCTCGCACTCGACCTCGGGGCAATCCCCCTCGACGTGGGCCAGCCGGACGGACCCACTGCCTCGGAGTACATCCACGAGAACATGACCAACTACGCGGTCTACTTCGGCACGTTCCTCGTGGTGGGCTTTTTGTGGTGGCGCCACCACCTGATGTTCCGCTACATCAAGCGGTCAAGTACAGGGCTGGTCTGGACGAACACGCTGATGCTTGCGTTCGTCGCGATGCTGCCCTATCCCGCGTCAGTGGTCAGTGAGGCCCCCGGGTTCGGGCTTGCGCTGCTGATTCTGCTCGTACCGTTGACGCTGATTGGCTTGTTGATGTGGCTGGAGTGGGAGATCGCCGTCAAGCAGCGGTTGGTGATCCCAGGGCTACCGCGGAACTACGTGACCTACATCCGTTCGCAGGTGGTCGCGAGCCCGATCGTCCTCCTGATCGCCTCGGTATTGGCGTTCGTCAGTTGGCAGACCGATTCCAGCACGGTTCTGCGCCTAGCCGCGGGGATGTGGGCGCTGTTGGCGATTCTGCCTGTGGTCTTACGCCGCAGATGGCCCGCACCGCAGCAGGCGTACTCGGTACCGATCGACACCCTGTCCGGTGATTGGCGCTCACTGGAGGACACCGCTGAGGAGGAAGCGACCCGGATTCGCACGCTGCTAGAGAAGCTCCGAAACGGCAGCGATACCGACCGGATCACTATCTTGACCGATGGAATCCTTGCGATCGCGGTCACGATCCTCGCGTTGCAACTGCGGCCGCCGCCGGAGGATGAAGTCATCACGAACGAGGTGCTGCTCGAGAACCTGGCAGACGTTCCCGGCACGACCTACCTGGCGACGTTTGTCCTCATAAGCCTCTTCTGGCGGGGTCACGTGCGGATCTTCGCTTTCCTGCGCGGCGCCGACCCGGTAGTGCTGTGGCTGAACCTGTTCTTCCTGATGTTCATCTCGTTCTTGCCCACCGCTGCTGCCCTGCAGGCCCGCGACGAGAACAGCACCACGGTGTCGTTCTACCTGCTCATGATGCTGTTCACCGCGGCATCTCTGGGGCTTCTTGGCCAGTACGGTGCGCGGGCGAAAGGCTTGGCCATCACCGTTGGCGGCGGCCTAGATCGCAAGATCGCGACCCTTCGGTCGATCACCGCGATCGCTGCGTTCGCGATTGCGGTCACGGCAGTTTGGGTCTTCGACATGCCGGTACTGTCGAATTTGGTCTGGGTGATCTTTGTCATCGGCGGCCAATACAGCCGCCAGTTGCGCAGGAAGGAACGTTTGCCGGAACAGGCTGTCGCTACCTAGATGCGTTGCCTACGTCTACTTCGTAGTCGCGCCTGGAACTTCCACTTCGTAACTGTGTTTGCTATTTCCACTTCGTAACTGCGCTTGCTATTTCCACTTCGTAGAAACAACAAACCCGGCACCAATGAGCACAAACCCGCCGACAACGTTCCAGTACGTCAGGTCCTTCATGATGGGGGCGTCGGGGGCGATGTAGTAGGCGACGATCCACAGCAGGCCGAGGCCGAAGAACGTGAGCATCAACGGGACGACCCAGCGCGGCGAGCCAATCTTGACGGCCTTCTTGTTTGCCGTCGGCGTGTACGTTTCCTTCTTGCGTGGCTTTGATTCCGGCACCTGAATGGCCTTCCTTACGGTGTCGATGGGTTCACGCCGTGGGCGCGTTGGTCAGCTAACGCCGTACTGTACCGGCTGTGGCGGATCCGCTTGGTACACCGAAGCCTTCTGAGGCGCACACTCGTCGGAATACGGCGTCGCGCGTCATCGGAACGGTGGGTGAAGTCCTTGTCACGGTAGCTGTGATCTTGGCACTTTTCGCCGTGTATCAACTCTGGTGGACGAACGTCGCTGCATCAGCCTCGGAGCGCCAAGCAAGAAGCCAGGCGGAGTCCTTGTTTGCCGGTGGCGCCCCCGCAACGTGGCCAAACGGCGTGCCACCCATCGGTGAGCCGTTCGCGTTGATGTACATCCCGCGCCTGAAAGACAGGGTCTGGGGGACGCCGGTCATCCAAGGCGTCGAGCGTCCGCAACTCGCCGCCGGGATTGGGCACTATCCGCAAACCGCGATGCCTGATGAGCCTGGAAACTTCGCCGTGGCCGGGCATCGGGCCACGAACGGCGAGCCGTTTGCCGACTTCGAGCGGCTGCGCGACGGAGACAAAGTCGTTGTCCGGACGTCCCAGTCGTGGATCGTCTACGAACTCAAGCGCGACAGGATCGTTACGCCCAACGACGTGTGGGTCATTAAGCCGCAACCCTTCCACCATGATCCTCTTCCGAGCGACAAGATCATCACCCTGACCACGTGCCATCCCCGATGGACCTCCACCCAACGCTGGATCTACTGGGGAGTCCAAGTAGCCGCGACTCCCGCGTCTGGTCCGGCACCGTCGGAGGTGAGCTGATGTACGGCTGGATCTGGCGCAAACTCCCTGGCGGCACACCCGTGAAGGTCGCCCAATGCGTACTCATCGCGGCCGCGATCGTCGCGGTCCTGTTCCTCGTGGTCTTTCCCTGGCTCACAACTCGCCTACCGATCGACCAAGTCACGGTCTAACAAGGCCGCACCGTCGGTTGGGCCATGCCACCGGGGGCTAACTTGTCGACATCGGGCGGCGGATTCCTTTAGCGTGGGTGGGGGCGGTTTCTCGCTGGCCCCTGATGGGAATAAGAAGGGCATGATGTCGGCGCGCATTCTTGTGGTTGATAACTACGACAGCTTTGTTTTCAACCTCGTCCAATACCTGCAGCAACTCGGCGCAGACACCGTGGTGCTCCGCAATGACGACGTCACGTTGGAGCAAGCCCGCGAGTTCGACGGCATCCTGCTATCACCCGGCCCAGGCGCCCCTGCCGATGCCGGGATCTGTATCGACATCGTGAAATCCCTCGGTGGCCAGGTCCCCATTTTTGGCGTGTGTTTGGGCCACCAAGCGATTGCCGAGGCATTTGGGGCGACCGTCAGCCGCGCTCCTGAATTGCTGCACGGCAAAACGTCGCTGGTCAATCACGAAGGTGTGGGCGTTCTCTACGAGATTCCGAGCCCCTTCATCGCGACCCGCTACCACTCGCTCGCCGTTGAGGACGCCACGATCCCGCCTGAACTTGAAGTCACTGCTCGTACCGATTCCGGCGTGGTGATGGGACTGCGGCATCGCAACCGCGCAATTGAAGGGGTCCAGTTCCATCCCGAGTCCGTCCTGACCGAGCACGGCTACCAACTGCTCGCCAACTGGTTGGCGGAGTGCGGCGACGAGGGCGCCCGTGCCCGCAGCGTCGGACTTGCCCCGGTGGTTTCGCATGGCTGACTCCGCACCGAGTCCAGAAGCAGGCAGCAGCGATCAACCTTTCCGGGTGCTCACCGTCTGTACGATGAACATCTGCCGATCCCCTGCCATGGAGGTCAGCCTGCAGGCGGCGGTTGAACGGTGTGGACCGACAGCGCCGATGGTCGAGGTCAGCAGTGCTGGCACGCACGCGACGCCAGGTGCACCGAGTTGTGACATCTCGCTGGCCCACGTCGGCTGCAACTCTCGGGAGCAAACGGCCCGCGAACTCACCGGCGGCGTACTGGCGGGGGCGGACCTCATCATCACTGCCGAGCGCAAGCACGCAAACGCAGTTGCATCGATCGATCCGACGTACGGATCGTTGGCATTCCCCGTTCGCGCGGTCGCCAGGCTGGCGACCTGGGTTGTGACCCAAGGCTGCCTTGAAGTTGGCGTGCGTAAGGCTGCTGGGGAACAGATCGAACGCAACTTCGAGGATCCAGCATCTTTGGCCACGGCCCTACCTACGGGTGACACCGCGCGCCTACGATGGCTGGTCGAGCAGTGCGATGGTGCCCGCGGGTTGGTGCCCTCACCGCCGGCCACGAAGCTTCCTTATGGCGTCGACGACATTCCTGACCCACACGTGCTCGGCTTCAACCTGCACGAGATGAGCGCTGAAATGATCACCGCAGCAATCGCGGAGCTCACGGCTGCCGCGACTGCTGTGTTGACCGCTACTGCTCCGGAGTGATCGTTCCCTCTTCGGCGGTGTCGGCGCCGTTGTTGGGCGGAACGACGGCCTGCGGATCGTTCGCGCGGGGCGGCTCAGCCTGAGCAGTTGAACGCGCCACGGTGATCGTCACCGTCGTGCCCTTCTTCGCCTTGTTGTTGGCCGTTGGCGACTGCGCAAGCACCGTGCCATCGGTCTGTGTGCTCTGCTGATCGACGACCTGAACGTTGAAGCCAGCGTTCTGCAGGGTCGCTTGGGCTTGGGCTTCGGACTGATTCACCACGTTCGGGACAGTCACCATGCCGTTGGAGACGGTGATGTTCACCTTGCTGCCTGCGTTGACGGTGGTGCCGCCAGCCGGTGACTGCGACAGAACGGTGCCCTCTGGCTCACCACTGTCTCGCTGCGTCACCGTTCCCAACACGAGTTGGACTTCGGCGAGTGCGACTTGCGCATCGTCTGCGGTGGCAAGCCCGGTTAGCGTCGGCACTTGGACTTGTGCCCGGCCCGCCGAGACCGTGACGGAGACGGCCTGGCCCTTAGCGAGTTGGCTCCCCGCGGCAGGGTTCTGCGTGAGGACTGTGCCCTTGGGCTGATCAGAAGCAGTTGGCGTTTGTTCACCAAGTTGCAGGCCCTGCGAGGCAAGCGATTGTTCGGCCACTTGCACGGTCTTCCCAACCAAGGCCGGCACCGTGACCTGTTCTGCCGACGTGTTGCCGAACAGTGCGCGCCCGAGGAACAACGCAGACGCTGCCACCACGAGGATCAGTGCCGCGATTCCAACCCAAACCCACGGGCTGCGCTTGTTCTCCGGCTCGATCGGTGGAGCACCGACCGGCGGGCCAGCAGCAGGGAAACGCTGGGTGGCATCAGCAGCAAGTGCACCGGTGGCAACCGCTGCACCAACGGGCGCAACCGCGGTCGTGACGGGCATGCCGGCGATCGCGCGCTCGACGTCAGAACGGAAGTCCGCAGCCGTCTGGTAGCGGTCGTCGGGGCTCTTGGCCAAGGACTTGAGGACGAGGGCATCGAGGGCAGGCGGAACGGCCGGGTCGATCTGCGACGGCGGCAACGGGTTCTCGCTCACGTGCTGGTACGCCACGGAAACAGGCGAGTCCCCAGTGAATGGCGGGCGTCCCGTCAGCAATTCGTACAACAAGCAGCCGGTGGAGTAGAGATCCGAACGCGCGTCCACAACCTCGCCGCGGGCTTGCTCTGGCGAGAGGTACTGCGCGGTTCCCATCACGGCGCTCGCGGCGGTCATAGTCGCTGACGCGTCGGCAAGCGCGCGGGCGATGCCGAAGTCCATCACCTTGACGTCGCCGGTGCGGGTGAGCATGACGTTGGCGGGCTTGATGTCGCGGTGCACGATCCCGTGGCGGTGCGAGTAGTCGAGTGCCGCGAGCACGCCCGCGGTGATCTCAAGTGCACGCTCGGGCAGCAGTCGGCGTCCGCTGGCCAGCAATTGACGCAGCGTCTGGCCGTCGACGTACTCCATGACGATGTACGGGACGACGACGGAGGCGGTCTCATCGCCGAGGATGTCCTCGCCGGTGTCGTACACGGCGACGATGTTGGGGTGGTTCAGCGATGCCGCCGACTGCGCCTCGCGACGGAACCGGGATTGAAAGGCGGGGTCCTTGGCCAGGTCGGGGCGCAGGATCTTGACCGCTACGCGACGACCAAGGCGCTGGTCGCGACCTTCAAGAACCTCGGCCATTCCGCCACGGCCCAAAGGCTCACCGAGCTCGTACCGATCACCGAGTCGACGTGTTTCGCTCACTGCTACTCCCTTTCGTCAGGCTCCATGATGCCCGCCGATTGCTATTGGCTTGCTAGTACCGCTTCAATCACGTTCTTCGCGATTGGTGCGGCAAGTCCGTTTCCGCTGATCTCTGACCGTCCACCCGCGTTCTCGATACACACTGCGACGGCGACCTTGGCGCTATCGCCTGGTGCCACCGCGACGAACCAAGCAACCGCTGGTCGCCCTGGTCCCGTCTCGGCGGTGCCGGTCTTGCCACCGACCTCAACCCCGGGGATTCGCGCGTTTGATCCGGTGCCATTCTCCACGACATCGACCATCATGCCCATCTCGGCTTTCGCATTTGCCGGACTGAGCGCGGTTGCGAACTGCGAGGGTGACGCCGTTTGCAGGATCTGCAGGTCAGCGCCGCGGATCTCCTTGACCAGATATGGGTTCATCGTGATGCCGTTGTTGCCGATTGCCGCGCCGACCATCGCCATCTGCAGGGTGGTGGCGGTGACGTCGAACTGACCGATTGCGCTCATCGCTGTCTGGGCGTCATCGAGGCCGGTGGGGTAGCGGCTCGTGGCCGAACGCATCGGCACGGTGAAGCTCATGTTGAAGCCGAACTTCTCCGCTTGCGCCCGCAGCGCATCTTGGCCGAGCTGGTTGCCGAGCCACGCGAACGCGCTGTTGCAACTGACGGCGAGTGCGTTGGTCAAGGTGGTCTTGCCGCCTGGCCCGCACGCGGTTCCCTGCCAGTTCTTGAGCTCCACGCTGGTACCGGGCAGCTTGTAGGACGCCGGGCCGGGAACGATCGTCGTCGGGGTGAAGCGGCCGGACTCTAGCGCGGCCGCAGT
>CAUJEJ010000220.1 GCA_963169255.1 Actinomycetota bacterium | reverse complement strand
AGAGACGGGCATCGCACACACACGGCGCGCGACGCAGGCATTCGTTATCGCGCTTGTTCTCCTGCTCATCACGAGCGGCACGGCCTACGCAAAGCCAACTGAGCCCCCGAAGCCGCCGCCAGGTCCTCCAGTTGAGGTTTCAGCACTTCCCGGCGCAACGGCGCCGCCTGAGTTGGATGCCTTCGCCTGGGCTATCGCCGACGCTGATTCCGGCGAGGTGCTCGCGGCAAAGGGCGGCGAACACCGACTCCCCCAAGCCAGCACCACCAAGGCGCTTACCGCGCTGACCGTGATCCCTCACCTCGATCCGGCAGCGACGTATGTGGCGACAAAGAAGGATGCCAACGCTGAAGGCAGTCGCGTTGGCATCGAAGCCGGTGCGACGTACACGATCAACGACCTCCTCCTGGCACTCATGCTTCCGAGCGGAAATGACGCCGCCAGTGCGTTAGCGAACGCCAACGGCGGCTGGCCCGTGACGCTCGCACAGATGAATGGCGAGGCACGTCGCCTCGGGGCGATGAACACCGTGGTGAAGAACCCGAGTGGGCTTGACTCCCCCGGGCACTACAGCACTGCGTACGACCTGATGACGATCTTCCGGGCCGGACTTGAGATTCCGCTGTTTCGGCAGTTAGTTGGAACGAAGACTGCACATTTTCCGGGCGAGATGCCCGAACCCGGCAAGAAGCGCACCGCATATCCGATCAGCAACCAGGACCGCCTGCTCCAACAGAACTACCCCGGAATTATCGGCGGCAAGACGGGCTACACCACGAACGCAGGTCGTACGTTTGTGGGCGCAGCTACTCGCAATGGGCACACCTTGCTGATCGCGATTCTGCGGACCGAACAATTTTTGGACGAGGCCGGCGAGAAGCTGCTCGACTGGGGATTTGCCAACATCGGAAAGGTGAATGCCCTGGCGACGTTGCCAGAACCTGGCGATATCGACCCGCAACAGGCGGTCAACCACGATGACAGCGCGGGAGCAGCGATCGAGACCGCGCCGGTCTCAGCAACGGTTGCCGCAAACCAGACGTCAACGTCTGATTTGCCATGGCTACTCATCGCACTCGCAGTGTTCTTGAGCGTGCTTGCCGCCGCGGCCATATTGCGCGCACGCGCGGTATTGCGTACACGCAAGTAGCCAGCCGACTACCGTGCGCACGCCGTGGTGACTGCCTTCACACCATTCTCTTGGCCCCAACGTGACTAATGTCCTTGAGCCTGGCCCCAATATCGCGTTCCATGGAGTCAGCGCATTGCGCTATTTCGAAAGAGCATTGGGGGAACCATGAAGGCATCAATCGGCGACAAAGTCGCCGTCATTGTCGAGACCTCCGCTGACGCACCTCGTGAGGCGACCGTCATTGACGTTCGCGATTCCGCAACTGGTCACGAGTCTTACCTGGTGGAATGGGCCGACAACGGCCACCGTCAGTTGGTAGCGCTCGGCCCAGGCAGTCGACTAGAACGACGTTAGATGCCGTTCGTAGCAGCGAGGCTCCCGTAGCCGCGCTGCTACGAACCGCCTACAAAGCCGACGCGGTCGTACACCTTTGCGAGAGTGGCACTCGCTACCTCGCGAGCCTTGGCAGCACCAACGTCCATTAGGCGGCGCAGTTCGGCTGGATCATCGAGGAATTCGTTGGTCTTCGTCTGATACTGAACAGCGAACTCCACCACTGCGTCGGCAACGTCGACCTTCAGCGGGCCATACATTGAGCCTTCGTAGTGCTTCTCAAGATCTGGAATCGACTTCCCGCCAAGCACTGACAGAATCGTCAGCAGGTTCGAGACACCCGGCTTGTTCTCCGGATCAAAGCGAACGACAGTCTCACTATCGGTCACTGCTGATTTGATTTTCTTTGCGATCTTCTTGGGGTCATCGAGCAACATCACACAGCCAGTTGGCAGTGACTTGCTCATCTTCGCAGTCGGGTCTTGCAGGTCTTTGATCTTGGCTGTTCCCTTGACGATGAGCGGGTCCGGAACCACGAACGTCTCGCCGAAGCGAGTGTTGAATCGCTGAGCAAGGTCACGGGTCAATTCAAGATGCTGCCGCTGATCCTCACCGACCGGAACGCCTGTCGCTTGGTAGATAAGGATGTCCGCAGCCATCAGGACCGGGTAGGTGAACAGGCCAACGCTCGTTGCACCTAGACCTTCCCGCGCCGACTTGTCTTTGAACTGCGTCATCCGCGAAGCCTCGCCATAGCCCGTAATGCAGCTGAGGACCCACGCGAGTTGCGCGTGTTCGGGAACTTGGCTCTGCACGAAGAGGACCGACCGCTGAGGGTCAACGCCGCAGGCAAGTAGCTGCGCGAAGGAGAGATCCGTGCGGCGCCGAAGTTGCGCCGGTTCGTAGTCAACGGTGATCGCATGCTGATCGACGACGGTGTAGAACGCCTCGTGTGTCTCCTGCAGATCCACCCAGCTCCGCAGCGCCCCGAGGTAGTTGCCGAGTTGAAAGGAATCGGCGGTGGGCTGGATACCGGAAAGCACTCGATCGGTCCGAGTCACAGAGGATGACATGGCGGTCATTCTGACACCTGCTCACTGGCATCGGCATCTGAGTTAGCGACCTCACCTGATTTTCCGCCCTCAACTGGGGGCGCCTCGGCGAGCGGAGTGACTCGGATTCGCGCGGCCCGGCGACCATCAAGCTCAATCACTTCAAGTTGTGCGCCAGGTGCCGCAACAACATCGTGGACTTGCGGGAGCCGCCCGAGCGTCGACATCACGTAGCCGGCAACCGTTTCGTACGCACCCTCGGGGAGTTCGACGTTGGTGTGTTCAGCGAACTCATCGAGGTTGTCGAG
>CAUJEJ010000219.1 GCA_963169255.1 Actinomycetota bacterium | reverse complement strand
CTCGCTCGCGAAGGTGACAGATCGATAGCCCACCTAGCCGATGACCTAGGGCTGGAGGTCGACGACCTGTTGCCACAGATCGACGCCCTCCAGCAATTGGAGTTCGCTTCGGTCGATGCAGGCCGAGTGACTTTGACACCTGCAGGCCAGGCCCTCGCCCGGGGATCAATCCGCGACGAGAAGGCGATATTTGCCGACGCTGCCCGCAAACACTTCGCACTGGTGAGCACCATCGCCAGCTCTTTGGAGCGGTCTGCGTCAAGACGATTGGGCGCTGGCTTCTTTCGCGACGCGCTCCAGCGACGCTTCAGCGAGACCTATACGAACGCGCAGCTTGCTCGCGCCATCGACTGGGGTCGGTACACCGAGCTCTACAGCTTCGACGCTGACCGCGATGAGTTCGTCCTCGAGAATTCAGGCCGCTCAAGTGCCTGACTGTTCTAGCACCGAATCGCGCGTCGTGAGCAAGGTGCGGATGGGTGTCCGACGCATCCACAACGCCGAAGTGGACGGTTCCACAACGCGAAACGAACACTGCACGTACTCCGTGGATTTGAGGGTTCTCCGCTTGCGGCGCGGGGCTGATTCACTGAACGGTAATGTCCATGGCTACTGACAACAGTGTGAGCACCTCGCGGGTTGCGATTGGTGATGCGCTCGACCGAGCAAAGATGTCCAAGCTGCACATGACGTTCTGGTTCCTCGGCGGACTCGGCATCATGCTCGACGGTTTTGACTTCTTCATCATCGGCGTTGCGAATCCGCTGATCAAGGAAGACCTCGGAGCGAATGCGGTCCAAACTGGACTGATCTCTACGGCCGCGATCCTCGGCGCGTTTGTAGGCGCGACGTTCCTTGGCCCGCTCGGCGACAAGCTGGGTCGCCAGCGGATCTTTCGCTACGACCTGTGGATGTTCGTCATCTTCTCGGTTGCGTGCATGTTCGCCTGGGACGTTCCGTCGCTGATCATCTCTCGCTTCCTGCTCGGTATTGCGATCGGTTTGGACTATCCGATTGCAGCCTCGTTCTTGGCCGAGATTCTGCCCATCAAGAATCGCGGCAGGTGGCTTGTATCGGCATTCGCCCTCCAAGCCGTAGGGATGCTCCTCGGGGCGATCGTGGGCGTTGGCGTGTTGCTTCTGTTGCCCTACGAGACGTCGTGGCGACTAATGCTCGGCTTCGGGATCATCCCTGCACTGGTCATCACCTTCCTGCGGCGAAAGGTCCCCGAGAGCCCACGATGGCTCGCGGAGAATGGCCGCGAAGATGAAGCGGTCGAGGTAACAAACCGATTGACCGGGGAAGACACCTACGTCTCGAAGAAGGATCGCAAAACTCCGGCGCGTTCGCCCGAAGGCCTCAAGTCTCTGTTCCAGCCTGCGCTGTTCAAGAAGGACATGCGCAGACGCACGATCTTCACCGCAGTCCCCTGGTTCATGATGGACATCGCGGTCTACGGAGTGGGAATCTTCACGCCAACCCTGCTCGCAGCGATGGCTATAGCCGGGCCCAACAGCAGCGGCATCGCCGACGACATCGCCGCAACCGAAGGCACCGCGTTCCTCGACATCTTCCTCGTCCTGGGCTTCGCTGCCGCCATCTTCTTGGTCGAAAAATTGGGTCGCGTGCGACTCCAACTCGGCGGTTTCGTGTTCATGGCTGTCGGCTTGCTCATCCTTGCCCTCGGATCGTCGCTACCCGGTGGCGGCAGTGATCACATCCTGATCATCTTCGCTGGATTCGCGCTCTTCAACTTCTTCATGAACGCGGGGCCGAATGCGACAACCTACGCCCTCCCAGCCGAAGTCTTCCCCTCGGAAATTCGCGCTGCTGGACACGGTTTCGCCGCTGGCATCGCCAAACTCGGTGCCGCGCTCGGAGTCTTCCTGTTCCCGATCCTGCTGGACACGATCGAGCAATGGCAGTTGCTCGCAGGCCTCGCAGGCGTCTGCCTGATTGGCTTCGTCGTCACCCTGGTCTTCCAAATCGAACCCGCCGGCAAGTCCCTGGACGAAATCTCCGGCCGCAAGGCCGGCGCCCTAGCCGCCCGCACCGACTAATCCGCCCAACCCAACCTCACCCCACCCGCCTTCTACCGCGCCACGAATCCGAACCGTTGAGTGCGAGGTTGTTGCTGGGTCTACCGCAACAACCCCAGCAACAACCTCGCACTCAACGTAGGGATTTTTCGCGGGCTTGGGCGAGGTGGGAGCGAACTGAATCGACCATCGCGTGGGGGTTTCGTAGCGACTTCGAGGTGAGCACGATCACGGTCCAGCCGCGGGCGCTCAGTAGGGATCTTCGGTCGGCGTCGTAGGAGTGCATCCGCGGTGTTGCGTGCACGATGCCTTCGTACTCGACGACTACCTTCTCGTCGCGGAACACCAAGTCCCCCCGCGCGAACCATTCGCCGTCAATCACGATTTCGCCGTTGACTTCCGGCGCTGGCAAGCCGCCGATCGCTAGCCAATACCGCACCCTCGATTCCGGTGGTGACTCAGCTTGCGGATTCAGCATTTCAACGACTGCTCTGGCTGTGCGTACCCCACGACGTCGCTTGGCCCAGCGAAGTATGAATCCAAGTTCGTCAGGATCCGAGAGTCCGGTACGTAACACGTGGTCGCCAGCTGCGACCAAGTAGTCGGCGGGGATCATTGCCGCCAGATCAAGCCACGTCCGTGCGGGCGACAGCACTCGGACGCCGCCGACCAAGCTGACCCCTATCGGATCCTGCTTCCACTGACGATGGCGAACCCCGAAGATGACTCGCCTTCCCACGGGCGGTGGATACGCAACCTCAACCAGTAGTTCCCGGCCCAGCTCCCTGTCAGGGTGTTCGCCCGCTTCATCATCGAAGACCGCCATATCGATGAGATTTGAAGGTGTCATCCACGCAGGAAGGGGAATGCCATGAATCAACGCTGCCGTCGACCCCACAAAAGCCGACTCAGGCGGCAGAAGAAGTTGGATTGCGGTGCAGCGAGACATGAGATCGGCCTGCGCATCTCGACTCATCCGCACACCGCGTGCTGGCGAATGCAAATTGATACTGCGAGTTTGTGCGTATGTCATTGGACCCGACCCAGTCCGAGACACCAGAAAAGGAATGCAATCCGACGCGCCCAGCGGGGGCAAGTTCGATCTTGGTGAGATGGCGGCGGGACCGATCGCAGACGGTTCTTCGAAACTCATCGGCCAACTGTGGCCACGATCCGCCTAGCGGTCCGACGGCTGAACCCGCCCCTGTGGACACCTACCGCAAATCTGCGACCTGTGGATTCTCAATACCCACGCGCAACACCACCCGCGCACCCGTTGAGTGGGTGGGTGTTTGGGGGGGTTGGGGCCCCCGACCCCCCACCCACCAGCCCACAAACC
>CAUJEJ010000218.1 GCA_963169255.1 Actinomycetota bacterium | reverse complement strand
TGGGCCCTCCCCTACCCCCATCGGGGCCCCGTCTGGCCCAAAATCCTCCACGAGCAACCCTGTTGCTGCCGGTACCGGGATCGCCGGGGTGGGGCTGAGCAACAAGAAACCCCCCGGCCCGAAGGCTACGAGGGGTAGGCGTGCGATCTGAGCTTACTCAGAAGGCGCACGCCTTGGTTACTACGAGAATGGTTCTAGCCACGAGTGAAGAATAACCACAGGGTGGGGCCGTTGTCACTACTGGGGCGGCGAGGCGTGCGCCACATGTCCTGAGCCATCAGGCAATCCGCGAGCGCCGCAGTGACGAACCAGTGTCATGGAAGCCTTGATTCTGATCGGACTGATCTCCGGCATCGTGACCGCGCTCTCCCCCTGCGTACTGCCGGTGCTCCCGGTCGTCCTGGTGGCAGCGACCAACCCAGCCGACGAAGGCGCAGCCAACACTGCCGCAGCCAGGCGACGGCCCTTCATCGTGATAGCGGGGCTATTGACGTCCTTCACGGTGTTCACGTTGCTTGGCGGTGCTGCCTTGACCCTGCTTGGGCTCCCGCAGGACTTCCTGCGTTGGGCCGGAATCATCGTGTTGGCCGTTGCGGGTCTGGGCCTGCTCATTCCACAGTTCGGTGAACTCATCGAACGTCCCTTCGCACGGGTCCCAATGCGACACCTCAACCGAAACGGCGGTGGCTTCACCCTCGGTCTAGGCCTCGGCCTGGTCTTCGTGCCATGCGCCGGACCAGTGCTCGCTGCGATCACCGTTCTCAGCGCAACCGGCAGCATCGACCTGCGCCTCGTCGCGTTGACCGTCTCGTTCGCGGCGGGTGTCTCGATCCCACTCCTCGCCTTCGCCCTTGCGGGGCAGCGGATCGGGGAACGCATCAAGGCCTTCCGGACTCACGCACCCGCCGTCCGTCGCGCTTCTGGCGCAATCCTGCTGGTGATGGCATTCGCGATCTCGTTCAACGTCACCGAGACGCTGCAGCGGTTCGTCCCTGGCTACGTCGCCGCGGTACAAGAACGCGTCGAAGATTCCGACGCTGCTCGAGATGCGCTTGGCTCGCTCACCGGCGCAACGAGCGTGGCTTCGTTCGACGAGTGCTCCAAGGAGGCTGGCACTCTGCGCGAATGCGGAACCGCGCCCGAGTTCGCCGGTATCCAGCAGTGGTTCAACACCCCCGGGGACAAGCCACTCTCGCTTGACGGACTCAAAGGCAAGGTCACCCTGGTCGATTTCTGGACCTATTCCTGCATCAACTGCCAACGGACAGTGCCCAAGATTGCTGGATGGCAGTCGGCGTACGCCGATTCCGGACTGCAGGTCGTCGGGGTGCACACCCCCGAGTTCCCGTTCGAGCGCGAAGTCGCCAACGTCAAGCGCGGGGCCGCTGACCTCGGGGTGAACTACCCAGTCGCGATCGACAACGGCTACGAGACGTGGACGGCCTACGGCAACCGGTACTGGCCCGCGCACTACCTGATCGACGCAACGGGTCAGGTGCGCCAGGTTCACTACGGCGAGGGCAAGTATGCCGAGACCGAACAGCTCATCCGCGAGCTGTTGATTCAGGCAAACCCCGGCGTCGAGCTGCCACCCCAAACCGGCGCTGCCGACAGCGACCTGACCAAGGACCGCACACCGGAGACGTATCTGGGCGCGAACCGCATGGAAGGGATCGCGAACGGACCGGTAGCCGAGGGTGAGGCAAAGGTCTACGTCGCTGTCGAGTCACTACCGCGCGACCAGTTCGCCCTGAGCGGGCAATGGACCGTTGAGCCGCAGTTCAGCCTCGCGGGCGCCGACGCAACCCTCAAGGCTCGGACGTATGCAGCCAAGTCCTACGCGGTGCTCGCTGGCACAGGTGTCGTCGAAGTCCTCGTCGACGGACAACCCACCCGCGAATTCACTGTCTCAGGAACGCCACGGCTGTACCCGCTGGTGGACGGCGAGGCGCGCGAAGCCGACGTGGAGCTGCGATTCACCTCTGGGCTGCAGATCTACGCGCTGACGTTCGGCTAGTCATCACCCATGTGACCGAGGCCACAAATCTTCTTCCAATCCAACCAATCCATCCGGCAAGCCGCCGCGAAGTACCTATGTAACCCGCAACAACCACCTGCACACCCATCACTCAAGGAGTTCGTCATGAAGGTTCGAAATCGCGCAGTAGCAGTGTCAGTCGGTGCCGCAGCAGTCGTTCTCACCGCGGCAGCGTGCAGCTCAACAAGCAGCACCTCGTCAAGCTCCTCGCCCACGGCGATGGAGTCGATGAACGCAGCCAGCCAGACGTTTGGTGCCGGATGTTCGGCAGTGCCTGCAACAGGTGCAGGATCATTCGACGGTATGGCCGCCGAGCCAGTAGCAACCGCTGCGTCGAACAACCCCGCGCTGTCCACCCTGGTCGCCCAAGTGAAGGCCGCTGACCTCGTATCGACGCTGAACAGCGCCGAAGGCATCACGGTGTTCGCGCCGGCCAACGCCGCGTTCGAAAAAGTCCCAGCAGCGACACTGCAGTCATTGACGGCTGACCCGACGGGCGCATTGGCTAACGTGCTGAAGTACCACGTCGTCGCAGGACAACTCACCCCTGCCGAACTCCCAGGCATGCACAAGACGCTTGAGGGCCAGGACATCAATGTGACCGGCAGCGGCGAGGACTTCACAGTGAACGGCACGGCGAAGGTCGTCTGTGGCAATGTGAAGACCGCAAACGCAACCGTCTACATCATCGACGGCGTCTTGGTTCCTCCGGCCAAGTAACCATCGATGAGTTCTCGCGCAGTGAGGAGGATATGGCCGTGACCGTGACACCCTTTGACGCACAACCAGCAACTGCTGGCGATGCGGACGCGATCACCCGCCTACTCCTCCTCACTGCGCGCGGCGACGAGGCAGCCTTCCGGCAGTTGTACGACCAAGTCGCCGGAGCCGTGTATGGACTCGTCAAACGAATCGTTCGCAATCCAGCCCAGAGCGAGGAAGTTGCTCAGGAAGTCCTCGTCGAGGTCTGGCGGTTGGCCACCCGGTTCGACCCCGAGCGTGGCACCGGGAAGACCTGGATCTTGACGCTGGCCCACCGGCGCGCGGTGGACCGCGTGCGCTCGTCGCAGGCCGCGACCGATCGAGATACACGGTACGGCGTCGCTAACCACGAACCGGACCACGATCAGGTCAGCGATGAGGCGCAAGTTCGGCTGGAACAGCGACAAGTACGTCGCGCACTGGGCGAGCTGACCGAGGTGCAACGCACCGCGGTCGAGCTCGCCTACTACAAAGGCTTCACGCACCAGCAAGTCGCACAGACCCTCGACATCCCGTTGGGGACCGCGAAGACTCGCCTGCGCGATGGACTCATACACCTACGAGATGCGATGGGGGTGACCTCATGAACAGCCAAACCTTCAATGACGACACCGACATTCACCTGTTGGTTGCCGCATATGCCCTAGACGCGGTGGACGACGTCGAACGCGCACGGTTTGAGCGCCACCTACCCGCGTGCGAGTCGTGCCGCAACGAACTCGCCGAGATGGCCGCCACCGTCGCCCGCATCGGGGCCGCCGATGAGTCCGCACCCCCCGCCGGAATGCGCGATGCCGTCATGGCATCAGTTGCGAAGACCCCGCAGGCGCTCCCCCGAACCCACATGACCGACTTCGCTGAAGCGAAGCGCCCGAACCGAACAGTCCGTTGGTTGTCAGTTGCGGCCGTCGCTTTGGCGATCGGAAGTGTTGGAGCGGTTGGCTACGGCTATCAACAGCATCAGCAGGTCGAATCGATCACTGCACAGTCCACGCTGGTGACGAGCGTGCTGATGGCACCAGATGCCCAGCTTCGACAGATGCCGATGGGTTCGGCGACGTCGACCATCGTGATGTCGCCGAGTGAAGGCGCCGCCGTCATGGTTGCGTCAAACGTGCCAGCTCTGCCGTCGGACCAGGTGTACGAACTGTGGACCGTCACCGCCGACGGTGACGCCCGACCGGCAGGGACCTGGACACCGGGAACGAGTGGCTCGGCAGCCGTTCCGATCGAAGGAGACCTCGCGACGACCGCAGCTGTTGCCGTCACCGTCGAACCCGCGGGTGGATCTGCCAAGCCAACGAGTAAGCCGATCGCTTCGGTCTCGATGGCTTAGCAGCCCAGCAGCGTCGTATCGGGTCCCCTAGTCGCAGACCGCGCCGTGAGACGCGGAGCCAACCAGCCGTGCGTACTTGTGCAGAACACCGCGGGTGTAGCGCGGCGGAAGTGGCTCCCACGACTGACGGCGCTTGTCGAGTTCGGACGGGTCGACGAGCACATCGAGCGTCTGCTTCTTGACGTTGATCCGAATCTGATCGCCGTCGCGCACAAGCCCAATTGGGCCACCGTTCGCGGCCTCGGGTGCGATGTGCCCAACGCACAGCCCGGTCGTTCCGCCACTGAACCGACCATCCGTCAGCAGCATGACGTCCTTGCCGAGCCCGGCACCCTTGATTGCGCCGGTGATCATGAGCATCTCGCGCATTCCGGGTCCGCCAATTGGACCTTCGTAGCGGATCACGACAGCGTCGCCAGCCTGAATCGTTCCGTCTTCGAGGGCATCCATCGCACCTTGCTCGCGATCGAAGACCCGTGCCGTACCAACGAATTCATCAACGCCGATGCCTGCGTTCTTCGTCACGGCACCTTCAGGCGCAAGCGATCCGTGCAGGATCGTGATGCCGCCGGTTGCGTCCAACGGCGTCTTCGTGGCACGCAGGATGTCGCCATCGGGATCTGGTGGGGTGATGTCTGCCAGGTTCTCGGCAACGGTCTTTCCCGTCACAGTGAGGCAGTCACCGTGAATCAATCCGGCGTCGAGCAGCGCCCGCATCACAACCGGGACACCACCAACCCGGTCGACGTCGCTCATCACGTACTGGCCGAAGGGCTTCACATCGGCGAGCAACGGAACACGATCAGAGATGCGCTGGAAGTCAGCGAGCTCGAG
>CAUJEJ010000217.1 GCA_963169255.1 Actinomycetota bacterium | reverse complement strand
TCCCAAACGCAAGGACCCCCACGACACGACTTCCTGAAGCTTGAGCCTTTCCTTGCTTCCAGCGACACCCTGCTGGAAGTTCCAGCCGTTGATGGTTCCGGTGATTGTCAGGCGCTTGACTCCACCAGAGGCGTAGCTATGGGTGACGCCGGACAGGTTGCCAGGGTCAACGTCGCCAGTGACGATGTTGCTGAAGCTGCCATCGCCCCAGTCAACGACAAAGTCGTAGTCGCCGTCGGCGACCAGCGGCAGCCGAATCTGCTGCGACCCAGAACCGCCAACCTCAACCTTGGTGGTGTCCCACACGGTCTCGAAGACAGGCCCGGGGGTCACCTCATTTGACGCCGATGATGCAGCCGACGTGCCGCCGGGGTTGGTCGCGGTGACCGTGAACGTGTAGTCGGTTCCATTGGTTAGACCCTCAACCACGCAGGTCAGGGTTGGTGCGGTGGCCACACACGTCTGGCCACCGGGCGATGACGTTGCGGTGTAGGTGATGGGCGTCCCGCCTCCCACGCCCGCGGTCCAGGTGACCTTCGCCGACGCATCGAGGGCAACGGCGGAGAACTGGTTGACGACGGGCACAGCTGGAACGTCAACTTCCGGCACAACAGTTACCGGGGTGGATGGAGCGGACGTGCCGACCGCGTTTCGAGCGGTGACGGTGATGCTGTAGGTCTGGCCGTTATTGAGATTTGCCCACGTGCAACTGCGGGCCGCGGGAGGAATGACCGAACACGTCGCTGAGCCTGAGTTCGGTGCGGGCGAGATCGTCGCGACGTACTCCACCACTGGTTCGTTGTTGGATACGGACGCGTTCCAGGTCGCAGTCGCACCGGTGTCGGCGCGGGTCGCATTTACCGTCGTCGGCGCATCGGGGGCGCTAGTGATACCGCCGTCGGTGATCTCCCAACCGTCGTCCTCGGTAAGTTCATCGTGCGCCGTACTTGCAGGCCCGGAGGTGTACTTGGCACTGCCTGCGTTGAATTCGACGTCGGGCTTCACGTTCTGGGCTGCCCAACCGATGAGGAGTGAGTCGTAGTTGGTCCGGCTCACACCAGCGCTGGCAAACATAGACGGCATATCGAGGACTTCGGTGATATCCCAGTCGCCCAGGTTCTGGTCAAACGCCACTGCCCCGTTGAACATCGACGTCATGTTGGTGACGGACGAGACGTCCCAACCGGAGATATCGGAGTTGAATGCCGTGGCGCCACGGAACGTGCCGTTCATCGTGGTGACCGCGCCGACGTTCCACGCCGAGAGATCGCCGTTGAAGGCCGTCGCGCCACGGAAGGTACCGGTGAGATTGGTGATCCCAGAGACGTCCCAGCCGCTGAGGTCAGCGTTGACCTTCGTCGCGTTCAGGAACATGTTCGACAGGTTGTTGGTGGACGTGAGGTCTGGGCCGTCAGTCGCCGTCAGATTGAGGTTCGTTGCACCCCAGAAGTAGGCGCCATCGTTGCCGAGCTGCAGGGGGCCCCAGGCGCTAATGTCGGTGATCTTCAGCTTGTCGCCGCCGTTGCTGAACTGCCAGCCCTTGATGGTCCCGGCGATCGAGAGGTTCTTGACCCCTGATGACGCGTACGTGTGGGTGACGTCTGCCTGATTCCACGCGGTGATGGTGCTCGTGGATCCATCGCCCCAATCGACGACGAAGTTGTAGTTGCCCGAAGCAATGAGCGGGAGTTTGATCTGGTTGGCGGCGGACGATCCGGTCGAGGTCTTGGTGGTGTCCCACGTGCTAGAGAAGGTGGTTCCGGCGGCACTTGCGGGTGGCGCAACGAGCACCAACCCGAACGCGACCATGAGGCCTGCGGTGATGGCAGCAATGACGACCCGAGCGCGTGCGCGCCAAGGCTGACCGTTCGCCATTTGTGTCTGGTTCGCCGAATGCCTAAAGGGCACCCTCACCGCACCTCGATCGTCCACGCGCCACTGCCTTTGCCTTGGTACTGCTATCCCAGTTGTGAACTCCACCACTCAATCGCAGCGGAAGCTCGATCCTACGTTAGGTAATCAGCTGGTTACTTTGCGTGTTGTGGGGGCGTTGGATGGCCTACTGAAACCTGGTCCCGTGACTTCATGATCATTTCTGCCCGACCAAGTTACGTGCACCTAACGCGTAGCAGAAATCACCACTTACCCCGGTTTCTCAGGGGATTTCACGGAAGGCACATCGACGGACGGTGCGTCCAAGATCGCCCTGCAGCGCTCGTGCATGCTGCTGCGTCGATAAACAGCCCCGAACCAACGCGGCGATTTATCGGCTCAGGCCGGCGCAGCACTCACCGAGAGTCACCAAAATTCACCCGTTTGACGCAACGAATGGTGGGGTGAGTGCTCACTTTGAAGCTGTGAGGACCGACATTCCCGGACCTGGAAACCCTAGGGTTCCCCCATCGACGCCGAGTCGATGCGTTCGGCTTCTATACACGGATGGGCCCGGTAGTGAACTCTGAGAACCTGACCAATACCGAACAAGCGATCAATGCGGTCGGCTATCTGGTCGTAATCGTGATCTTCATCTTCTACGGGCGCCAGGTACGCGTGCAGCGAGCCCACGCCCGCGAGATGGGGCTGCCCAAGACCCAGCGGATGCGCACAGTCGCTCAACAGTGGCTCGACCCAGTCATCATCATCTTGATCGCAGGAGTCCTGCTCTACCAGGACCTCATCGGGGGCACGTCCCACATCATCTCGGCAGCCTGTGGACTCGTCATTGGCCTCGGGTTCGGCTGGGCTCGCGGTCGCCTGGAATACGTCCGCTACGTGCCCGAGCACAACGCAATGATCCTAAAAATCACAGCCATCGAGGTCGTGATGATCATTGGTTTGGTGCTGCTCAAGGTTCTGCTCGATTCGGCTGGAGCTGAACCCAACGGCATCATCATGCTGCTGATCTCTGCCGCGATCTTCCTCGACATCGGTGACTCCATCGGCAAGAGCGCACACCTCACCCGGCGCTTCCGGCAGGACGAGGCGGCGTACGGCGCCCAGGTCTTGGGTGAGGGCCGCGGCGAATTTGGCTCACAGTTGCCATCGGCGGACACCTCTCCACCCACCTGATGCGGCGGATCAGGCTACGCGTTCATTGATCCATCAGCGAGGCGCTTCTTCTAGGCTCGACCCTCAATGGATTCGTTTTGGCACTGGGCGGGCAGATGACGGGTAGTCAGGGTGAGGGCGCCTCCGAGCATGTCTTCGCAACCCTGCCCGAAATCCCTCAACGACAAGCCGATGCATCGGTCGCTGCGGGCCGTCTCGTTGTTGCCCTCGTCGCCGTCATCGTCTTGTGTGTGACCGTCTTCGCCGTGGTCATCGGGCAACTCTTCGAGGGCGGCGGAGACTACGCCGAACCACACGAAGCCAGCATCGGGCCGTTCGAATTCCTGGTTGCCGACACACTGCCGCCTGGCGGACTCGTTGCGATCGCGCTCATCGCCCTGGTGGCCGTGGCCGGTGCAGCAATCGCGTTCGAGACGATCGCCGCATTGTTGTCAGTCAATCCCAAGCGAGACATGCTCGCGGGCCTCCGCGAGCCGGTTGGCCTCGATACCGACGATGACGATCAATCTGTGCGAGTCACGATCCTGGTGCCAGCGCACAACGAAGAGTTCTCGCTGCCGGTCACGCTCGCGGCGTTGAAGAAGCAGACTCGCGCACCCGACCGGGTCATCGTCGTCGCCGACAACTGCACCGACCGCACGGTCGAGATCGCTCTCGAGATGGGCTACGAGGCGATCGAGAGCGTCGACAACGAACACAAGAAGGGCGGTGCGCTCAACCAGGCACTCGCTCGGATTCTGCCGACTTCTGGACCCCGCGACGTCATCATGGTGATGGATGCTGACACGAGTCTGAGCCCACGGTTCCTTGAAGTCGGTGCCGAGAGGTTTCTCGAAGATCCCGAACTCAGCGCAGTCGGCGGTGTCTTCTACGGCGAGGACGGCAACGGTCTGATCGGCCAATTCCAGCGCAACGAATATGCGCGCTACTCCTTGCAGATCCGGTCCCGTCACGGCCGCGTGTTCGTGCTCACCGGTACAGCAACGATGTTTCGCGCCGAGGCCCTCATGGACGTCGCCGCCGCACGCGGGGTGTTCATTCCAGGTGAGGCAGGCAAGGTCTACGACACTGCCGCACTCACTGAGGACAACGAACTGACCCTGGCACTGAAGTCGCTCGGGGCAACCATGGTCTCGCCCATCGAATGCATGGTGACGACCGAGATCATGCCGACCTGGAAGAACCTCTGGGTTCAGCGCAAACGCTGGCAGCGCGGCGCATTGGAGAACCTCAGCGCGTACGGAATCACGCGAGCCACCATTCGGTACTGGGGTCAACAAGTCGGCATCGGGTACGGCACCGTCGCATTGAACCTCGCGATCCTGTTGATGCTCATCACCTTCCTCGCGGTAGACCAGTGGATCTGGTTCCCGTTCTGGCTCGTCATCGGCTTCATCTTCCTTGTGGAGCGGGTGATCACGGCCTGGAGTGGCGGGTGGAAGGCCAGACTTCTTGCGGTGCTCCTGCTGCCGGAATTGGCGTACGACGTGTTCTTGCAGAGCGTGTTCGTCAAATGTCTCATCGACATCGCGCGGGCAAAGCGCACGACCTGGGGTCACGTTGAGCACACGGATTCGGCGACGCCATGAGCGCGCTGTTCGGCGGGATTCTGCTGCCCGAATCGGTCCTTTCAACAACCTGGTTCGCGCTGCTCGCCACCGTCGTTGCGTTTAACACGATCGTCTACGTCGGTCTCACGCTCTCCAAACTCATGCCTCTGCCGAAGCAAATTCATCCGAGTCAGGTCCGCCGATGGCTGGCGATCGCTGGCATGGAAATAGACAAGGAATCCGCGATGAACTCGATTCAGCCGCATCAGGAACTTGATCCGCAGCATCCCTCAGGCGTTCTCTCTGGTCGGGATCCTCATAGCGGTCGTTTCGATCGGAGCCTTCCTGCTGCAGTCCACGTCCCCGGTCCAGGGAACGCTCGTTGAACTCGCGGGTGGCCTGGCTTTCCTCGTCATCGGGCAGCTCCTCGGCCGCAACCCCATCCGACCGCGCGCCACGATGTGGATTTGGGCTGTTGCGTGCCTCGGGATCGTGGCGCTTTTGGTGATCGAATCGCTGACCGATGGGCTCGCGTTGCCGCTGGTCTACGCGCTCATTGCAATGGCGAGCTTCCCAGTGATCACACTTGCGTGGCGGCCTTCGTTCGTGTGTTCGGTACTGATGTTCGCCGGGGTCACCTACGCGAGCCTTAACTTGCCCGGTGATGACGACATCCGGCTCGTCATTGCCGCCGTCTCCGCGACACTCATCGGGTTGGCGCTACTTAAGGTTCGGCTGATCTCAATCGACGCAATCGCCGACGAGCAGGCGCGTGCAGCATCCTTCGCCTCCACCGACCCCCTCACCCAAACTTTGACACAAACCGGGCTCCGCAGCCTCATGCCAAGCCTCGGCGGAATCGCACAACGAGTCGACGATCACATCTGCGTGATGTACATCGACATCGACAATCTCGCGCAAGCGAATTCGTCGTACGGAGCTGACTATGGTGACGACGTCTTGCGGACCGTTGCCCAGGCGATTCGAGACCAGGTGCGCGTTGGCGATCTGGTTGCTCGATGGGACGGCGATGAATTCCTAGTCGCCGGAATTGGTCAACGGGCCGACGCCCAGACCATCGCCGATCGCGTCACAAACGCCGTCAAAGTCTCCGGCATCAACCTAGGCCGCTGGCCAACCACCGTCACCGTCGGCACCTCCGCCGGCGCCCCCTCCACCACAACTTTCGATGCCCTAATCGCCGAAGCGAAGGCAGCGTCCACTCAGGATGGCGGGAAGGTGTCACCTAGCGACAACTTCCCACCATCCTGACTCCACGGACCTGCCGAACGGGGCGCCGTGAGGTGCGAAGTTAGGTGAGGCTCGCCTACCCTGACAGCTATGTTGTTTTGGGTGAGTGGCGCGTGAGTCCGTCGGCGGGGACGTTCCGCGATGTGATGTCGCGGTTCCCCACGGGCGTCGTGGTTGTGACGACTCGCGTGGCAGACGATGACTTCGCAATGTCGGCAAGTTCGTTCACCTCAGTGTCGCTGGACCCACTGCTCGTGCTCATCTGTGTGCAGCAAGACACCGGGTTCCACAACGCCATCACCAGTGCCGGGGACTGGGCCGTCAACGTCTTGCCGGAGGACGGCGGCGAGCACGCCGACTGGTTTGCGCACAACGGGCGGCCGATGCCGAAGGGCACCGACCAGGTGCATCGGAGCGAGAGTTCGAACCTGCTCTACGTCACCGACGCCGTTGCTCACCTTGAGTGCCGAACACAGCAGATCCATCAAGCCGGGGACCACGACATCGTGATCGGCGAAGTGTTGGATGCCCACGTTGCGTCAGAGGACATGCCGCTGGTCTATTGGAAGAGTCGGTACCACGAAGGACTGACGCAAACTGATCCGTTCCCGCCGCAGGCGGCCACCCGCGCACCTGAGTAGCGCGCAGTTCTGCCCGGACGAGTTCTACCGGGCTATCGCTCGCCAGGCTTCGCGACCTAGCCGAAGAGTCCGCTGCCGTAGTAATCGTTTTCGTCTTTGACGCCGGGCAAGATGAAGAAGTACCCGCCGCCGGTCGGCTGGATGTAGTCGACGAGACCCTCTTCGGAGAGGCGATTTTGGATCGTCTCGAACTGCTTCTGGGTGCTGCGGTTGAAGCAGACAAAGATCAGCCCCATGTCGAGGTTGCCGTTGCTATCGATGCCCTGGTCGTAGTTGTAGCCGCGGCGCAGAATGCGGGTCGCGATTGCTTCCGGCGTCTGCGGGTTGGCCAACCGGATATGGGAGTCCAGCGGCGTCACGACACCACCTTCGTCGTTTCCGTACTCGGGCAGGTCAGCCTCGGTCGTGCCTGTCAGCGGCGCACCGCTGTCGCGCTGGCGGCCAAAAAGACCCTCCTGCTCGGGGATTCCGACGCGATCCCAGAACTCCACGAACATCCGGATTCGACGGAACACTGCGAACGTTCCGCCCGCCGTCCACGTCTGGCCGGTTTCGTCGCCGGTCCAGATCAGCTGATTCGCGAGCTCCGGGTCATTCGCGACATCGGGATTCGCTGTGCCGTCTTTGAAGCCCATGAGGTTGCGTGGGGCGCCATCGGGTCGCGGTTGCGACATGAAGCCGTCGATCCGGTACTTCAGCTGCAGCTGCCCACGGCACTGACGCATGATGATCCGCAGCGCGCGGATCGCGGCATCAGGTTGCCCGGCGCAGACCTGCAGGTACACGTCGCCGTTGGTCCAGCCTGGTTCGAGGTTGTCGTTGGGGAACACCGGCATTGTGGTGAGCCCGGCGGGCTTCTTGCCCGCGAGTCCAAACCGGCCGTCAAACAGAGACTCGCCTACTCCCCACGTCATCGTGATGCCGTCGGCGACGGGCTCTGGGCCGAGCACGTTGTTGTCCACGGGCGGGAGTTTGGGTTGGATCGTCGGCAGCTTCTCGCCGGCGGCCATGTCGGCGCTGAGGGTGGTGATCTTCTTGAAGGCGTCGACGAGTTCGGCCGTCGTCTTCGCAGTCACGTTGAACACTGCGAAGACACCCGAGGCCTGCGGTGCTTCGAGAACACCTGGCTGGTGCAGACCGTAGAACGGAACGGCTGGCAGGTTCGCACTGTCGGATGCTTCTGGCGCGGCATTCGCGGCGTTCACGGCAGCTCCAACACCGACCGTCGCGATGATTCCCGCTCCCGCACCAACACCTGCGCCTTTGAGGAAAGTTCGCCTGTCAATACTCATGCCTGGATCTCCAAAATGTCCGGAATTGGTGCGATCGTTTCGAGGACTTGCCCGAGTGCAGCATTCGTCGGCATCCGGACAGCAAGGTCCATCTGCGAGACCGGAACCCATTGGCCATTGCGCTTCGTTGCGATCAATGCCGCCTGCAGTTGGTCGAGCTCTGGGTTGGCGGTTGGGACCAGCGTCGGCTGACGCGTCTCGAGCATCGGCGCGAGGATGCCGATCAACGTGCGGGTTCCTTCGGTGTCCGCGACGGCGTGCGCGTAGCTCGTGCCGCTGCCGTAGTCGTCTTGGCCAGTCACCACAAAGCGCTGGGTGTCTTCCAGGATTTCGTGGGCGCGGGTGACTACCTCGAGGGCGTCGAACGTGAACTTCGGGAGTTGTTTCTCAAGGTTCCGCACGGCATCGACCAAGTCGGCTGCCTGCGGCTTGATTTGCGCCATCGGAGCGCCGCTCCACAGTTGGTATTCGATCTTGTGGAAGCCAACGAACTCCGGATCGTTGACGCCTTCGGGAAGGCTTTGGGCGAGGCCGTTGACGGCATCGCCGTCTTCACCGAACGCGCCGTATGCGGCACCGATTCGGTGGTAGGTCAGTTGCCCCGGCAGCCAGGCGTTCTTCGCCGCTTCACGGTTCCCGCTGTCGACTGCATTCTTGAGTGCGACAACTTGGCCATCGAGAATCTTGAGCTGCGCGCCCACGTACACGCGGTACTGCTCAAGGTATGGGGTTATCTCTTCGATGGTGACGGGCGCGAAGGCGTAGCTTCCCTGCCCGGCCGCGCCGCCACTCGTCGTTTGCACAGACGAGTACGTTGCTTGTTCGCCGCCGGTGACGCAGCGCCATTGGTATTCGCCTTCTGCGAGGTTCACTGGGAGGTCGCGGGACGTGCTCGGGCCAAGGACTTCGATCTCGGCGACGATCAGTCCGCCTGGGTGCGTGACGAGTTCAATATCGGTTGCGCTCGTCGAGGCGTTCTTGATGTTGAAGGTGGACTGGCCAGCCGGGGGCGCGTTCCACGACGGCACGCAGGCATCTTGGGTGACCTGGATCGACTGCGTCGTCGAGCCCCCCGATCCGCCAACGAGCATCACGAAGATCACTGCGAGAACGACGGGCACCGCCACGATCGCGCCACCGATCGACCACTTCTTGCCGGTCGACATCGGTTCGGGCGCGCCGGGGGCCGGTGTTGGGCCGTCGGTTGTTGGGGGTTGGTCGCTGCCACCGTCGGCGCCTGAACCACCTGGGGTGGTGGCGGGGTCGGACGCTGCAGAAGCATCGGAAGCGGTGGACGCATCTGACGCTGCGTCCGACGTTGCGCCCGCTTCTGCGCCAGATGATGAGGCTGCCGGTGCAGACACGGTTCCCGTCGAGGATCCGTCTGCCGCGCTGGTCGCGAGGACCGCACCTGCCGCGACAGCTCCAGCGGCTGGAACAGCAGCCGTGGTTGATGCTGCATCGGCGGTTTTTGCGCCGTCCGCGGCAGGTCCCGCGGGCTTGCCAGCTGGGGCCATACTGCGGCCCGTGACCAGGAAGACGGTCAACGTGATGCTCAGGTACAGGACGTAGGCGACGACCTGGAACCACGTCATGATCGTGTCGATGTTGAATACGCCGCGGATGATCTGGAACCACCACGTCGAGTTGTTGATGGCGGCACTGACGTCAAAGGCCTTGTTCGTTTGGCCTGGCAGGATGCCCGCCTCTTGCAGGTCGCCGATCCCGTACGCCAGCACACCGGCAGAAATGACGATGAGGATCGAGCCAGTGATGGTGAAGAACTTCTTGAAGTTGAGCTTGATTGCGCGCTTGTAGATCCCGATGCAGAGCGCAACCGCGATCCCGAGGCCAATGATTGCGCCGATGATCGGTCCGGCCGATTCCGAGGCCGCTTGCAG
>CAUJEJ010000216.1 GCA_963169255.1 Actinomycetota bacterium | reverse complement strand
CTGCCCGGTTACTTCTATACGGTCGCAGCGTTCGCGGCAGCGTCCACCTACGTTTCGCTCGTGAATCTCGGGGTCCCGGTAGCAATCTGCCAAGTACTCGCAGTCCTAGCGGCGATCGTCGTCCGGGTCGCGTCGTTGAAGTTCCACATCGTCACGCCGACGGCGTTGGTGATGTCTGACGCGGTGATGCGAAAGCTCCATCTGCAGAAGTACTAGTTTTGCGCGAGGTTCTGGTGATCGTGCCCGAACCTAGAACGCGAGTGTCGTCGTAGAGCACGAGGCTCTGCCCCGGCGCCACTCCCCTGAAGGTCCCGTCCAATTCGACCACGAGCGGGCCGCCATCACCTACCTTGACGATCATCGCTGGTAGCTGATCACCATGTGCGCGGACCTGCGCGAAGCAGCGAGTCAGGACTGGCGGTGTTGATTGCGTCCAGCGAACGTTCTCTGCGCTGATGTGGTCGACGTCGAGAAGCGTCGGCGGCCCAACACTCACGGTTCGGCTTGCTGGATCAACACCGACGACGTAACGCGGCTTGCCGTCCTGCGGTGCGACTGTGATCCCGAGACCCTTGCGCTGTCCGATTGTGTACGCGTAGGCACCTTCATGCTGTCCCAGGTGCTCGCCGCTTTCCGCATCGACTATCGAGCCAGGCTCGGCGCCAATTCGGTTCCGCAACCATCCGGCAGTGTCACCGTCTGGGATGAAGCAGATGTCGTAGCTGTCCGGCTTATTCGCCACGAGCAGGCCACGTTCGGTTGCCTCAGCCCGCACCTGTGACTTCAGCGACGCACCCAGCGGAAACATCGAATGGCGAAGCTGATCGGCCGTGAGCACGCCAAGCACGTACGACTGGTCCTTACCCGGATCAATCGACCGGTGAAGTTCGCGTTCACCTGATTCGCTGGTCTCGATCCGCGCGTAGTGACCAGTGCACACTGCATCGAACCCCAGGTCCATTGCTCGGTCCAGAACGGCCGCAAACTTGATCTTCTCATTGCAGCGCATGCACGGATTGGGCGTGCGGCCAGCAAGGTACTCGGCGACAAAATCGTCGAGTACACCATCACTGAACTCCTCGGCCATGTCCCAGACGTAGAACGGAATCCCGAGGATGTCTGCGCTGCGTCGAGCGTCGCGAGCATCGGAGAGAGTGCAGCATCCGCGGTTGTTCTCGCGACCCGTCTCCGGGTTCTTCGACAACGCGAGGTGCACCCCCATGACATCGTGGCCAGCATCAACCGCGCGAGCCGCTGCAACTGCGGAGTCGACGCCACCGGACATTGCAGCGATGACTCTCAATGGCGCCGTCATGACGTACCAGCCACAGCCTGGCGGGCATTGCGCCCCCGATGTGCATGTCGGGCACGATCTAATGCGGCTGGCAGCGCCGCCACAAGCGCTGCGACGTCGTCCTCGCCCGAATTCCAACCGAAACTAAATCGCAAGGTCCCCTCCGCTTGCGTTGGTGAGAGTCCCATCGCCAGCAGGACATGGCTCGGCCGTGGCACCCCAGCGGTACATGCACTGCCCGCCGAACACGCGATGCCTGCCGCATCGAGGAGCATAAGAAGCGCGTCGGCCTGACAGCCGGGGAAGGTTACGGCGCGAATGTTGGGCAGCCTGGCAGAACTCTCCCCAACGAAGACCGCGTCCGGCGCGACCGAAGACACACTGCGCTCCAACAGTTCGACGAGTTTCGTGACCCGTTCGAATTCGCCCTCGCGACGGGCTGCCGTCTCCTCAAAAGCCGCGGCCATGCTCGCCGCGAGAGCAGTCGCGACCGTGCCAGACCGAACATCGATTTCTTGGTCACCGCCGTGCAGCAGCGGCATCGGTGTCACACCACTAGCCACGAGCGCGCCGACCCCCACGGGACCGCCAAACTTGTGGGCTGAAATCGCCAGCGACGATCGCGCCGCACGCCAGGGTGTCGCAGGTGCGAGCCAAGCGGCGGCTTGCACGCCATCGCTGTGAAAAGGAATCCCCGCGTGGTCACATAGTCGCGCGACGGCATCCACGGGCTGGATCACGCCAGTCTCATTGTTCGCCCACATCACCGCACATAGCGCGACGTCCGGTGCATGGGCAGCGAGGTATTCCTCAAGCCATTCAACGTCTATGGCACCAGCACGTGTAGCAGGAATCCACTCGACGCGGGCACCCTCGTGGGCAACGAGCCAGTTGACCGCATCGAGGACTGCGTGATGCTCGATGGATGAAGCCAGAATCGTCCGGCGTTGTGGGTCGGCAGCCAATGCCGACCAATACAGACCCTTAATCGCCAGGTTGTCGGCCTCCGTGCCGCCCGAGGTGAACACCACATCATTAGGCCGAACCCCAAGCCGAGCTGCTAGCGCCTCGCGGGACTCCTCAACGATTCGGCGACTGCGACGCCCGGCTGCATGCAGGCTTGACGGGTTTCCGACCTCGTCGGCCTGAGCAACAAACGCAGCGAGCGCACTTGGGCGCATGGCAGTCGTTGCCGCATGATCCAGATACGCGCTCGCCCCACTCACCCGACAAGTCTAAGCGCTATACACAAAACCGGCCTAGGTCCTCCGACGAGCGGAGGCCTAGGCCGGTTTTGAGAGTGTCGCGTCTAGCCCTTGCGGTTCGTGATTTCAGTCGTCAGCTGGGGGACGACGTTGAAGAGGTCGCCGACAACACCGTAATCCGCGAGTTCAAAGATCGGTGCCTCTGGATCCTTGTTCACGACGATGATTGTCTTCGACGTCTGCATTCCCGCACGGTGCTGAATCGCACCGGAGATGCCGTTAGCGATGTACAGCTGCGGCGAGACCGTCTTTCCGGTCTGCCCCACCTGGTACTGGTGCGGGTACCACCCGGCGTCCGTGGCTGCGCGGGAGGCGCCAACGGCACCGCCGAGCGAATCTGCCAAGGCCTCAACAACGCTGAAGCCTTCAGCGCCACCAACACCGCGACCACCGGAGACGACAATGGCAGCTTCGGTGAGTTCTGGACGCGCGCCCTTGCTCTCCTCAACCTTGTCGGTCGTGGTGGCTTTCTTGGCGGCCTCGGAAAGTTCGACAGCGACATCAACGCGCGCACCTGCGGCAGCAGCAGCTTCCACCGGGCTGCTATTCGGGCGAACAGTGATGATCGGCGTGCCTTGGGAAACCTTCGACTTGACGATGACGCCGCCACCGAAGATCGACTGAGTTGCCGTGAGATCGGCATCGATGCCAACGGCATCGGTGATGACCCCACTATTGATCTTCACTGCGAGGCGACCGGCAACTTCTTTACCTTCTGCCGTTGACGGAATCAAAACCGCCGCAGGTGACTTCTCGGCAACCAACTGCGCGAGCACCTCAGCCTTTGGAGCAACTGGGTGCGCGGATACGTCAGCGGCGTCAGCAACGTAGACCGTCGCCGCGCCATTCTCCGCCAACGTCGCAAGTGCGGCGTCCGCACCGTTTCCAACGAACACTGCCGATGGCTCACCCAGTGAACGGGCTAGCGTCAAGAGTTCGAGCGTGACCTTCTTGACGGCACCATCAACATGCTCTACGAGTACAAGAATCTCAGCCATGATGTACGCGCTCCTTAGATGAACTTCTGGGCCGACAGGTAGTCGGCGATCTTCACGCCGCCGTCACCCTC
>CAUJEJ010000215.1 GCA_963169255.1 Actinomycetota bacterium | reverse complement strand
TGGGTCATGGCCGCGAAGGAACCGAACCACTACGTCGATGTCACCGACTTCTTCGATGCGAAAATCGCCGCGCTGCGTGCACACGAGTCTCAGACAGCTCACCGACCAGACCTGGAAGACATGATCCGCGGCTGGCTCACAGGGAACGCCCAGGCAGCGGAACTCCCGCAAGGTCGTCTCGCTGAGGCCTTCATGGTCGTGTCGACTGTGTAACACCGAGCACTAGTACCTCGATGGGGCAAAACCTGCAGTGGCAAGATGGCGTCATGTCATTCGTGTTCAACATCCTTGTCGTTCTGCACTTCCTCGGACTCGCGTCATTGATCGGCGGGTTCCTCGTCCAGATCAAAACAACGCCTCGCGTAATCAACAACGCGATGTTCCACGGTGCTCTCACACAGCTGGTGACCGGAATCTTGCTGGTCGGCCTGTCATACCCGCTGAACAAGTCAGACCCGGCGGACTATGGCCTGCCAGATAACGCCAAGATCACTGTCAAACTGCTCGTTCTACTCGTGATCCTCGGCCTCGTCGTTGCCAACCGCAAGAAGCCTTCGATCACCACAGGCATTTGGGCGGCAATTGGCGGGCTGGCGATTCTGAACGTCGTCATCGCCGTGTTCTGGCACTAAACCAGAGCAGGAACTACTCCCACTCGATGGTGCCGGGGGGCTTGCTGGTGATGTCCAGCGTCACCCGATTGACCTCCGGCACCTCGTTAGTGATTCGAGTCGAGATCCGCGCCAGCAGTTCATATGGCAAGCGTGACCAGTCGGCGGTCATCGCGTCTTCACTTGAAACGGGGCGCAAAACGATCGGGTGACCATAAGTCCGCCCGTCACCTTGCACACCGACGGATCGCACATCTGCGAGGAGAACGACCGGGAATTGCCAGACGTCGCCGTCGAGACCTGCGGCGGTGAGTTCTTCACGTGCGATCGCGTCGGCGTCGCGCAGAACCTGGAGTCGTTCGGCATCAATCGCGCCGACAATGCGGATCGCTAGGCCGGGCCCTGGGAATGGGTGGCGGAACACAATCTCCGGCGGCAACCCGAGTTGTAGACCCACGCTGCGGACTTCGTCCTTGAAGAGCAACCGCAGCGGCTCGACGAGCTTGAATTGCAGATCGTCGGGAAGGCCACCGACGTTGTGGTGACTCTTGATGTTCGCTGCCCCGGTGCCGCCGCCAGACTCAACTACGTCGGGATAGAGCGTGCCCTGCACGAGAAACTCGACCTCTTGACCGGACTCTCCCGCGTCGGCAACAACCTCTCGAGCTGCTTGCTCGAAGACCCGGATGAATTCGCGCCCAATGATCTTTCGTTTTTGTTCAGGGTCGCTGACACCAGCCAGTGCTGTCAGGAAACGCTCCTGCGCGTTGACCACTTTGAGGTCAACTCCGGTGGCGGCCACGAAGTCCTGCTCGACCTGTTCGGCTTCACCTTTGCGAAGCAATCCGTGGTCCACGAACACACACGTCAATTGATCGCCGACTGCCCTCTGAACCAAGGCGGCGGCAACGGCGGAGTCCACTCCCCCGGACAACCCACAAACAACCTTGCCCGAACCAACCTGCGCGCGAATCGCTGCGACCTGCTCGGCGATCACGTTGTCCGTCGTCCACTCACCTTCGATCCCCGCGATGCCATGCAGGAACTGGCGCAGCAACTTCTGCCCGCCTTCGGTGTGGATCACTTCGGGATGGAACTGCACGCCAGCGAAGCGGCGGTCGACATCTTCGAACGATGCGACGGGCGCTCCCGGCGTTGACGAGGTCACCGTGAATCCCGCAGGCGCGGCAGTGACGGCGTCACCATGCGACATCCAGACATTCGACTCCGGCGGCTGGTGCTCCAACAAGCGCGACTCAGTTCGCAGAACCTCCAACGGGGTGCGTCCGTACTCGCTGCCACCGGTTCGAGCAACTTCGCCACCGAGTGCCGCTGCCATGGCTTGGAATCCGTAACAGATTCCGAAGACGGGAACGCCTTGATCGAAGAGTGCGGGATCTACTTGTGGGGCGTTCTCGGCATACACACTCGCTGGTCCACCCGAGAGGATGATCGCCGAGGGTCGATGCGCCATCAACTCTTCGACTGAAGCCGTGTGCGGCACTACCTCGGAGAACACCTGGGCCTCGCGAACTCGTCGCGCAATCAGCTGCGCGTACTGAGCACCGAAGTCAATGACGAGTACTTTCTGATCCTCTGACACTCCACAGACCCTAAGGGATTGGCCCCGGGACAGACGAAGGGCCGGCGGGTTACCCGCCGGCCCTTCGCAAAAGCTATCTAGGCGCTATCCGTTGTAGTAGAAAGTGCCGCCGCCCGTTGCCAGGCTGACGAAGAACCAGGCGATGCCAATCAGCAATGTGATGACACCAACGATGATGCCCGCCTTAGCGAGACCTTCACCTTGCTGGCCAGTCTTCTTGATCTGGTTGAGGGCGACGAATCCCAGGATGATTCCGAGGATCGAACCGATACCGCAACACACACCGATGATCGAAAGCACGAGCGAGGCAACGGCGAGACCGTTATTGCCCTGTGGGACGCCACCTGGCACGCCACCGACGGGCGGAGGCGGAGGTGGGACGGGCAGTCCACCACCGGGCGGTGGTGGGGGCGGGGGAACTGGGGGCTGGCCGTCGCCACCAGGTGGGGGCGGAGGTAGTGGTGTCGACATTGTGGTGCCTCTCGTCGTTGGGTCTTCGCGTGATGACGCTAGCGCACTCCCGACCCGTCAGGCACGCTTTGGCGCACCTCAATAATCGGCAATCGCAGTGCTCCGGGGGCTGCCGTTGGTACAACCGGGTGGTACGGCGCTACCGGGATCACTCGCTGATATTGCTGGCCCATCGCCGGACGCGGGTCGACCTCACCCTTGTTCGGCCACATAGCCATTGCCCGCTCGGCCTGAGCAGTGATCGTCAGGGACGGGTTAACTCCAAGGTTTGCAGTGATTGCAGAGCCATCAACGATGTGGAGTCCGTTGTACCCGTAGGCGCGGTGGTAAGGGTCAACAACACCGGCTTCCGGATTGTCACCAATCGCGCAACCACCGACGAAGTGCGCGGTCATCGATGCGTTTGCCACGTCACCCATATTGCCCATCGGGGTTCCGTTGATCTTGTTTGCCAACAGGCGCACCGCCTTGTTCGCGGACGGAATCCAGGTCGGAACCGGATCACCACCGCTGGCGCGACTCGTCAGTTTCCAACGCCCCAGCAGGCCCTTTCCGCCGCTGACCGTTACAGAGTTGTCGAGGGTTTGCATGACGAGGGCGATGACCGCCCGTTGCGACCAGCCATGAACGTTCATCGACTTCGCAGCCGCAATCGGATCTGCCGCGAGTTCACGCGCCCACGTCTTCCAAC
>CAUJEJ010000214.1 GCA_963169255.1 Actinomycetota bacterium | reverse complement strand
GATGCCCGCCTGGTTCTTCTCAGCGGATTCCTCCGGAACAGCCCGGCGGACCATCATCAACACCAATGGGTACGACTCGAACGTTCACGAGATGTACTTCGCGCACGCGCTTCCCGCCTTGGAGCGGGGCTGGAACGTGTTGCTGTTCGACGGGCCCGGTCAAGGCCGCTGCTTGATTCGGGACGGCGCTCACCTGCGACCCGATTGGGAGAACGTCGTTGCACCCGTGCTGGAGACCGCGAGCGCACGCCCTGACGTCCAGACGGACGCGATCGTCCTGTGCGGCTGGAGCCTGGGAGGGTGGCTTGCGCCGCGTGCCGCCGCAACTCATTCCGACAAATTGGCCGCGCTGGTGGCCGATCCGGGCGCCTGGGACCAACGCAACAACGTTGTCGCGATGCTCCCCTTGACAGACGAAGAGAAGCAGGAGTTCCCGAACGTCGACCTGGCCAAGCTCGACCCGATCCAGGACTGGCTCACCTCCGACGATGTTGATCCGACGATGCACTGGCGGATCGTCGGTCGTGGCTTCTGGGTGAATGGCGTGAGCAACTTCGCCGAGTACGCGGTAAACATGTGCGATTACACGCTCTCGGATCGGGCCGCAAACATCACGTGCCCAACGCTGATTACCAAGGCTGAGGGTGATCCGCTGGGTGCGAATGCTGGACTGTTGTTCGACGCAGTCGGGGCGACCAAGAAGGACCTCATTGAGTTCACCGCGGCTGACGGAGTCGGCGGACATTGTGAGACTCAGAACCGTTCCGTATACAACCAGCGGGTCTTTGAATGGCTGGAACAAGTGGTCCCCGCGCGGTAATTGCGCGTATCGCATAGGCCTGGACCCCGTCGGCGAAATCGCTGCCGCGATGAAGATCGCGTTAAGTTCAAATCTCACCATGGAGCAATCGGGTGAACGCCGCTGGCGGACGCTCCGTAATAGGTCCACCATTCGATCCACCGGATTTTGCACCTGGAATGGAGACGTTGAATGGCCGATGCTGATCAGGTCATTGACGTCACGCCGCTGACCCGCCCGGTGCGGTTGGCGACGCGCGAGTTGCTCTACGCAGCAAGCGCGGGTTCGCTCTACGTTTCCGGCGCGTCCGACGCGGTAAGCAGCGTTCTGGCGAAGCCCCTGCCGCGATTCCTGCGCCGTGACCGCAGTTGCGATCAGCCCGTCGAGCGACGCCTGCCCGTCCTCATGCTCCACGGCCTTGGCCACAACCAAAGCTGGAGCTACAAGCTGCAACGCAGTCTGTGTCGTGATGGCTTTGCCTCGCGGTCAGTCAACTACCACACCTTCAGTCGCAGCCTCAACGAATGCGCGGACCTCGTCGCCGAGCACATCTGGGAATACACCGGCCGCTCCGCAGCACCAGCCGTGCACGTCGTTGCCCACTCGATCGGTGGGCTTGTATTGCGCGCGGCGATCAACCGGCACCCCGAGATCCAGGACTACGTGGCCACCGGTGTCACCATCGGAACACCCCACGGCGGAACTCCGTGGGCCTACGGACCGGGTGCCGTCGTGCCGCTCGTTGGTCACCTCGTTCGCGAACTTCGTCCGGGCAGCAAGACCTTGACCCAGATCCATGACGAAACGGTTGCCGGTTCGACTCGTTGGATCAGCATGTATTCGGTGTCGGACGAGATCGTGCCGATGCACTACGGGAAGCTGCAGCACCCACTCCTGGACATCCAGCAGGTCGAATACCGCGGACTTGGCCACTACGGATTGATGTACCACCCCGCTGTCATCAGCGCCGTGATGCAGGGTCTTGCCGCCTCCGACGACGCGTTCGCCCGCGCGTGGGATGCCGAGACCGCGGCCGCGTGAACGACGACGTCGAGTCGCGGCGCACCTCGTTCGGCGCCCAAGCCAACTCCTACACCGAGTACCGACCTGGCTACCCACCCGAGGTCTTCGATCACCTCCTCGGCCTCATCCACAAACCACCCGCCGATATCGCCGTCGTTGATCTCGGCGCCGGAACGGGGCAACTCACTGCTGGCTTCGTCGAGCGCGGGTGCTCGGTGACGGCGGTCGAACCCGACGACCGGATGCGTGCTGCGCTCGTGGAACGGGTAGCCGTCACGGCTGCTCTGGCTGGCAGCGCCGAGCAGATTCCGATCCCAGACGCGAGCGCGGATCTGGTGACGGGTGCCCAAATGTGGCACTGGGTCGATCCGATCCGCGCGGTAAGAGAAGTTGCGCGCGTGCTGCGCCCAGGCGGAGTCTTCGCGATCATTTGGAGCCTGCGCGACGACAACGCGGATTGGCTGAAGGCGATGGAGTCGGTCGTTGAACTGCCCGACTCCTACAAGTGGTTCCGGGGCAACGATGCGCCGCCGCTCACCGAACCGTTCGGCGAGATGGCCCTCACGGAATTCGCGTTCACTCACACGAGCAGTGCCGACGGCCTCGTCGGCCTCGTTGGAACCTTCTCGCACGTCGCCACGAGCGAGAACCGTGACGAGATCCTCGCTGGAGTCAGACAACTAACGCAAACCCATCCCGACCTCGCGGGTAAGGACACGTTCGAGGTGCCCTACATCTCCAAGGTGTTCACCGTGACCCGGCCCGCATAGCCAGAGCCGTTCGCCTACCGAGCCGCGCTAGACCGCGCCGATCCGAGCATTGATGAACGTCAGCTGGCGATAGACCGCTTCGATGACCGGCATCGAGACTCCAAGCCCCTGGCCGCGACGCAGAGGCTCGCCCACAATCGACTCAACCTCAAGAACACGGCCCGCGTCGTAGTCCACCTTCATGCTCGTTGCGTAGGGCTCCATCGCTCTGGTCGCATCGAGCATCAGTTCCATCAGGCCTTCCATCAGCTCGCAGCCGTCGGCGGCCGCGGCGGCGGAGACCTCCTCCATGATGGTTCGCACCAGCGCTTCACTCGCGGGTTCGTTCATCAACTCTGACGTGTCCGCTGCCAGCACTACCGACAAGCTGTTGTACGGAATGTTCCACATCCCCTTCGTCCAACGGGCGCGGATGAGCTCGCCGTCGAGGGTCACCGGCACAGTGGTGCCCTCGTACGCGGCTCCAATCAACTCCATGCCAGGGGTGATTCCCGCTGGCTCATACCCTGGCCGGTAGCCCGCGATCGTGAGTCCGCCATTGCCCATGTGGGTGACTTCGTTGGCACCTGTTCGCTGCGAGTTGAGGAATGCGAGCCCACCGATGACTTCGACGTCCGCTGGCAGTGCGTCAGCGAACAGCGGCTCACCGCCGAGCCCATTCTGGATCAGCACCACCACGCCGCCAGGCTTGACGACAGCCGCGACCACATCGGTGACATCGGGGTTCACATTCGACTTAACCGCGACAATGACCACGTCACATCGCGGGATCGTGTCGTGCGTCTCGTGCGCTGACACGTCCGTCAAGTGGTAGTCACCATCAATCGACCGCACGTGCAGACCGTGCTCCCGGACGTGTGCTGCTGACTGCCGGAACAAGAAGTGCACGTCGTGGCCGGCCTGCGCCAACTTCGATCCATAGAATCCACCGACGGCGCCGGAACCAATCACGGCAAAGCTGGTCACACAATCCTCCAGGGACATCTGGGAACGCAAAATGAGCTTGCTGGAAGGAACCTACGCATGATCGTGCTGCTCCCGCCATCCGAGGGTAAGACGGCACCGGCATCTGGGGGGAAGTTCCACCTTGAGTTGCTCGCGAATGCTCCGCTGAATTCGGCGCGAATGAAGGTCCTCGATTCGCTCACCCGAATGTGCACAAACACTCCGCACAAGGCACTCAAGGTGCTCGGGCTCTCGGTGAACCAACGCAACGAAGTCGCTGCGAACGCTGACCTCAATGACGCACCGGCGGACCACGCGCTCCGTATCTACACTGGCGTCCTCTTTGCCGCCCTCGACTACCCGAGTTTGACCCAGCAAGAACAACAGCGCGCGAATGACCGACTCCTGGTCGCGTCATCGTTGTTCGGCGTCGTGAGGCCCGACGATCTGATCCCGGCCTACCGACTCCCAGGGGGTACGACGTTGCCGCGGATCGGGCGGGTCGACTCGTTCTGGCGCCGCCAGCTCGAACGTGTACTGCCCAACGTCATCGATGACCAATTGGTGATCGATATGCGGTCAGGAACCTACGTGAAGTTCTGGCCGATCCCCGAACAGTTCTCTCGGCATGCCGCCACCGTGAAGATCTGGCAACTCGGACCGGGTGGAAACCGCACAGCGGTGAGTCACCACAACAAGGCGACGAAGGGCGAAGTCGCTCGACTGTTCGCGAGCACGTCGTCGACTCCCATGACGCCCGACGATGCTGTGGACCTGTTACGCGATCAAGGATGGGACGCCACGCTCACCGCTGAGCCCAAACTCCCCCACGCCCGCCTCGACGTCACCATCGCCTGACAGACTTGCCGCCTGATGACGTCACCCATTGATTCCGCCGCGAACCCAGAAGTCCACCCACCTGCCATTGGCGACGTGGTGACTGTCGACGTTGGCGATCCGGTTGCCGGTGGCCAGTGCATCGCTCGCCTAGACGGCCAAGTCGTCTTCGTTCGAGATGCGATCCCCGGCGAGCGGGTGCGCGCGGTCGTGACGGGCACTGGCAAGAAGGGTGCGTTCCTGCGCGCCGACGTCGTCGAGGTTGTGCAAGCGTCGGAGCATCGAGTCGAGCCACCGTGTGCGATTTCCCACGAGTGCGGCGGATGCGATTGGCAACACGTCTCGATTGACTTTCAACGCGAACTCAAGGCTCGAGTCGTCGTCGACGCGATGCGCAGAACAGGCGGCGTCGAGGCAATCGGTGGAGCGCCGTTGGACGACGCGGTGACCGTCGACGCGCTAGATGACGGTGACGGACTCCACTGGCGAACGCGGATGCGTTACGCCGTCGCTGAGGACGGCACGGTTGGACTGCGGGCCGCGCGCTCACACCAGATAATTCCAGCCAGCGAGTGCCCGTTAGCTGTGACGGAAATCAGTTCCGTGATCGCGCCACAGATCCCTGGAGATCAACGGGCCGACGCCCTCGTCGCTGCCTACGCCAACACCGGCGAACTTGCGATCGTTGACCCACGCTCTAGGCAGTTACTGACCGAACACGTTGGCGATCGTGAATTTAGTGTTGCTGCGACCGGGTTCTGGCAAGTCCACCCGCGCGCTCCGCAGACCCTGGTGAGCACCGTCCTCGAACTCGCTGACCTGCAGCCCGGCGAGCGAGTCCTTGACCTCTACAGCGGCGTGGGATTGTTCGCGGCGTTCCTCGGCGAGGCCGTCACCGTCACCGGGCGTGTTGACGCAGTCGAAGGTGACAAGGCAGCGAGCCAACTTGGACGCCGGAACCTCGCCGACCTGCCGTGGGTCCACCACCATCAAGCCCCAGTGGAACGATGGTTGGCAGCCGGGCATCGCTCACATGCTGACGTCGTCGTGCTCGATCCGCCGAGGTCTGGCGCGGGAAAGGACGTTGCGACCGCGATCACTCGCCGCAAGCCCCGGGCAATTGTGTACGTCGCGTGCGATGCGGTAGCGCTTGCGCGCGATACCAAGTACCTCGGCGAACGGGGCTACACCTTGACCGCTCTTCGATGCTTCGACATGTTCCCGATGACAAAACACGTCGAGTCAGTCGCTGTCTTCACACGGCAGGAACCACTCGCTGGCTAGCGTTCGACCTCGTCATATAGCGCCCTGAATGCGGCGGCAACGTCCGGTGGCGGAACTGCTAGTTTGCGAGTCGCCATGTCGATCCAGGCACCGTCGGCCTCGATCGTTGCGGCAAGTTCCCCGTCGGGGCGCAGCACCTCATGTTGCATCGACCAACGACCGGCATCATCAGTCAGCTTGGTGATGGTCGTGCGCACCTCAACGGTGTCGCCGAACCGCACCTCTCGCCGGTAGATCGCTTCTTCACGAAACAGCACAGGAGCCACGTCGGGAATCCCGTTGAGACCAAACTCAATGCCATTGCGATTGAAGATGTCGACCCGGGCATCGGCACCGTAGGTCAGGTAGACGGTGTGGCGCATGTGCTGGTTTGGGTCGACTTCGTCCCAGCGGACTTCGAAGGTTTTGGTGTGCACGAATCGAGCCTAGAGCACCCTCACTGCTGCTTTGAGAAACAGACCCATCACTGCACCCCTACGGGCGGCAACGGATGGATCAACGAACCGCGACACATCCACCTTGACCGCCCTAGCATGACCGCCATGACGACTGACACAAGCGCAGAACACACTGCCGCAGAGCTAAACCCGATCCCAGCTGCTGAACCAGATCCGCTGGACTCGGTGCTGCCCAAGCCGATCTCCTTCGAGGCCCGCTACGGCGACGGAATCGGCCGATCACTCGTGCTCGGCGGCGGCGGGGTGTACTTCGTTGCATGGCAGGTTGCGTACCTCAATGAGCTCATCCGCCGTGGCGTTCAACTTGAAGATGCCGAACGCATTGTTGGCACCTCTGCCGGGTCACTCGTTTCGTCGATCCTCGCTAGCCGCGGACTCAAGCGGTTCGGCAAGCAGGTCGACTGGATCGCGAAGGTTCCCGCTTTGGTGAATCTCCTCGCGCCGGCGTCGCACTTCCACGAGAGCCAAGTTCGTGCACTCGAGATGTTCCGTGATGCCGACAACTCTGACCCGGCGACCATCAAGGCAATCGGTCACGCCGCACTCAGCGCAAACACCCCAACGGCCGCCGAAATGCGTCGCAGTACCGGATTCGCAATCGCTGCTCGCGGCTGGCCATCGCCCGCCCTGCACATCACTGCCGTTGACGCCTACACCGGCGAACGTCTCGTGGTAACCCAGGAAGCGCAAACGTCGGCGATCCGGGCGGCCGCTGCTAGCAGCGCGGTTCCAGGAATCTTCTCGCCACAGCGGCTCCACGACCGTTGGTGCATGGATGGTGGAGTGAGCGGTAGCGGCACCCACTGCGATCTCGTCGCAGGTTCGAAGAAGGCCTTCGTGATCTCACTCGGCGCCGTTGTCGAGTCGGACTTCGGAACGATGACGCTGTCGCCGTCGAGCTTCAAGGACGAGATGGACGAACTGGCAAAGGCCGGGACTGTAGCCATCGCACGTGGACCCAAGAAGGTTGATCTGAGTCGCCTCATGGATCCCGACGCCGTTCCCGAAGCGATTGCGTTGGGCGTCGAGCAGGCAGGCGAAGATGTCGAAGAACTCACTGCGTTCTGGAATAGCTAGCTGACTCGCACGGCCCGAAGTCTGGGCCGTGGCAGCAGCGGTCACAACTCCATAGCAAGTCCGGTGGGCCCGTCGCGCAGTGTCGACGGGCCCACCGGCGTTACGTGCCAACGAGCTGGCCACGCTACGTTCGCCGGATGGATCAGACGGCAGTTCAGGCAATGCGATGCCCTATTGATCAGGTGCCCGTGACCGCCGATCAACGAAGCCTGACCTGCGAATCTGGCCATTGCTTCGACATCGCCAAACAGGGGTACGTCAACCTCGCGGTGGCGAATTCGAAGGCCTCGAGCCTGCGAAGCGACGACCTCGACATGGTGACGTCACGCCAGCGATTCCTGGCGACCGGCGCGTTTGACCCCATCGTCGATGCGGTTGCCTCTCGTATCCCGCGCGACAGGACAGGGAACAACGGCCGCCTGTTCGTTGAGCTGGGAGCAGGCACAGCGGCATATTTGGCAGCCGCCCTCGACCGCAACGACGATGCCCACGGCATCGCGATCGACCTCTCTATTCCAGCAACGATTAGGGCAGCTCGTTCCCATGTCCGAACGACCGCGATCGTCAGTGATTCCTGGGCACCTCTTCCGCTCGCCGACGACACCGTCGACGCCGTGCTTGTCGCGTTTGCTCCGCGCAACCTGGCCGAGATCGCACGCGTCCTGCGACCGGGTGGTCGACTTGTGTTGGCATCAGCCAAGCCTGCGCATATTCAAGAGTTGCGTGACGAGTACGAACTCCTGGGTATTGCAACCAAGAACACCGACCGGGTTTCCGTGCCCGCTGAACAGGTGGGCATGGCGATCGTCGAGGTTGCGGAAGTTCAGTTTGAAATGGACCTGGAGCCTGAGCAAGTGGCCGACTTGATCCTCATGGGGCCTAATGCGTGGCATGTGGATCGTGATGCGCTGCGGACACGGGTGATGCTCCAAAAGGCGTCCCGCAAAGTCAGTGCGTCGGTCGGCCTGTGGGTGCTCGAACGCCGCTAGCGAAGTCACCCGAAGCAAACATCGGATGGCGTCGCGGCAGTCAATTGCAAGATTCTCAGATCGCGGTCGCACAACGAATTTCGCAGGTACTCTGTGTTCTTGTGTCACGACTATCGGCTCTGCGCAACGGGAGCGCCCTGCTGCGCCCGCACGCAGGCATGGCCGACGCTGGAGCATCCGCGTGACCGACGACATCACCCAATCGGCGCCGATCATCATCGCGGGTCGTGCGACCCCGGATGCCGACGTCTCCTACCAGCGACTCATCAACAACAGTGGCGACTTGGTGCTGTGGGTTCGAGACGGTGTGATCGTGTGGGCGTCCTCGGCTGGCAGCCAGTTCGGCTGGACTGATGACGCGCTCATCGGGCAGCGGGCGGTCGAGTTGGTACACCCCGATGATCGATACCTCTCGGAGGCCACCAAACAAAATCGCGACATCACCACCGAAAAGGTCCGTCTGCGATTCCGATTCATGTCCAGCGACGGCGACTACACCTGGGTCGAGGCGCACGCATCGCCGTACCTGAGTGAATCCGGCGAGGCCGATGGGACGGTTTCAGTCGTTCGCGATGTGTCTGACCAAGTCGCTGCCGAGATCGATCTTCGGCGCAGTGAGCATGAATTCAAACTCCTCGCAGAGAACGCTGCCGATGTCGTCATCCGCTTTGACGATCACCACGTGCGCCGCTGGGTTTCGGCCTCTGTGCAGGAACTGCTCGGTTGGGAACCCGATACGTTCTTAGCGCTGCCGCTAAGCGCGCTCATTCACCCTGACGATCAACCGAACGAACACTTTGGTGGCGAGTACCCAAGCGACCTGATCGACACCGCTCCGGAGTTCCGGATCAAACACGGCAACGGCCGGTGGGTCTGGGTCTCCAGGAAGTCGCGCACTCTGATCGATGGCAGCCATGTTGAGGCGTTGCGCTGCATCAACGACGAGGTGGTCGCGCGCCAATTAGCGCAGACCGCTATCGCAGAGCTCTCCTATCGCAGCCATCACGATGCGCTCACCGGACTCATGAACCGAGATGCGTTCATCGAGAGCCTCACGCAAGCGCTGAAGACTCAACCTACTGAAGGACACGTTGCGGTCCTCCTGGTCGACGTTGATCGGTTCAAAGAGGTCAATGACGGGATCTCCCATTCGGTTGGAGACGACATCCTGAACCGGGTGGCAAGCATTCTGCGAACCACGCTCAACAATCGGGGATCCGTCGGGCGACTCGGCAGCGACGAGTTTGCGGTCGTGCTTGATAGCGCTAGCTCCGCTGATGACTCAGTGGATTGCGCTCGTCGGGTCGTCGATGCGATCGCCGCGGCCGACTTCTTCGCTGACGCAGCGCCCGTCGCAATCACCGCGAGCGTCGGCGTCACGACTTCACGACCCGATCAACATGCGCACTCGGTACTCAGCGACGCGGACGCAGCACTGCGCGAAGCTAAGCGGGCTGGCGGCAATCGTTTTGTGGTTTCCAATGAGGCGATTCGTGCTGAGGCCGCGCACAAGATGGGTCTCAACCGGCGGATCCGTACCGGGCTCGATGGTGGCCAGTTCCACGCCTGGTACCAGCCGATCGTTGAACTTGGTAGTCGCCAAATTTTGGGCTACGAAGCGCTCGCACGTTGGATCACGCCAGATGGGGTGGTCGCGGCGAGCGAGTTCATTGAGGCTGCTGAAGACTCCGGAATGATCAATGAGCTAGGTAACCACGTCATCGCCGAGGCAATCGCCCGGATTCAATACATGCCGACGAACCAGACGATGTGCGTGAACGCATCTGCATCACAACTCGGCAACCCCGACTTTGGTGCCTACGTGCTTGGCCAACTGACGGCCCACGATGCCCCGCCGCAACAGCTCGTCATCGAGATCACTGAGCACTCGCTGCTCGAATTGGACGGCCCTGCCCAAGCAGGCCTGGCGTCACTCACCGACCGCGGCGTCGGCATCTACATCGACGATTTCGGAACTGGCTACTCATCTCTTGCGACCCTGCTCGACTACCCAGTCACCGGGCTCAAGCTCGATCGGGATTTCGCCGAGCGGCTGACCAACGATGAGACTGGACCAACGAGCCGCCTCGTGTCCGGTCTGCTAGACCTCACCGAACGACTCTCGTTGCGCGGAATTGCCGAAGGCATTGAGACTGCGAAGCAAGAGCGACTGCTGCGAGCACTGGGTTGGCATTGCGGCCAAGGGTGGCTCTTTGGTGCAGCTGAACCGCCCCGCACACGCGCATCCGTTCCGACTATGCGAAACGCGGTCGATATCGATCTATCGGATCGTGCGCCACGTTCGGCATCTAGCTCGCGGGATTAGCCGCCCCAGGGCTGCCAGCCGCGGGCCTTGTGTGTGCGCCACATGACGTAGTCCTGTGCCCACTTGGGAGCCTTGTAGGCATCCTTGCTGAACTGCCGTCCACCGTTGGACTTCCACGTTCCGCTGTCGAACTGCCACGCGCCGGTGTACTGCCCACTGCGAGCCTTGTAGTGGTGACGGCTCTCGCGGAACCGGATCTGCTTGGCCTTCTTCGTGTTCGCGAACTTCTTCGCCTTCTCAATGTCGCGGACCTGCTTTTTGCTCAGGTGGTACTTGGTGACCTGACCGGGACTCACGACGGTTGACGCGACGCTGGCCGGGGCCGCAGCTGGCTGTGCGGCGGTTGCCGGGGCTGCTCCCGCGGCGAGGATTCCACCGCTAAGGACCGCAGCGCCAAGCACTGGGATTACGACGCGGACAGTTGAGGTATTCATCAAAACTCCAAGGATGAATGGAGTGCGTGTCACTCGCGTCAACACCGCAGCGATGGACGTCATCGGGGTCTGTTGCGCTTCGCACTTTGGCGTTTCACGGTGGGGGTCTGCGCGGCGCGGGTTCTGGTCTCTCGCGCTGCTCGCCGCTACCTGTCCGTCGTGCTCGTTTGGTGGCCTCGCGATGTGAACTGCGGGGCCGCGGCCAGGTCCGCCGTGGGTTGCACTGAAGTCCTGCCCGGTCGACGCCTGCACATATCGGACACTCACCCACCCGAGGGACCCCTTGAGGCCCACATCACACTCTCCGGAAGCTGCAGTTGAGAGCCACCATCCGCGAATCAGCGGCGGAGAGCTGGGACGTGAACGCCAGCGCAAACGCACGTACGTCAGCCGTCACGCTCAAGACGTCTCTACGCGCGGCGGCAAACCGGCTCTTCCCACCGGCCGAAACTGCGCCCGGAATTGGCTGTAGCGACTAGTTGCTCCCGCTGGGTAGAAAGCCCAGCAGGAGAGCGTTGATTGCGTCCGGATCCTCCAGCTGCATCCAGTGGCCGGGCCCCTCGAGTCGCCGGTATGTCCATGGGCCTTCGACCAACTCAGCTGACCTCGTCATTTGGCCTTCAGTTAGTGCGTGATCTTCAGAGCTCCAGATTCCGAGCGTGGGAGCGGCAACCTTCGGGAACGGGAACGGGGCGCCAACGAAGGACTCTGGCTTCATGTTCGCGCGGTACCAGTTCAACCCCGGAGTCAGTGATCCGGTTCGCTCAAGGTCGGCGATGACGCCAGCGGCGTCGGGATGATGCCCCCAAGCGCGGAATCGCGCCCAGTCGTTTTCGGTCAACCACTGTTCAGCGATGTCAGGAAACTGGAAAAGGAGCATGTACCAGGACTTCTCGTACTGATCGAAGCCCCCGCCATGAAACGTCGCCGGATGGCCCACGGACATCGTGACCAAGTGATCCACCCGGTCAGGAAAGAACGATCCAAGCACCCAGGCGACCGCCGCTCCCCAGTCGTGACCAACGATGTGGGCCCGGTCAATGCCTTGATCGTCCATGATGGCGACCACATCAGTCGCCAGGGCGAATCCACCGTAAGCGTCGACCTCAGGTGGCTGATCCGATTCCCCGTACCCGCGCATGTCAGGGACGATGACCTGGAATCCTGCCGC
>CAUJEJ010000213.1 GCA_963169255.1 Actinomycetota bacterium | reverse complement strand
CCGGGGAGCAGGTGCGATTCGCACAGGATCTGGAAGCCGTTGCAGATGCCGAGCACCGGAACACCGCGGCCTGCCGCGGCCACAACCTCGGTCATCAGCGGGGAACGTGCCGAGATCGCGCCGCACCGAAGGTAGTCGCCGTAGGAGAATCCACCCGGCAAGATGATGGCGTCGACGGACTTGAGGTCGTGATCGCCGTGCCACAGCGCGACCGGCTCGGCACCGCCAAGACGCACCGCGCGGGCAGCGTCGCGGTCATCAAGCGTTCCGGGGAAGGTGACAACTCCGATTCGAGTGGTCACGCTTACGCCCCATCGCCGTCGGTGAACTCCACCGACAACTCATAGTTCTCGAGGACCGGATTGCTGAGCAGGCTCCCGGCGATGTCGTGCAGCTGCGCGAGCACCGCATCATCGACTTCACCGTCGAGGTCGATGATGAACTGCTTACCCTGACGGACATCAGCAACACCGCCAAGCCCGATGCGTCCGAGCGCGCCTTGCACGGCTCGTCCTTGTGGATCCAGGATCTCTGGCTTGAGCATGACGACTACGACAACGCGTGCCACTTATATCTCCGATGTCTCGGTGCTGGGCGGTCCACCCATGCTATCCCGCGGGGTTCAATCGACCGCCGTGCCGCCCACGTTGGGCCATCGGAGGGTCAGGTTCTCGCGGTCGGGAGGCCCGCTTCGTCAGAATCAGCCGCCCAGCGCGGCAGGATCAACACTGCAGCGATACAGAACAACACCGCGCCGACAAAGGTCGCCCAGTTCGCCAACGGCGGGTTCAGCAACTGCCCGTCAACGACGTAGCGCGACCCGAGTGCCGCGACCCCGAACGCCAGCGAACCTGCAACGTTGAGTCGGCTGATCCACAAGGACCGATGCCAAACGTGGTTGTGGCGCCGGTGACGCGCCACTGGCGCCCACGCAATCGCCGACGACAACAGGAACAGGGCCGAACCGATCAGGTCCGGCCGCCAGATCTCATGGTTCGCCACGACGGGATCGGTGTAGACCTCAAACACTGCGCGCAGCGTCATCACGTTGAAGTACAACGTGCCGACGAGTTGCACGACCGACGAGATCAAATCGGGGTTGCGCACCTCCGTTCGCAACTGCCACACCCGCACGTCGTCCTGCGCCTGGTGCAAACGGGAGAGCCACAACTGCATCGCGGCACCGAAGGTGAAGAGCACAGCGCCAATCGCTAGCTGAACATTCGCGGCCGCTTGGCTACTCAGGCTAAATTGCGAAGTCAACGAGCCTGTGGCGAACAAAGCCGAGCCGACGGCGAAGCCGAACGCTTGCAGCCGAATCGTGCGCGTCTCGTGAATGTCCAAAACAGCGTGCCCTGGCAACGCTATTGCCAGGTCTGGCCGGTTAGCCGTTCGTACGCCTCGATGTACTTGGCGCGCGTGCGTTCCACCACGTCCTCGGGCAGCGGCGGTGGCTGGGTTCCTGACGCCTTGTCCCAGCCACTCTCTGGGCTCGTGAGCCAGTCGCGGACGAACTGCTTGTCGAACGACTGCTGCGGTCGGCCGGGCGCGTAGGCCTCGATCGGCCACCAGCGTGAGGAGTCCGGGGTGAGCACCTCGTCGGCGAGGATCAACTGGTCGGACTCAGCCGCCGCCCGGCCAAATTCGAACTTGGTGTCGGCGAGGATCAGGCCACGACTACGCGCGATTCCCTCGGCTTTGGTGTAGACGTCGAGGGTCAGGCGACGCAGTTCGTTCGCTGCTACCTCGCCAACCGCGGAGGCCACGGCATCGAAGTCGATGTTCTCGTCGTGATCGCCCACTGCCGCCTTCGTCGCCGGGGTGAAGATCGGCTCCGGTAAGCGCGCGCCGTCGCCGAGCCCGAGGGGCAGCTCGACTCCGCAGACCTCGCCCGTGCGTCGGTAGTCCGCCAGGCCGGAACCCGTCAGGTAGCCGCGAGCGACGCACTCCACAGGCAGCATGTCGAGGCGCTTGCAGATCATCGCGCGCCCGGCAACTTCGTCGGGAACGTCGAGGGACACCATGTGGTTGGGAACGACGTCCGCGAGGCGCTCGAACCACCACACCGACACCGCGGTGAGGATCTTCCCCTTGTCGGGGATCGGCGTACTCAGGACGTAGTCGTACGCCGAGATGCGATCCGATGCGACGAACAGGACCTGACCGGCAGGGGTCGACCAGAGGTCGCGAACCTTGCCGGAGTAGAGCAATTCGTAGCCATCGGGCAGGACGTAGTCAGGGGCGGGAATCTCCACGTTGTGCGCCATGGCGACTAGAGGATCGCGCCGGGCGAATATGCCGCGGCTTCGGGGTAGGCGGCGGCGAGACCGGCGACTCGGGAGGCGACGGCGCTGACCTGGGCACGAGCGGCGCCGGTGAACTCAATGGGGCTGCTGACCAACGCGGCGATCTCGTCGCGCGACAGCCTGAGGCGCGTGTCTTGGGCGAGCCTGTCGAAGAGGTCGTTGCTCGCCAAGCCCTTCCGCAGGTCGAGGGCAGTAGCGACCGCATGTTCCTTGATTGCCTCGTGGGCGGTCTCGCGGCCGACCCCGTTTCGTACGGCAGCCATCAGGATTTTCGTCGTCGCCAGGAATGGCAGGTAGCGTTCGAGCTCGCGATCGATCACGGCGGGGAAGGCACCGAACTCGGCGAGCACCGTGAGGAAGGTTTCGAACAATCCGTCGGCGGCGAAGAAGCCATCAGGCAACGCGACCCGACGGACGACCGAGCACGAGACGTCGCCTTCGTTCCATTGGTCGCCGGCAAGCTCGGAGGTCATTGATTCGTAGCCCCGCAAGATGACCATGAAACCGTTGACGCGCTCGCATGAGCGGGTGTTCATCTTGTGTGGCATCGCGCTTGAGCCGACTTGGCCTTCGGCGAAGCCCTCGGTGACCAGCTCGTGCCCGGCCATCAGGCGGATCGTCTTCGCCGCGCTCGACGGGGCTGCCGCGAGCTGGACCAGAGAGCCGAGGACCTCGTGATCGAGTGAGCGGGGGTAGACCTGCCCGACCGACGTCAAGACCTGTTCGAAGCCGAGGTGGACGGCGATCTTCTTCTCAAGTTGGTCGAGTCGCGCAGCATCGCCGCCAACAAGATCGAGCATGTCCTGGGAGGTGCCAACTGGGCCCTTGATACCGCGCAATGGGTAGCGCGCGAGCAGGGATTCGATGCGATCGATCGCGATGAGGAGTTCGTCGGCGAACGTCGCGAAACGCTTGCCGAGGGTGGTCATCTGAGCGGCAACGTTGTGGGAACGGCCAGTCAGGGCAGTCTCGCTGTACTGCACCGCGAGGTCTGCGAGCTGGACTGCCGTTGCGATCGCACGATCGCGGACGAGTTCCAACGACAGGCGGATCTGCAACTGCTCAACGTTTTCGGTGAGGTCGCGTGAGGTCATCCCTTTGTGGATGTGTTCGTGACCGGCGAGCGCGTTGAACTCCTCGATCCGGGCCTTCACGTCGTGGCGGGTGATCGCCTCGCGACGCGCGATTGAGGCGAGGTCGACGTTGTCGGCCACGGCTTCATAGGCCGCGATCACGCCATCAGGAACATCGATTCCGAGCTCACGCTGGGCCTGCAGTACCGCGATCCAGAGCTGGCGTTCGAGGCGGACCTTGTTCTCCGGCTCCCAGATCTGTGTCATCGACCCAGACGCGTACCGCGCCGCGAGGACGTTGGGGATTGGCTGGCGACTCACGAATCTGCTCCCTGCGGTGCGGTCTGAAAGATGGTTCCTTCGATCGCTTTGTCGGCGATGTCCGAGCGGTAGTGGCTACCACGCAAGAAGATCGCGTTCACGCCGTCGTAAGCGTTGTCGCGTGCCTCGGCGAGGGTCGCGCCTTGGGCGACGACCGATAGCACGCGGCCCCCGGCGGACACCGGCACGCCATCGGGCCCGGTCTTGGTCCCGGCGTGCAGCACCTGAACACCTTCGACGTTCTCCGCGTCGTCGATGCCGGTGATCGGATCGCCTGTGACGGGGGTTCCGGGGTAGTTCTCAGCGGCGATGACGACGGTCACGGCCGCGCCCTCGTACCACTCAAGAGGTGGCAGCTCCGCAAGGCCGCCGATCGCCGCGGCGTGCAAGACACCGGCGAGCGGGGTCTTCAGCGACGCGAGCACGACCTGGGTTTCTGGATCTCCGAAGCGGGCGTTGAACTCGATCACGCGGGTGCCGCGTGACGTGAGCGCGAGGCCGATGTAGAGGAGCCCGGCAAAAGGGGTGCCGCGTCGAGCCATCTCGTCGATCGTGGGTTGAGCGACCGTGCGCACGACGTCGTCAACGAGGTTCGCAGGTGCCCATGGCAGCGGGGTGTAGGCGCCCATTCCACCGGTGTTGGGGCCAGCGTCGCCGTCGCCTACGCGCTTGAAGTCCTGTGCCGGTTGGAGCGGAACGACGGTTACACCGTCGGTGATGCAGAAGAGCGAGACCTCTGGGCCATCGAGGAACTCCTCGATCACGATGCGGCCGTTCGGTTTGGCGAGGCATTCCTGGGCGTGAGCGATCGCCTCATCGAAGTCATCGGTCACGACAACGCCCTTGCCCGCGGCGAGGCCGTCGTCCTTGACGACGTGGGGGGCGCCGAATTCCTGCAGCATCATCGAGACGGTGTCGATGTCGGTGGCGACGCCTGCGCGGGCAGTGGGGACCCCGGCGGAGTGCATGACCTGCTTGGCGAAGGCCTTGCTGGCTTCAAGTTCCGCGGCAGCGGCCGACGGACCAAAACAAGCGATACCTGCCTCGCGAAGTGCGTCCGCGACACCTGCAACCAACGGCGCCTCCGGTCCGACAACCACAAGGTCAGCGTGGACTTGCTGGGCCAGCGCAGTAACGGCGTTGGGATCGTTTGCGTCAACGTCGAGCAACTCGGCCTGACTACCCATCCCGGCATTCCCAGGCGCGGCGAACAACTCCTCCACGCTCGGATCGTTCGCCAATGCCGAAACCAACGCATGCTCGCGCGCACCCGCGCCAACCACCAGAACCTTCACCCTCCAACCCTACGCGTCACCCCCACGTGACCCGCCACACGTGCCGCACCGCGCAGGATTGTGGTCGATCGGTGCCCCTATAGGGGCACAAATGCGCCCCAATCCTGTGCGGCGAGGCACGGCGGCGGGCGGAGGGCTAGGGGGCCAGGACCATGGTGAGGGTGTGGAGGGCTTGGGCGGTTTGGGTGGGGGTTACCGGCAGGGGTGGGCTGAGGTGGATGCGGTTGCCGATGGGGAGGGTGAGCAGGCCTGCGGCGGTGAGGGCGCGGGTTATCTGCGCCATCTCTGGTGACGATGCGCCGTAAGAGGCCAGCGGCTCTTTGGTCGCCTTGTCGCGGACTAGCTCGATTGCCCAGAACAGGCCGATACCGCGGACGTCGCCGACGATCTCGCTGCTGGCAGCCAGCTGGTGCAAGCCGGGGCCGAGGACGTCGCTGCCGATCGCGGCGGCATTGTCGACAAGTCCCTCGTCGCGGATGATCTCAAGGTTCGCGGAGATACTGCCGCACGCCAGCGGATGGCCCGAGTACGTCAACCCACCGGGGTAGAACTTGTCGTCGAAGAAGTCAGCAATGGGATTGCTGATGATCACGCCTCCGATGGGCACGTAGCCGGAGTTGATGCCCTTCGCGACCGTGATCAGATCCGGCGGGTTCGAGGCATCAAGGTCGTGTTCGAAGCCGAACATTAGGCCGGTCCGGCCAAACCCGCTCATCACTTCATCGGCGATGTAGACGATGCCGAACTCGTCGCATAGGGCACGCACACCTCGCAGGTATCCGGGCGGCGGCACGAGGACACCTGCGGCACCGACCACAGACTCCAACAGGATGGCGGCAATCGTCGGCGGACCTTCGAGCTCGATCACGTGCCGCATGTGAGCGAGCGCACGCGCAGATTCTTCCTCTGCGGTAGTCGAGCCAAACTCTGAGCGATACAGGTACGGGCCGAAGAAGTGCGCGTGGCCATCGGCGTACTCGTTCGGCCAACGACGCTGGTCGCCCGTTGCAACGATCGCCGCACCCGTGTTGCCGTGGTACGAGCGGTAGGCGCTCAGCACCTTTCGTCGACCGGTGAAAAGCCTCGCCATGCGAATGGCGTTCTCGTTCGCGTCGGCACCACCGTTGGTGAAGAACACCTTCTGGTGGGTCTCCCCGAACAGAGACGTGAGTGCTTCGGCCGCCTCGCTGCGAGCTCTGTTGGCGAAGTTGACGCCCATCACCGACATCTCGGCAGCCTGAGCCTGAATCGACGCAACCAACTTCGGGTGTTGGTACCCCACATTGGTGAAGACCTGTTGGCTGGCAAAGTCGAGGTATTCCTTGCCGTCGCAATCCCAGAGGCTGCAGCCTTCGGCACGCTCGATGACGATCGGATCCCAGGCGCCTTGCACCGCCCAGGAGTTGAAGACGTGCGCATGGTCGAGGTCGTAGATGCGACGACCGTTAGCGTCGGCTGGTGCGGGACTCATACCTCCGATCCTGGCACCTCTAACGGCCGGATGGCGGGCGCAGGGTTGCAGGCGGGGTGAGCAAAGCGGCTAGCGGCGACGAGCCAGGCGGGCGGTAATGCGAGCTTCGGCGGCGGGCCATTCAGGCGCGAGGATCGAGAAGATCACGCTGTCGCGAAGGCTGCCATCGCGGCGGCGCATGTGGCTGCGCAGGATTCCTTCCTGCGTCGCACCCAGCGACAGAACCGCGGCACGTGAAGTCGCGTTGTTCGCATCAACTCGGAACTCAACGCGCGCCAACTCACGGTCAACAAACGCGTAGCGGAGCATCAGCAACTTCGCCTCGGCGTTGACCACGTCGCCTTGCACCTCAGGCCGGAACATCGTGTAGCCGACACTCAGATGCGCGTCATCGAGGGACACGTCGTAGAACGACGTCGTCCCGACAACCGTCCCGGCACCCAGCCCTGCACGCTCAACGTTCAACCTCGCGACCCACATCCAGCGGCCACCGCTGCTGCCCTTGGCGGCAAACGCATCCCACTCGTCAGCGGTCGGAATCTGCGTCGGAATGTGTGCCCAGACGCGTTCGTCAGCGAGCGCCGCAGACAACGCCGGCCCATCACTGGACTGGTAGCGCGACAAGGTGACGAACTCCCCCACCAGCTCCAACGTCGGCTCAGGCGGCCACGAGAACATCCCCACTAGTTGACGAGGTCGTGAATCGCGATCGTCGCGTCGCGGTCTTGCCCAACGCCGATCGCGGAGATCCGACACTGCGAATGCTCCTCAAGGAACTCGACGTAGGCACGCGCATTCGCTGGAAGATCCGTCAACGAGCGCGCCTCGCTGATGTCCTCAGACCAACCCGGCAGGTATTCGTAGACGGGTTTCGCGTGGTGGAAGTCGGTCTGCGTCATCGGGACCTCGTCAACAATGTCCCCGTCAACGTCGTACGCGACACAGACCGGGATCTGGTCCCAACCAGTGAGCACGTCGAGTTTGGTCAAGAAGATGTCCGTCAAACCGTTGACGCGGGTGGCGTAGCGAGCGATCGGTGCGTCGAACCAGCCACAGCGACGGTCCCGGCCAGTGGTGACACCGACCTCGCCACCAACCTGGCGCAGGCGTTCACCGTCAGCGTCGTGCAACTCCGTCGGGAACGGCCCTGAGCCAACGCGAGTCGTGTACGCCTTGAGGATGCCGATCGAGCGGTCGATCCGGGTCGGGCCCAAGCCCGATCCCGCGCACGCGCCACCAGCCGTCGGGTTCGAGGAGGTCACGAACGGATACGTGCCGTGGTCGACGTCAAGCAGCGTGCCCTGCGAACCTTCGAGCAGAACGAGCTTGCCCTCATCGAGCGCCTTGTTCAACAGCAAACCGGTGTCTGCGACGTAACCCCGCAGCGGCTCGGCAAATGCGAGGAGTTCCTCGGTCACCTTGGCAGCGTCAAAAGGCATCCGGTTGAAGACCTTGACGAAGATCTGATTGCGGTTGGTCAGCGAGTGTTCAACCTTCTCGAACAGCAACTTCTCGTCAAACAGATCCTGGACGCGAATACCGGTCCGCGCGACCTTGTCCATGTACGTCGGGCCAATGCCGCGGCCAGTGGTACCGATCTTCTGGTTGCCCAAGAACCGCTCGGTGACCTTGTCGAACTCGACCTGGAACGGCGTGATGATGTGGGCGTTCGCGCTGATCTTGAGGTTCGACGTGTCGATGCCGCGCTCGTCGAGCCCGGCCAGTTCGCGGAACAGCACTGCCGGGTCGATCACGACACCGTTACCGATAACCGGAGTAACCGACGGCGTCAGAATCCCTGAAGGCAGAAGGTGTAGCGCATAACGCTCATCACCGATGACAACGGTGTGGCCTGCGTTGTTTCCACCTTGGTACCGAACGACATAGTCAACGCTGCCGCCGAGTAGATCGGTGGCTTTTCCTTTGCCCTCGTCGCCCCATTGGGCACCGACAAGCACTACTGCGGGCATCTTGATTGGCTCCTTGGCGCGCGCTTTGTCGCGGCGCAAATGCGATGTCGCGATCGTGAGTGATCGCAGGCAAACACCCGCGAGTCTAGCCCGTCAGCCCCGGTTAGCGAAGCCAAAGGCCAAATAGTCGACCTGGAACTGCCCACATGGCCGCCACCACGACCGACCCGACCCGACCCAATCTGTGCGCCAACCGTTCAGCACGGACACGAAATTGCTGGCGTATTTGAGGCCCCGCGGCGAGAAATTCGCAGGCAGCCTTGGACGCAAAACACTCCAGCTAGGGCGGTGCGGAGGCGGCGGAACGATCCGATCGACCGAGCAAGCGCGAAACGTCCCCGCTATGCCAGCGCGGCTGCGGCGGCTGGGGAACTGTCGGTCAGGAACTGAGCGCAGCGTGCGGCCTCGTCCGTCTCGTTGATCGCTGCTGCGGCGCGGGCGAGCGCGTTCAGGCAGCGGAGGAATCCACGGTTTGGCTCGTGCTCCCACGGGACTGGGCCGTGGCCCTTCCAACCGTTGCGACGCAGAGCGTCGAGCCCTCGGTGGTACCCGGTCCGCGCGAACGCGTACGACTCGATCGTGCGACCTTCGGCCCACGCTTCATCGGCCAGGATCGCCCACGCAAGGCTAGAGGTTGGGTGGTCCGCAGCGACCTGTGCTGGCAGCGCCCCACTCGCAAGCTCAGCGACGGTGGCGGGATCTTCGGGCAAGTAGGTGGGCGGGGGTCCGCCAAGAAGGTCTTGGTGAAGGCTCATGGCGTCCACTCTAGGCAGACACTCATCGACCGCATGGCCGGTGGGTGACAAATCGACTCCCACCGGTCACCTCGCCTCGGACCAGCCCCAAGAAGGACCTAGAGAGTCGAGTCAGTGAGCTGGCTGAGCAGAGTCTTCTTCATCCTTCTTGATGACGACCGCATTGATGGCAGCCCCCAATGCCAGCGCAAATACCGCACCGATGACTGTGTAGATCAGCCGTTGAAGCGCGAGTTCACCTGTGTCATTTGCGGCAGAGTCCACCAAGATCACCGCTGGTGTCAGCAAGCTCGCGTAGATCCAGTAAGGCTGGCCCTTGAGCTGCAACGTCAACGCGGCCGTCATGGTGAGCGCACCCAACAGATTCAGCACCAGCGTTGGCAATCCAAGTGCCCCGATGAGCGCTGCCACGGCCACGCCGATCCCGGTTCCGAGCACGCGAGATTGAGCACGACTCCAGTTCAATCCTGGCGTCGGCTTCGTGAGGATGAAGATTGTCAGCAGGATCCAGACCCACTCGGTGGAGGCCGCTCGACTCAGGGCAACAAAAGTAATCAAACCAGTGGCGGCGGCGACAATTCCGCCGGCAAGTACCGCATCGTGGCGCGACGGCAACGCGGGACGTTTGGGCAGTGGCTTCTTTCGCATGATGAGCCACGTCAAAGTTGTGCCCCACATACCGGCCAACAGAATTGTGACCGCAATGGTCAGGAAGTACGCGAAGTCACGTGAACCACCGTCAGGGGGCGCAGGTGAGGCATGGATGAGATACGGAACGAAGATCGCAATCTGCAACATCGCGGTTGTCAGGCCGCGCAGCGCGCACATCGCAATGGCGTAGGCACAACCAGCGACCAGCAGTGCTGCGAGCAGCGGACTACCACTCACCGCAATCGCGAGTGTTCCGATCACCACAAATGCCAGCACGAAACGTGCGCCTAGCTGCGGGCCCAACGTTGCAGTGGCGAACACAGCGACGAACAGGGTAAAAATCGCAACCGTCGCAATGCCCGACCACCAGATTCGAGACGCGATGAAGAAGGGCGCGAGCGCCACGATGAGGACCAGCAGGATTTCTAATCCAGACTTCGCGTACGCCTTCATGTCGCCGCCTTAACCAATTGGGAGTCGGCAAAGCTTCCCATAGCCAAGGTGCCGAGCGATCTTTCGACTATCTGCATCGGCGAGAACGATACCGCGGCGAACGTGCACTCAGCCGCATCATCAGCCGTTGCCAGCAGGCTGCGGTACCAATGCACCTCGCCTGCGGGCATGAACGACGAAGTTCACAACAAACGCGAGACCAACGGCAATCAGCGCCCCAACCAAAGTGAGCCCCGCGCGCTCGGCGGCGATTTCGACGCCATCCGTAGCCGACGAGTCCATCAACACGACAGCCGGTGTCAAGAAAGTTGCGTATAGCCAGTAGGGCAGCCCAGACAACATCGCGGTTAGCGCGGCAACGATGAGCAGCAGCGCGAGCAGGCCAGTCAGAACAGCGGGAGCCCCCAAGGCCACAATCAATGCCGCAATCGCTGCCCCGCCGACAGTTCCGATCGCGCGGTCTCGGGTTTGGACCAGGTTGAGACCTTGCGTCGGTTTGGTCAGCAACAGGATCGTGAGTAGGAGCCAGACCCACATCGTCGTGGGGAACCACGTGAGTCCAACAAATGCCACGGACCCTGTCACGAGCGCAATCAAGATGGCGCCCAACAGCGCATCTGGCGCCGCAACGATTGTCAGCGGTACAGGCTTCACCTTGCGCTTGCGGAACGCATACGACAACACGGCCACTGCCCAGAGCCCCGCGGTAACGGCGACTAACGCGATAGCGCCGAAGTAGCTTGCGCCAGTGCTGCCGTCGGCCAACGCCCCCGGCGGCGAGTGAATGTAGTACGGCACCAAGATTGCGATCATCAGCGATGCAGAGGCGTAACCCCACCGCGATGAATATGCGCTGAGTCCCGCACAACCTGCGATGAACAGTGCTGCGGCCACGGTGGTCGAACTCAACGCGACGCCGATCGTCGCGGCTACGGCGAAGATCACAGCAATCACCGTGGCCGCGACTCGGCTAGAACTCGTAAACGAGATGACGGCGGCAAGAGCGGCGAGCGCCGCAACGTGGATCGCGGAACTCCACCACGCAGCGCTTATCGCAACAAATGGGAGCGCAATCACCAACATGGCGACCAGCACCCAGCCGGCGAGTTTCAGCTCCTTCGCCGACGTGCCTACTTCATCTTTGTGCCAACAGACTTCAAGTCGTTGCAAGCCTCGACAACGCGCGCTGCCATGCCGGCCTCGGCCTTCTTGCCCCACGCGCGCGGGTCGTACATCTTCTTGTTGCCGACCTCACCGTCGATCTTCAGCACGCCTTCGTACTGCGTCAGCATGTGATCGACCACTGGGCGGGTGAACGCGTACTGGGTATCGGTGTCAACGTTCATCTTCACTACGCCGTACTCAAGCGCCTCGCTGATTTCTTCCGGCAGGGATCCGGATCCACCGTGGAACACCAGATCGAACGGATCAGTCTTGCCGTACTTTGCGCCGACGGCGTCCTGGATCTCCTTCAAGACCGATGGGCGCAGCTTGACGTTGCCCGGCTTGTAGACGCCGTGGACGTTGCCGAACGTCGCGGCGACGAGATAGCGGCCCTTCTCGCCAAGTCCGAGGTGCTGAACGGCAAGCAGGCCGTCTTCGGGCGTGGAATAGAGCTTCGCATCGTGCTTGGCTTCAACGCCATCTTCCTCGCCACCGACAACGCCGATCTCGATCTCGAGGATCGTGTTGTTGCGGTGACACTTCTCGAGCAGTTCCTCGGCGATGACGAGGTTCTCTTCGAGCTCGATCGCCGAGCCGTCCCACATGTGGGACTGGAAGTAGTGGGGCTTTCCCTCAGCCGTGCGCTGATCGGCGACGACGAGCAGCGGACGCAGCCAGTCGTCGAGCCGCTGCGGCGGGCAGTGGTCGGTGTGAAGCGCGATGTTGATGTCGTAGTTCTTCGCAACGGTGTGCGCGTATTCCGCGAGCGCGATCGTGCCGTCGACGAGGTTGTTGACCGTCGGGCCTGAGGCATAGTTCGCGCCGCCCCACGAGACCTGGATGATGCCATCGGATTCGGCCTCAGCGAATCCAGCCAGCGCCGCGTTGATGGTCTGCGATGACGAGATGTTGATCGCTGGGTACGCGAACTTCCCGGCCTTCGCGCGATCGAGCATTTCGGCGTAGACCTCAGGGGATGCGATTGGCATTGGCAATACTCCTCGTGGATGGGATTCAACTTCATCGAGTCGCCGGACTCGGTCAGAGTCGGCACTACAAACCATCCTGGCAGGGTTGAGCGGCCGGTGCTCACTGATCAACACTCAGATGGCGTGCGCCAAACGGAATACCGGTCCACCTTGCCGCTGGGCCTGGCGGTGTGCGGAACGGTGTCGCACGTGTCGTTGGCAAAAGAACGACCTACCGTCGCAAGGGAAGGGTCCAGGTTTGTACAAGCGTGCGTGGGCTTCGAATAGAACCGGCGTACCCTTCCGGAGTGGCTGAATCAGATACCCCCGCGCAGTCGCTGGAACCGGCGCCACCGCGCGTGGGCGTCGGGCCACATCCGGTGCCCTGGCCCGACGACGACCGTCTTGATCCTGAACTCCTCGCCGAGGGTGACCGCCGCAACGTGGGCGACGAGTACCGCTACTGGTCGATGGACGCGATCCGGGCCGACCTGGACCAGCGCCGTCATCCGATTCACCTCGCGGTGGAGAACTGGGAGAAGGACCTCAACCTCGGATCGATCGTGCGGACAGCGAACGCATTCCTCGTCGCCGAGGTTCACATCGTTGGCGAGAAGCGTTGGAACCGCCGCGGCGCGATGGTCACTGATCGCTACCAGCACGTTCGCCACCATCCGAGCATCGCGGCGTTCGGTGAGTGGTGCGATGCGTCCGGACTGCCGGTGCTCGGGATCGACATCATCGAAGGCAGCAAGCCGATCGAAACGTACGACCTTCCGCGCGAGTGCATCATGTTCTTCGGCCAGGAAGGTCCGGGAATGTCGGCCGAGGCGCAGAGCCTGTGCGACGTGATGCTGCACATCAGCCAGTTCGGCTCCACGCGATCAATCAACGCTTCAGCCGCCGCCGCAGTCGCGATGCACGCCTGGATTCGGCGCCACGAGTTCGGCCAAATCCCCTAGTTCGGTCGGCTAACAACGGTTTTCAAATGACTGTGCGTGATTTGTGTGGATATAGCGCACAAATCACGCACACCAATCTGGATACCCGCGTTTGAGGGCCCGCTCCATGGGACGGTGAGGCGCCGCGACAGCCGCTTCGCCGATGGAGTCGGCGTACCCTCGCCACCGTGGAGTCCTTGCTGGCGTTGATGTCGAGCGCGCTGTGGGGAACGGCAGACTTCCTCGGGGGCGTCGCCTCAAAGAAGCGACCGCCGTTGGCCGTCGTCGGCTTCTCTCAAACCTTCGGCCTCATCGTCATGCTGGTCGTTGCCACCGCGACGATGTCGTGGGGCGCGGACCTCTCGTACATTCCGTGGGCGTTTATGGGTTCCGCGTGCGGGATCCTCGGTTTACTGGCGTTTTACACCGCGCTAGCCAATGGCGTCATGGGGATCGTCGCGCCGATCACCGCAGCTGGTGTCGTGGTCCCGGTTGCGGTCGGCATCGTGCGCGGCGACGTGCCGACAGCGGCCCAGGCAGTCGGAATTGTGGTCGCGATCCTCGGAATCGTTCTGGCCACCGGCCCTGAACTACGCGGCGCCGGAGACTCCAAATCAGTCATCTACGCAGCGATCGCGGGCGTGCTGTTCGGCTTGGTCTTCGTGGCCCTTGCCGGCGGCGGCGAGTCAAGTTCCATCATGACCGTCACAGCGATGCGGATCATCTCGGTCACTGGCTTGGTGATCGCTGGCCTGTTCGCGCGCTCGCTTGGCGGGGTCACGCGGGCCGACCTGCCCGCAATTGCCGCTGTCGGCGCATTCGATGCCCTTGCGAACGTGGCGCTCGGCGCCGCCGCGCAGAACAACAACCTCACAATCACCGCCGTCCTAGGCAGCCTCTACCCGATCATCACCGCGCTACTCGCCTGGTGGTTTCTCAACGAACGGATGCGACGCATCCAATACTTCGGTGTCGCCGTGGCGATGGTGGGGGTTGTGGTGTTGAGCGCGTCGGGCGGACACTGATCACCAACGGACGCTCACGAACTACTCGGCCGCGGCGGCTTTACCCTCACGACGGTGCTTGATGTACTCGATCACGATCGGAAGGATGCTCACCAGCACCACCAAGATCAGCACGATCTCAATGTTGTCTTTGACGATCGGGAAGTTGCCCAGGTAGTAGCCAGCAAGCGTG
>CAUJEJ010000212.1 GCA_963169255.1 Actinomycetota bacterium | reverse complement strand
GGGGGGGGGCATCCTTGGGGGGCCCCCCCCCCTCCGCCGTTTGTGCAACGAAAGAAGTTGCGCTTGGAGTCGCCTAGCCCTCGATGGACTCCAAGGCCTCGGCGGCTGCGCGCCGGCCTGCTTGCACTGCGCCTTCCATGTAGGCGCTCCAGGATGTTGCCGTTTCCGTCGCAGCCCATTTGATGGGGCCGATTGGCTCGGCGAGCGCTGATCCGAAGTGCGTCCAGGCGAACGGACCCATATTGGCGTTGTAGCAGCCACGAGTGTACGGACGGTTCGCCCATTCACCACTGACGACAAGTTCGGGCTTGAGCGCCTTCGGCCCAAAGTGGCGACCAAGTTCTTGCGTCACGGCTGCATGCAGCTCGTCGGCGGGTAGGCGGCCAAACGTGCGTGCCTGCTCGCCCTCCAAGAACGCGAGGATGATGCCGAGATCGCCGGTGTCCAAGCAGCTGTCGTTGGACATGCGAGCAGGACCGATGTCGGAGATTAGTTGGCCGTTCAGGCCATCGGCGCGCCAGAAGGGCTCGTCGTAGATCGCGAAGACCTTGACGGCCGATGCTTGTGGCATCCGCTGGGTCAGTTGGTCACGCACTCCGGGCAACGGGGGATCGTAGGTAATCCGCCCGGCGAGGGTCGGTGCGAGCGCCACAATCACCTGGCGACCGCGGGCGACCACACCGTTGCGGCAGATCACCTTGACGCTGTCGTTGGAGTATTCGATCGTCTGGACCTGCGCATCGAAGATGACCGGATTGCCGATCTTCTCGACGAGTCGCAGTGGGATCTCGCTCGTGCCGCCGACGAATCGTGTCGTCTGGGCGCCACCCTCGGATTCGGCAAGCAGCTCAGAGGTGACGCCGCAAACCTGAACGTTGTACAACAGATCGAGGAACGAAACCTCATGCGTTGGAACGGCAAGAATGCCCACGCTGCAAATCTCAATCATTGTGCGAGCAATCGGTCCGAGCCCTTGCGAGTCCAGCCAAGTCCCTGCAGTGATGGCATCCCATTCGGCAGCCTGAGATGACAGCCAGGGCGACTCCACATCGACCTGTTGTGAGAGTTCGTCAAGCTTGTCGAGCACGGCCCGAAGTCCGGCAAGGTCTGCCTCGTTCTTCGAATGGAACTCGGCTTCGCGCATTACCGGGCCATTGATTTCGTACGTGGTTTCGCCGTCTTCGAACTGTGAGTACGTCTCGACGCCAAGCTCGGCTGCGAGTTCGAACATTCGGTGGTGGGTATCGCCGATCCACTGTGCGCCGAGCTCTAGAGGAACTCCGGGCATGACCTCTTCGGTCAGGATCCGACCTCCGACGCGGTCATTTGCCTCCAGAATCAAAGGTGTCCGTCCGGCCTTGATGACTTCTTGTGCTGCGATCAGCCCTGATAGACCGGCGCCGACGATGATGACGTCTGCTTCATGTTCCACGGGTGCTCCTGGTCGGTAGGGAATTCGGGCTTGGATGTCGTTGGTTGTTCGCCGGGCAGCGGGTGTAAGCGCGCTCCGAGTAGACGGCGAGCGCTTCTGCGGTGCAACGCTAGATGATGATCGCCGGTGTCGTCGCGGCCAAAGGTCCTGAGTTGACCCGATCTGCGCGACTTCTCCGACGACGTTTCTGACACGGCGGTTTGGGGCATAACCGTTTGGCGAGGCGGGTGAGGAAGGTTATCCTCGGACAGCACCCACAAGCGCCAGGTCTGGTTGTCTGGGTGGCTACCCACCACGCGTCTTACGAGCCAAGCTGCGCATGTCGTGCGCTCATTCGAAAGGTCCTCCCACAGATGTCAACTGCGCTGCCTGAGATTCCGCAAGAACGTCGTCTCGTAACCGCTGTCCCTGGACCGAAGTCTGCCGAGCTAATGGCCAGGCGAAAGGCCGCTGTGTCAGCTGGCGTCGGTGCATCCTTCCCGGTGTTCGTGGAACGTGGCAGCGGCGGAATCTTGCTTGACGTCGATGGCAACTCCATCATCGATCTCGGTGCTGGCATCGCTGTGACGTCGGTTGGCGTGAGTGCGCCGCTGGTCGTAGAGGGTGTGCAAAGCCAGGTCGAGAAGCTGACGCACACGTGCTTCATGATTGTTGGATACGACTCGTACGTACAGGTTTGCGAGAAGCTCAACGAACTCACTCCGGGTACACACGAGAAGCGCTCAGCCCTCTTCAACTCCGGCGCAGAGGCCGTCGAGAACGCGATCAAGATTGCCCGCGCCTACACCGGTCGCAGCGAGATCGTCGCCGTCGAGCATGGCTACCACGGACGTACCAACCTAACCATGGGTTTGACCGCGAAGAACATGCCGTTCAAACAGTCGTTTGGCCCGTTCACCCCGGGCATCCACCGGGTGCCGGTTGCGTATCCGTTGCGCGATACCCGCAGCGGTGAAGAAGTTGCTGCCGCTGCCATCCGAAGGATGGAGTCAGAGATTGGCGGCTCGAATATTGCCGCGATCATTATCGAGCCAATCCTCGGAGAGGGCGGGTTCATCGTTCCTGCGCCCGGGTATCTGCCAGCGATGCAGAAGTTCGCAAACGACAACGGCATTGTGTTCATTGCCGACGAGATTCAGACTGGTTTCGCTCGCACAGGTGCATGGTTCGCCTCTGAGCACGAAGGCATCGTGCCCGACCTCGTCACGACCGCGAAGGGTATCGCCGGAGGGCTTCCCCTCGCAGCGGTCACGGGCCGGGCCGACATCATGGATTCGGTCCACGTGGGTGGCCTCGGCGGGACCTACGGGGGAAACCCCGTCGCCTGCGCCGCAGCGCTCGGCTCCATCCAGACGATGGAGGAGCTAGATCTGGTCAACCGCGCGAATGAGATCGGTGAGATCCTCACGACCCGCTTGGCCGCGCTCGCCGCTGAGCTCGACGTCATCGCTGAGGTCCGGGGTCGGGGCGCGATGATTGCAGTGGAGCTGGTGAAGCCAGGAACGCTGGAGCCTGCTGGTGATCTCGCCAAGCGTGTTGCGGCCGCATGTATTGCTGAGGGTGTCTTGGTGTTGACAGCCGGAACCTACGGCAACGTGCTGCGATTCCTGCCGCCGCTCGTGATCGAATTTGACCTGCTGAACGAAGGCCTTGACGTCGTTGGCGAAGTACTAGCGAAGGAAGCCGCGAACCTATGACACACGACCACTCCGCGTCCGATCCCAAGCCGTTCTGGATTGCGGGCTCACCGCGCACCGGTGACACCGTGGTGACTGTCAAGAGTCCGTTCGACGGTGCCGTCGCCGGTTCGTATTACGTCCCGACGGCTCAAGACGTTGAGCAGGCGGTCGCTGGCGCGCACGATTCCGTTCGTGCGTCAGCAGCGCTGCCAGCGAGCGCTCGCGCGGCTGCCCTCGACCACATCTCCCGCCAGATTGCCGCGCGCGGAGAAGAGATTGCATCGGTCATTACGGCTGAGAACGGCAAGCCCATCATGTGGGCCAACGCCGAGGTTGGCCGTGCTGTCTCAACATTCCGCTGGGCGGCCGAGGAAGCCCGACGTTGGTCAGGTGACCTGCAGCGGCTCGACACAGATCCTGCGGCGGCTGGGCGCCTCGCCCTGGTACGCCGGTTCTCGAAGGGTCCGATCCTCGGGATTGCACCGTTCAATTTCCCGCTCAACCTCGTCGCCCACAAAGTTGCGCCAGCCATTGCGATCGGCGCACCAATCATCATCAAACCCGCGCCGGCAACGCCGCTTTCGGCACTCATCCTCGGTGAGATCATGGCCGAGACGGACCTGCCAGTTGGCTCGTGGAGTGTGCTTCCGATCGGAAACGATGAGACACGCGATCTCGTCCAAGATGAGCGCCTGCCGGTGATTTCGTTCACCGGTTCCGAGACGGTTGGTTACGCAATCCAAGCTGCAGTGCCGCGCAAGCACGTCACTCTCGAATTGGGTGGCAATGCGGCGGCTGTGGTCCTTGAGGATTGGTCGAGCAGTGAAGACCTTGAATGGGCAGCCACCCGCGCCGCCACGTTCGCGAACTACCAGGCTGGCCAGTCCTGCATCTCCGTGCAGCGCGTGATTGTGGACGCAACGCTGGCCGAGAGGTTCGTGCCGCTGCTTACCCAAAAGGTCCGCGAGCTCACGACTGGATCGCCTTGGGACGAGAAGACTGTGGTTGGTCCAGTTATCAATGAGGCCGCTGCAATCCGGATCGAAGAGTGGGTCGCAGAAGCGAAGGCGCAGGGAGCGAATGTTGTTCTCGGCGGCGGTCGTGACGGTTGCCAGGTGGAACCCACGCTCATTACCGACGCACCGCAAGATGCGCGCGTGCTCAGTGAAGAAGTGTTCGGCCCGGTGCTCGTCGTGACGGTAGTTGACGGTGTTGACGAGGCATTCGAGGCAGTCAACGCGTCGAGGTTCGGATTGCAAGCGGGCATTTTCACCCACAACGTGCAGTACGCCTTCAGTGCGTTTAGCGAGCTTGAAGTTGGGGGAGTCATCGTCGGAGATGTGCCGTCTTTCCGCGCGGATCAAATGCCGTACGGAGGCGTGAAGTCCTCCGGTGTTGGCCGCGAGGGAGTGCGCGCGGCTATGGAGGACCTCAGCTACGAGAAGACGATGGTCCTTACGGGTATAGACCTCTAGGTCGCTGCGGCGGAGGCACCTATCCGCCTGCGCAATAGTGGCAGTCGTGCTTGGCATAATTGACGTGTTTTCAGGTTGTGTTACGGCGCCGGAACGGATTCGCCTCCAGTCGGAACTGTCAATTTGCGCCCG
>CAUJEJ010000211.1 GCA_963169255.1 Actinomycetota bacterium | reverse complement strand
TCTGAGGGCTACCTCATCAACGAATTCATCGCCACACGCACAAACCACCGGACGGATGAGTGGGGCGGTTCGTACGAGAACCGCATCAAGTTCGCGGTGGAGATCGTGCGTCGCGTTCGCGAGCGTGTGGGAGCGGAATTCATCATCATCTACCGGTTGTCGATGCTCGATCTTGTCGATGACGGCTCCACGTTGGCGGAGGTCATCACGCTAGCGCGCGAGATTGAGGCCGCTGGCGCCACGCTGCTCAACACCGGGATCGGCTGGCACGAAGCCCGGATCCCCACGATCGCGACGAGTGTCCCGCGCGCAGCCTTCACTTGGGTTACCGAGCAATTGCGCAACGAGGTGACGATTCCGTTGATCACCAGCAATCGGATCAACACCCCCGAGGTTGCCGAAGACGTGCTGGCGCGGGGACAGGCGGACATGGTGTCGATGGCGCGGCCGTTCCTCGCGGACCCAGATTTCGTACGCAAGGCGGAGCAGGGTCGGTCCGATCGGATCAACACGTGCATCGGGTGCAACCAAGCGTGCCTGGACCACACGTTCAGTTTGCAGATCACGTCTTGCCTGGTAAATCCCCAGGCGTGTCACGAGACCGTGCTGACGATCGAACCTGCGGACACGCGTCGCCGGGTTGCTGTTGTTGGCTCAGGGCCTGGCGGTTTGGCGTGCGCCGTCACCGCCGCCCGCCGCGGCCACAACGTGACGCTGTTTGAGGCCGACGACAAGATCGGCGGACAGTTCAACCTTGCTGCCCAGATTCCGGGCAAGGAAGAGTTTCACGAGACGTTGCGGTACTTCCGGGTCGCTCTCGCTGACGCTGAAGTCGATGTTCAGTTGAATCGGCGGGTGACCGCTGTGGATCTTGTTGGCTTCGATGACGTCGTCCTCGCAACTGGCGTAACGCCACGAATTCCGGACGTAAAAGGCATCGACCATCCAAAGGTCGTGACGTACCTCGACGTACTGCGCGATCACGTGTCAGTGGGATCAACGGTTGCTGTGATGGGTGCCGGCGGAATCGGCTTCGATGTGGCCGAGTACCTCACGCAGTCTGGCCCGAGTGCCACAGTGACGCCTGATCGGTTCTACGCGGAGTGGGGCATCGACACCAGCTACTCCAACCGGGGCGGGCTGACGCAGGTTCACCTCGAGCGCCCGCCGCGCAAGATCACGTTGCTTCAGCGCAAGCACAGCAAGGTTGGCGGTGGACTGGGCAAGACGACCGGCTGGATTCATCGGACCGAGTTGAAGAAGCGCGGCGTCGACATGGTTCCCGGTGTGACGTACGAGTCCATCGACGATGCCGGGCTACACATGACGATCGACGATCAGCCGGTGGTCCTCGACGTCGAGACCATCGTGGTGTGCACCGGCCAAGAACCCCAGCGCGAACTTCTTGCCGACCTTGAGGCCGCGCCCGCAACCGTGCACGTCATCGGCGGCGCCGACGTCGCAGCCGAACTTGACGCCAAGCGTGCGATCAAGCAGGGCACCGAAGTCGCTGCCGCCCTCTAGATCGTCGTTGGCAGCGTGGCGAAGACTCGGTGTGCCGGTTGTGTAAACGGGCGGGTCCGAGTGGGTGAGTAGGGCTTGAGCGGTGGACTCCCATAGCTAGCCGCAGAGTTGAACGCTGCGAAGACCCCCGCCGAACGTGCGGCAATCCTGGATGCGCACGGCATCGAGAAGCCCCAGCAAACAGCCAGTTTCCCGGAGATGGATGACACCGCCAGTGGCAGTGGAACTGCAACCGCCGTCAGCTCTGGCGCCAGCGCAACAGCACCCGCCGGCTAACCCCACGATTTTGGTGTAATCGCGCGGCCCGCCGGCAAGTCGCACCAAATTTGAGAAGGGGAGCGGGAGGAGGGGGTGGGTGTTGGTGCCTCGGTGGCAACAGGGTTAGTGCATGAGGCTCCAGAGTCTTGAGTTGGCTGACCCTAAGATTCCGGAGCCCATCGAGGCTACCTGGCGGGCTGCAATTCACCCGTCGACGCACTAGATGAACCAGATGGTTCACTCCCGCCTAGCGCACAGCAACGTGGTCTGGGGCGAGGTTCGCCGGAAGGTCGACGCGAGCTACCGCCGGGTGGAATCACCCTCGATCAAGCGGAACTGGGCGACCATGTCGTGGATGCTGTCGTCGTGGCGATGCATCGCGTCGAGGATCACCTTGCCAATCGTGAGTGCGTTTTCCGTCGCCAGCGGACTCATCACCGTCACCGACGGGGTCATCTGAGCTTCGACGACTCCCTCTGAGTGCACCACTACCAAAACGTCGTCAGGGAAACGCTTTCCGGCGACCTCGATGCCACGCAGGGAGGACCTGCTCTGCGGGAGGTAGACGTAGATGCCGTCGCAGCCGTCCCGGACAGCTTGCGCGACCAGTTCGGTCGTCTCCTCATCGTCGCCGCGGCATGAGACCACGATGCACTCGTGGCCAGTCCGATCGCACCATGCCTCGAACGCAGCGATGGTCTCGTCCGCGTGCTGGCCAAGCTCGGACTGGGTCACCATTGCGACCCGAGTCGCTCCCCGTTCAACCAGGTGATCCATAACCGAGTTGGTCATTGCCACGTTGTCGTAGCGGACGTATGCCCGAATCCGCGGATCGTCGCCCTCCTCAGGACTACCCAGGGCAATGATCGGGACAGTGAAATCGAACTGATCAACAGTCGGCCGCGGGGTCGAGGTCGACACCAGCAGCACTGCCGACAGCGGCAGGTTGTCCAGGATGTGTTGGGTGTCGATCGTGGCGGAGACCATCCCGACGCCGACACCCGACATCTGATCGCCGAGACTCTGGAAGATCCGGAACCAAAATGTGTGGCTGACGTCAGCCTCGGTTCGGTTCGCTAGTTGCGTTCGCGGATCACTGAGTATCCCGAGGAGCCGATTCGCATCACCACGCCGCAAGGCTCGTGCCGTGACGTTGACCTGGTAGCCGAGCACTTCGGCGACCGTTCGAACCCGCTCCACCGTCGCGGGGGCGACTCGTCCTTCACCTCGTAACGCCCGCGATGCCGTAGTTGTTGAAACGCCAGCGATGAGCGCGACGTGAGCGAGTTTTGCTTTGCGCCTTGGCTTACGTGCGTCATTGGTTTCCATCTGGCGGTTCCACCTCCTTTAGTCGGTTTGTGCGTTGTGCGTGATCCATGCTGTTGTCGATGCGTGAGTCGGCAACCGCACGGCGGCCATTGATTGATCAAGTTTGTGCCCAGCTAAGTCAACAATTGGCGACTGGCCAAGCGTGCGAATAGCCCGTCAGCACTAGTGAGCTCGTCAAATGTGCCGACTTGCTCGATCCGGCCGTGGTTCATCACGATGATTCGGTCGGCGGTGCGAATGCTGGATAGCCGGTGTGCGATGAGGATTCGAGTGATGTTGAGTTCGGCGAGGGAATCGGCGACGTGCTGTTGGGTGACGTTGTCCAGGGCCGACGTCGCCTCGTCGAATAGCAGGATCTTGGGCTGGCCGACTAGAGCGCGAGCGATCAAAATGCGCTGCTCCTGCCCGCCGGACAGCGATGAGGAACCGTGGCCCACCAGCGTCTGCAACTTCATCGGCATCTTGCGAATGTCTTGCTCAACGCCCGCCTTTGCGGCAGCGGCCCAGATCTCCTTTTGCGTCGCGTTCGTCGCTCCTCGAATGTTGTCGCCGATGGTGGCGGGAAACAGCGAAGTCTGCTGCAGCACCGTGCCCACTTGACGTCGCAGGAACCGATGGTTGATCCGCGCAAGATCTTGACCGTCGTACGCAACAACACCTTGCTCGGGTTGATCGAATCCCAGGAGCAAGCGCAACAGCGTGGACTTCCCCGCACCGGACGGACCGACAATCGCGACGGATTCCCCTGGGCGAATCGTGAGCGACACGTTCTTGAGCACAGTGGGTAGCTCAGGCTTGTAGCGGAACGTGACGTTGGACAGTGATATCCCACCCTTGACGGTGATGCGCTTCGTTGAGGTTGCGGTGCCCTCGGGCTTTGCGTCGAGGATGGGCCTCAGTTGCTCGAGTTGTGGGCGAACGATGACGAGGGACTCTGCGACGGTGACCAACTCGTGGACACCTGCCAATACCTGGCCGAGCGCAGTCGTCAAGACAACGTACGAACCCAAGGCCAGCGCATCCGGCTCACTGATGATCAGTCCCGCCGTGATCGCCAGGATGCTCACGGCCGTCCAGGAGGCAAGGATTCCGGTGAGTAACGAGACGATCTTGGAATCCTCATACGTTGCATTGGCCCAGCCCGCAAACTCGCGGCTCGCAACCCGCATCGCCCGTTCCTCTGCGGCCGACACCCGAACACGATCGATGCCCTCGGCTAACTCCAAGGTTGTGCTTTGCAAGCGGCGCGTGCTCGCGATCTGCTGTTCGAGGGGTCCACGCCGCCGACGCAGAATCAGCAGCACCAGCACGAACTCAACAACCACCGCGATCAACGCAAGCATGCCTGGCAGGAAACCCGCACTAAAGAGCAGCACAACGCTGACCAGGCCACTTGCACCTGCTGCCGCGGTGGCAACCAGCGATTCACCTACCAGTTGGCGCAACGTGTCGATCGCCGACGTCCGTTGCAGGACGTCGCCGACGCTGTACCGACCGAAGAAGGATGCGGGCAGTTGCAGCATCCGCAACCAGACCCCGTCACCCGCCTGCGAGTCAGCCCGAGTCCTAATCCGTGCCGCGAAGAATCCCTGCAGCACCGACATCGCGTATGCACCGAATGCCAAACAGATCACCGCGATGACCAACATTGCGAGACGTTCACGTTGCGCCCCGGGGACGATCTCGTTGAAGATCACACCGGCAGCCAGCGGAATGATCATCGCGGCGATGCCGGCGAGCACTGCGAGCACTGCGACCCACACCAAGTCACGTCCGCTGCCGGCGAGCGCGAGGCGGAAGAGGTCCTTCATCCCAGCCTCGCGAGGCAATTGCGGTACGAGCACAAGCGCTCGCGAATCAATCGATTCGGCGATGCCGGCCTTGATTCGCGTTGATGCGCCCGTCGCCGGATCGACCAACTTCGAGCCAGCCAGCGTCGGAACGACAACTGTGAGTTGCCCGTCCCTGACGACAACCGCGCGGCTCGCCATCGACTTCCACCACTGGTCAGTCAACATGACGAAACGAGCCACGTGGCCATGGTGTTCGCAGGCGAGCGCGACCGAATCGAGCGGATCGATTCCTGGCACAACTGCTGATTCGTAGGCGGGATCGAACTCGCATTCCAAGAGCTCAAACAACTGCTCAAACGTTCCGGCAGCTGCCGGTTGGTGTGGTGCTCGCAACACCGGGACAGCAGAGGCAATCGCAGAAATCGCGGCCGCGTCGTCACCGCTGCGCCCCGCAGTGACACGGGCGAGGTCTGCCAGGCGCTGTTCGTCCAGCTCGCGACGGCCTTCAACAATGAGGTCAAGGTAGCGCTGCGTGGCCTGACTCGCGTCTGTCCATGTGTCGACAGTCGAACCTGCAAACTCAAGACCCTGCGGCAGTCGGTCTTCGACGTCGTCGAGGGGGTGCGCCTGCCGAACTTCCTCACCGAGCTGTGCAAACCAGCCAGCGATCAGGAACTCACGTTCTTCGTCGTCTAGGTCAAGCGGGAGCGGCGCTAGGACCACATTGTTCACGCCCGTGATGGACAGCGGTGACATCTCGGCGCAGAGCACAACATCACCGGCACGCAGAACAGCGACAGCCTGCTCACCGGCCGCGTCGCACCGCACAACGGCATCGCCCTCGATGACCTGCAGCGGGATCGATCCGGCGCCGACATGGTGAACAGACCGGGGTGTGAGCACCACCCGGTCAGCATGAATCGAATCCGCGCTCATGTGGTCACCAACTGCCAGTAGGGGCCTTCGTTGGCGATGAGTGCTTCATGAGTGCCACGCTCGATGACCTTGCCTTCATCGAGCACAACGATCTCGTCAGCGTCGCGCACGGTCGACAATCGATGAGCGACAAGCACGCACGTGCATCCACGTCGCTTGAGCGCGAGCATGACGTCAGCCTCGGTCACCGTGTCCAGGGCGCTCGTCGCCTCGTCAAGAATCACAATCCGGGGATCGCGCACCAAGGCTCGAGCGATCTCGAGTCGTTGGCGCTGACCTCCGGACAGCTCTCGTCCACCAGCGGACAGCACGGCGTCATAGCCGCCAGGACGGGCCGTGATCACCTCATGCAATTGGGCATCCATCGCGGCCCGGAAGACCTGCGACTCGGGGATCGTGTTGTCCCACATCGTGATGTTGTCGCGGACGGTCCCTTCAAAGATCGTGATCTGCTGATCGACGAATGCAAGGCCATCAGCAATCACGCGTCGATCGAGCTCGCGCCGATCAATCCCGTCAATGAGAACGTCGCCAGACCACGGCTGTTGCAGGCCGACGATGACGCGCCCGACTGTCGACTTGCCACTACCACTGCCGCCCACCAACGCCACCCGCGAACCGGGATCTAGCGCCAGGTCGAAGTTCTCGATAAGCGGCGGCTCCATCGACGCATAGCCGAAAGACACACCGCGCAGCTCCAGTGCCCCGCGCAGCAGCGCAACCGGACGCGCTCCCGACGACGGATTCGTCTCCCGCTCAAGCTGACCGGCGATCTCGGGATCAATCGCTGCGGTATCGATGTCACCGAGTCGGCTCAACACCGCCTGCAACTGCTGGATCTGACTTGTCAGGCTGACGAGCCCACCGAGCGGTGCAAGCACCGATCCCATCAGAATTTGGATCGCCAACAGGGACCCGAACGTCAACGTTCCGTTCATGACCTGCAAGGCGCCGACAGCCAGCACAACGATCGTCGCGATACCGGAAACCGTTGCTGGCGTCGCCAGGATCGGCACGAGCATGACGTCTTGAGACTGCCGAGTCGTCAGCAGCTTCGTCCTGCTGGCACTGACCTTGTTGAGGCTCTCGATCTCGTTGCCGCTGGCCTTGATGGACTCGATGAGGCTCAGCGTTCCGGCTTGCGTGACGACGGCTTCCATTTGGTCGCGCTGCTGGCGCTGACCAAGGTCCGCCTGCTTACGAGCAATCCGACGCAGCAACAACATGATGACTGCGGCGGCCACGGTGATGACCAGACCGATCCACACATTGATGAAGAAGATCACTGCGAGGTAGACCACTGCGACGGCACTCGTGAGCAGAGTTTGAGTCATCGGGCCCGACAACAACCCGGCGATGGACGCGCCCATCATTGAGCGGTAGCTGATGTCGCCAGCGGAGCGTTGCGCGAAGAAACGCATCGTCAACCGCAGAATCCGTTGTGTGTGGGCGGCGAACAGTCGTGACGTGAGTACCGTGCGCATCCGGGACGTGATCGTCTGCTGCATCCACGTCAACAGTGCTTGCAGCACGACGCAGATCGCCAAGCCCGCGAGGATTGCTCGGCCGTACGTATCGTGGTCCGAGACGAGGTAGCTGTCCACGAAGGCCTTCGACAGCGCCGGGACAGCAAGCCCTGGAACGATCAGCGCAATGCCAGCGATGACGAGGAAGGCGATCGCGAGCCGGGTCTTGCCGATGTGAGCCAAGAGCGATGGGATCGCGCGCGGCTTCTCACCGCCACGAACAAAGTCCGGCGACGGCGCGCACGTTATCGCGATGCCGGCGAAGCCTCGACTGAACTCGTCGTCATTAACAGTGCGCGGGCCCGAGGCAGGGTCATTCAAGAACCACTCGCCGTCTCGCCAGCCCTCGACGACGAGGAAGTGGTTCATCTCCCAGAAGACGATGATCGGCAAAGAACGCTTCTTGATGCTCGTGAGGCTGTCGCGGTACGCGTGGACCTCAAGGCCGTAGCTTCGGGCAGCCCGCATCACGGCGCGTGCATTGCTGCCGTCACGGGTTACTCCGCAGGCCTCTCGAAGGTCCTCGAGCGGGACCCACCGGCCAAAGTGCGCCAGCACGATCGCCAGCGACGCAGCGCCACATTCGACCGCTTCCATCTGCAAGATCGTGGGTGTCTTCACCCGCGCCTTCACATGTTGTGTTGCTTCAGTTGAAGACATCGTCAACCCGTCACAAACGCAAGCGGATGACGTTCGTTGATGATGATCGTTGCCGTAATGATCGAGACCTGTGGGATCGCGAAGTCAGGGCCCGAGCCGGAGGTCCACTCGTATCCCGAGGTGGTGTCAGCTGCGTTGAGCTGCAGCACTACTTTGGTGCCGCCAATCCCCAAACTCTGTGCGAGCGCCTCATTGCCGCCCGCCATGAGGATGAGGTCTTCGGCATCTGAGGGAATGGGATCAACGCTGGCAACAGTTCCGACGATGCTCCCGTACGCGCCCGCAGGGGCAATGTCAGGCGACACATGCACGGTCATTCCCGGCTTAACCTGCGCGGCCTTCGAGGGCTCGACAAACACGATCGCCGAACCAGCCTCAGTCTGCGGAACGATTTGGGCGATCAGCTCGTTCATCGAGAGCCAGGTGCCTATCTGCCGCGGAACCAATTGAACGATCTCACCAGTCACCGCGGCATCGATCTCTACGCGTCCGGCCTCGGCGGTTTCCAGAATCATGAGCGGAGTTCCCCGCGTGACTTCCTGCCCGCGTTCGACCTCGATCGACTCAATTCGCCCAGCGACCGGATTGCGAACAGCAACGAGCCCGTTCTCCGGCAAGATTGCGCCACGGCCGACGACGACCTGCGGTGCCGAACCGAAGACGCCCCACGCGATACCGGCCAAAATGACAGCTACCAGAGCCAACAGCGCCAGCCAAATACGCACGGATGTCGTGCGCAGGCGATTGTCCAACTGCTTGCCAGCATCGAGCTCAGCAGTTGCTTCCGGTCGGTACATCGGTGGCGTTAGCGACATGACTTCCTTTCCCATTGGGTTGGTCGGCGGTGTGATCCTTCAGCGCTATCCCAGTGGGGACGACACCTCCGGACAAACCTCGCTGCGCAGCAAGGCGTAGCCAACACCGGCAAGTCCTTCGCCCAGGGTCAAGGCGTGCTTGTTCTGCGAGGTTGGTGCGACCAACCGCAAGCTATCGAGTTCGCAGAGCTCGCTCACAAGGCTGGAAACCTCGGGATGTCCGAGGGTCGTGGCGACATCGAGGATTCCTGCCAATCCACGCGTCAACCCGTGGTCAGGCACCCGCTCGCGCGCATCGTCCAGCGCATCAATCCAACGCTCGGAGTCGGCCTGATCGGCGACTGA
>CAUJEJ010000210.1 GCA_963169255.1 Actinomycetota bacterium | reverse complement strand
CTTTTCGCCCGCGAAGTCGAAACTTCGCACCGTGGGAATCGCTGAAGGAAATGTCGTACTCAATGCGCCGCCCAACGAGTGGACGCACCACAACTGTGCCTTGGCATGACGCGGCATCCGTCCAGGGCAGTGCCCGAATCGTGCCACTCACCCGTGCCCTCCCGTCCAGGATGAAACGCCCCGAACGGGAGGCGTCGCAGCGGATGTCTATGGCGACGTGTCGAGCGGCCCCGGACTCGTCGATGAGCTCACCGCTCATACTCTCGAAGAACGAAATGCCCACTGTCACTCCCTTCTTTTCGCCTGCTCTGGCCGACGAATCGGCTCTCGTTGAATCGGTCCCTGTTGGTTACTCAAACGACAGGTTGGACAGCTGGATGTTCGGCGGGTTGGAGGAATTCCAGTGCTCCGCCGAAGTCGCTGTGGCATTCGAATCCGTCGCCATTGGTCGGGTTGACTCGCACAGTTACTTCTGCGGTCTTGCTGTTGAGGCAATGGCTGCGTTGACCGTTGGGGTTGTCGTATCCCAGGCACACCATGCGTTCGGCGTCTCCGCGCATGATGAGCTCGGCGCGACCGCCGGGACCGCGCATCCGAAGGCGCCAGTTGGGGAACTCCAACTGCGGGTCTTGGCGCCATAGGTCGATGAGTCGATCAAACCGGTATTCCTGCTCACCGCGTCGGAGCGTCAGCATCGATATCAACGGCGTGGTGACGGGGCCAAGTTGCACCCGTCCGCTCGCGCCTTCCAGGACGGCAAATGCCCGGCCTTGCTCATCGGCAAAAATGCACTGGCCCCACGCGTACTCTGGCGAATGCGCCGCACCCCAGTTGTGCCCTTGCATCCCCAGCCAGTCGCTGATCTGCCACTGGACACCATCCCAGGTGACAGTTCCGGAGAACGAGGCAACGGGGAACGGGGTCAGCAGTTTGTTCTTCGGTATGGGTGCGTCAATGAGGCGCCGAGTGGGCAACAGCGATAGCGGCGCACCCAAGGGTCCACTTTCTCGGCGGAACGTGAGGTCCCAGGCAAGCTTGCCCTGATCCGACTCGATGCTGCCAGTGGCTGTCCCACCGTCGGCATTCAGTTCAATGCGCGCGCCCGCAATGTCGGTGAGTACCCGACCGGCGCGGTCTTCGACCTCGGCTTGAGCCAGGGGCACGGTTTCCCGTGCGGCGGCAGTGCGCTCGCCATCGAAGAAGCTGGCCCAGGATTCGGCGACACACGTCCCGTCTTCGTCACACAGGACTGTTGCCTTGATCCACACGGCCCGCGGGGAATTGGGGTCGTTTGCCCGTAGGAACCAACTTTCGACTGAGGGAGTACCCAAGGTGAAGCGGGGACTGTTGTCGTGTTTCGTGGCTTGTTCTGTCGACATTCGTACTACCTCCGGGTTACGCTGCTGGCTTGGTCAAATCGTGGCTTGAATCGTGTGGTCTTCATGGTGGTTAACGCCTCGGATTTCGGCTGAGGAGCGGCAAGACCCCAGCGCCAGCCTTAGCGAGGCGGCTGGCTCGCGACGTTGCGCCGTCGCTGGCCAGCGCCACGGCGAGTGCTGACATCGCCTTCTCTAGGTCGGGCCCGTAGGGGTACCACCATGGGCGTTTGCGATTTAGTGGCACGCGTGGACTCTCGATGACCTGAGCCCAGGTCGCATCGAGCAGACCGTCAGTGCCGTGAGTGCGCCCAAATCCAGATTCGCCGACGCCGCCCCAAGGCAGTTCTGGGGAGCTGTAGCACGTCGCCGCAATGTCATTGATCGAGACAACTCCGGTTCGCAGTTGGCTCGCTAACTGTTGAGCTGCCACCGGGTCGCCAGAGAACACGCTTGCCGTCAAGCCGTATCGCGTTTGGTTGTGCAGTCTGACAGCTTCGGCATCTGTGTCGAATGGGACCGCGACGACGACTGGACCGAACGTCTCTTCGCACCACACGGCTGAAGATTGGGCACCGTCACCTGTGATGAGCGTGGGAGTGAGTTTGCGGTCACCGACGAACTCACCACCGGTAACGACGGTCAAATCGTCGTCCGTCGCTTTCTGTAAATGTCGTCGCCACACCTCGAGTTGTCGTTCGTCGATCGCTGGACAGAGTTCGCGGGAACGATCGACTCGTGCCATCTTGTCGGCGACGCGAGCGACGAACCGATCATGTAGTGATCTGTGAACGATAAGGCGCTCAATGGAGCAGCAGGCTTGTCCGCCATTGAAGGTTGCACCCCAGACTGCGGCTGACGTGGCGAACTCCAGGTCGGCATCGCTGCGGACGATCATCGCGTCGACTCCACCGAGTTCAAGACTCACCGGGATTGGGAATTCGGCACACGCAGCCATCACCTTGCGTCCGGTGGCAACCGATCCGGTAAAGAGCACTTTGTCGGGCCGACCTTGAATGAGGGCAGCGGCCACTTCGCCATCGCCTTGCACGACCTGGAGCAAACCGGCAGGTAGCCCACATCGCGTCGTTAATTCAGCGATGAGTTCACCCGCTTGCGGCGTCAACTCTGATGGTTTGAGGATGACCGCGTTTCCGGCGAGTAGCGAGGGTAGGACCTGACTCAGCGGAATGATGAATGGCAGGTTCCACGGTGCAATCGCCAAGACCACCCCATGGGGTCGCCGTTCGATCCGGGCGGACCGATGCGGCTGGATTGGCAGCGCTACCTTGGTCGGACGCAGTACTTTCGGCGCGACGCGACAGTGATGCCGGGCGAGCGCAACGGCTGCGACGACCTCGTGCGCGATCGCCTCGACTCGGGGCTTCCCGTTCTCCGCGGCGATCAGATCAGCAATCTCATCGACGTGAGCTGCGATCAACTTTGCTAAGGGCGCCAGCGATGCGGACCGATCCTCGATGCTGAGGGTTGCCCAGTCGCACTGTGCCTGCCGTGCGATAGCGAAGATCTGTGCCGAGGCTGGCTTGGCCTGTTGGGCATCGCTAGGTGTCGGCATAACAGTGAGTGACTCGGTATCAGTCATTTTCGAATACCACCAAAGCAGTTTGGGCGTAGACCTTCATGGCCTCGGCAGCCGCCTGCGGGTCGGAATGCTCGACCGCGTCCACTGTGGCTTCATGAAGGATCGTGATCATTTGGTCGTCGGGGTAGAGCATCGCGAATTGGGCTCGGTTCTGGGTGTAGGCGGCCTTGATGGCCGTCAGCATTAGGCGAAGTACGCGATTACCTGATGCCACTACGAGAGTTTCGAAGAAGGTGAAGTCGGCGACCTGAATCTGATCGGCCCCTCGCGCTGCTATCAACTCGGCCAGGGCTGCCCGCATGTCTGCGATCTGATCGGGGGATGCGTGAATGGCCGCCTCGCTCGCAGTGAACTCAAGCAACGCCACGCGCACCGTCAACAAGTCGCGCATCAGATCCGGGTCAAGTGTGCCGTTTGGGGCCAGCAGCCACGGCAATAGATGTAGGCCAGACTCGGTGAGGAAATCGGCCACGGTGACGCCGCCGCCGTGACGAACATCCACCAATCCCCACGCTGCTAACCGGGTGATGGCTTCGCGCACGCTTGATCGGTTCACATCGAACCGGCTAGCGAGGTCTCGTTCAGCGGGTAGCCGCGAACCGGGCGGGTAATCGCCACGCAGGATCGATTCCCGTAACGCGCCAGCCACTTGATCGGCAACGCGGGTGCCGGTCACAGGGATGAACGCGTTCATATGGATCCGTCCTGATCAACATTGACCGATTGCAATTGGTCCGACCACTTTGCCTCGGTGGTCGTCCCTTGTCAAGTCCCGTCGCACCGGTGTCGTTCGTTAATGCCGACCGAATCGCCGCCACCGCGTTTGGCGATGAAGCCGAATGCCGCAGCTATGACGCAGCACGGTTGGCCTCCGGTGAAGCCGCCGACCTCGTCACGGCGAGGGCGGACTTCTGCTTCGAAACGGTCTCTTCTCATCCTTCGAAAGTGGACTTGATTGCTCAGGCAAAAGCGGCTGGCCACGTGATCCATTTCGTGATCATTCACCTGGGTGATCCCGCACTACATATCCAGCGTGTGCGGCAGCGCGTCGCAGGTGGAGGTCATTCTGTTCCTGAGCAGAAGATAGTCCAGCGGTTACCGCGAGTTCAGACGAATCTGCGCGCCGCGGTGCCGCTGTGCGACGACGTGATCATCTACCGGAATTACATGATGGACACGCACACTGCGAACAGGTCATTCGCACTTGTTATTCGGACGCAGGATGGAATCGTTAGCAAGGGGCAGATCCCACTGCCTCGATGGGTTCTTGAATACATGCCCGAACTCCCAGAGGCCGCAGTCGAGTAGAGGTTCCAAGCGCTGTGTTTCGCCGATCATCTCCGCACCTTGCACCCCGCGAAGCAGAGTGGTTGCGCATTACTGGGACTAGGTGGAACATTGAGGCGTGTGCTCCTACTGCGGTTGTCGCGAGATTTCAGTGATTGGGCGTTTCTCCGACGAGCACGTGGAGATCATTAATGCGGTTGGTGAACTTCGTCGGTCTGTGGCTAAGGGTGACGTCGCGGCTGCTCGTACGGCTATCGACGTCCTGCGGCAACTGCTCGACCCGCACACACTCAGCGAAGAAAGGTCACTGTTCGCCGAACTGCGTGACGATCCCGAATTCACCGAACACGTCGACCTACTGTGCGCGGAACATCGAGACATCGATTCCGCACTCGATGTTGCTGCCGGCGGCGACCTGAGCGGAGTTGTCGATTTGGAGAACTTACTACGCCGACACATCGACAAGGAAGAGAACGGCCTTTTCCCGGCAGCCGCTATTGCACTCGATGGGCCCGCGTGGGAGCGCGTTGTTGACCGGGCGTAAGCCTCGACGTGCTGATTGGCGATACGGATGCCGGCGTCGTGCAGCCGCGCAGTAACCTCGGGGCATCAAGCGACGTTGCCGCCACTAGGAAATCGAGGATGGTTGAGATGCCGGGCCTAGACGAAAAGTTGTCGGATATCTATCAAGAAGTCCTCGCCCGAAACCCCGGTGAGATGGAATTTCATCAGGCCATCCACGAAGTGTTCGAGTCCCTTGGGCCAGTGCTCGCCAAGCACACGAAGTACGGCGACGAGGCGGTGCTGCGCCGTCTGTGCGAACCGGAGCGGCAGATCATCTTTCGCGTCTCCTGGGTAGACGACGCCGGTACCGTCCAAATCAACCGCGGCTTTCGCGTCGAGTTCAACTCCGCATTAGGCCCGTACAAAGGTGGGCTCAGATTCCACCCGTCCGTCTACCTCGGCATCGTCAAGTTCTTAGGGTTCGAACAGACCTTCAAGAATGCGCTAACGGGGATGCCGATTGGCGGGGCAAAGGGTGGCAGCGACTTTGAACCAAAAGGTCGTTCCGATGCTGAGGTGATGCGATTCTGCCAGGCTTTCATGACCGAGCTGTATCGCCACATTGGCGAACACACGGATGTGCCGGCCGGAGATATCGGGGTTGCTGGTCGCGAGCTGGGCTATTTGTTCGGCCAGTACAAACGAATTACCAACCGATACGAGTCCGGCGTACTCACCGGCAAGGGGCTCACTTGGGGTGGTTCTCAGGTGCGTACCGAGGCCACCGGATATGGGACCGTCTACTTCACAAACGAGATCTTGAAATCGCGTGGTGAATCATTTGATGGCCAACGTGTCGTGGTGTCTGGTTCAGGGAATGTCGCCATTTACGCGATCGAGAAGGTCCACCAACTCGGCGGAACGGTGGTCGCCTGTTCCGATTCAAGTGGCTGCGTCGTTGATGAGAATGGCATCGATCTCGAGGTGCTGAAAGACATCAAGCTGCGGCGGCGAGGTCGGATATCGGAGTACGCAAGCCTGCGCGGCGGCACTGTAATTAGTACAAGCAACGGTTCGATCTGGGACGTCCCATGTGACATCGCACTGCCCTCAGCAACCCAGAACGAACTCAATGGCCGAGATGCGAAGGCGTTGCTGACCAACGGCTGCCGGATAGTTGCCGAGGGAGCCAACATGCCATGTACACCAGAGGCGGTAGAGGTCCTCACGGAATCAGGTGCCGTGTTCGCCCCAGGCAAAGCGGCCAATGCCGGCGGGGTCGCAACCAGCGCCCTTGAAATGCAACAGAACGCATCCCGCGACTCATGGACGTTTGAACACACCGAATCAAGGCTCGTGGAAATCATGCGCGGCATTCATGACAGCTGTTTGGAGACCGCCGAAGAGTACGGCGCTCCAGGCAACTACTCACTCGGCGCCAACATCGCCGGCTTCACCCGAGTCGCTGACGCGATGATCGCGCAAGGTGTCATTTAGCCCGCTGCGACCCTCCGGCAGGCGGGCAGACAAGACCGAATCCGCCGACTTGGCTAGCCGTTGTCTAGTGACCAGCGCAGGATCGCCGCAACATCCCCAGCATCGGGGATGTCCTGTCGGCGCACTGCAAGTACCTGGCCTCCTGCTAGCCACGTGCGGCGCGCGATCTCGTCAACGATCCCGTATGACTGTGCGCCCTCGCCGTCAGCGAAGGTGACAGAGCCAGTCGATTCATCGATCGTTCCCGGCAACTCGGCGTCGATGTCGACGAAGAGTGTTTCAACCATGCCGAATGTGGCTGCGCTGGCAACGTCGGCGACGTCGGTCTTTGCCCGGCCCTGACTAACCCGAGCCTCGAAGGTCTCGCGAACCTCGGCCAGTTCCGCAGCATGCGCTTGGTCGAGAACTTCACGGGCTCTGGCGGCAAGTTCCCTGGGCGCCTCATTTTCGGGATTGCCGCTCAAAGTGATGGCTGCGAGGTGGGGGTAGGTATTCCACTGGCGGTAAATCGAATCCATCGGGCTAGCTGCCCCCAACACCAGCAATACATCGCGGCCGACCAATAGTGGACGCAGTGCCTGATCAACGGCGCGGGCGTACTGACCCAGGCGCATCTTCTGGCCCTCAGATCCCTGCACCCGTCCTTGTTGCTGACGCCCAGCTGCGGATCGCCTTCGGGGAACACCTCAAGAACACGCGCCTCATTCTGGGAAATCGCCAGCACCTACGCGGCCTTGGTGAACGTCAGGGAACGCAGCAGCGGTTTAAGGTGGAATCGGTCGGACACATGAACCGAGTCGGCAAGGTGGTTGGGGAGTTGGAAAGTGGCGACGCCATCGGGGGTGACGAACAGGGCCAGACTGCGCGCTTGGTGCAGCCAGAAATCCAAATCGCCATCGAGGTCATTGAGGACTTCGTCCATGGCGAGAAGCTCTTGTTTGCTGAGACCTGCCGCTTCCAGTTGGCTGCGCGCATCACGCCAAAGAGCAGCCAGGGCGAGCCGGGGGCACTGATTCTCACCGATCTCGTCCGTTGCCAAGTAGATCGTGACGCAACCGGGGCTGCGTTCCTGCATCAACTTGTCAATTCGTGATCGATCTGGCAGAGCGAGATGCAGGTACATTTCAGATTCCTTCGTTTGGGCCGATGGATCGTCATGTGACTGCGATCGTATCGGAATGAACAGGTCAGTCATATTGGTCGACGCAACGATGGTCCGGCTGCTGCACTCGGGCAGCCGAACGGGGATCGTGGTGGGTCGGGGTTGCCAAACGATCGGATAGCGGGGAGGCTGGCCTATCGCAAGCAAGTTGCGAGTTAGCGAGAGGTTCCTATGTCCGCCGCTGCTATGACCTCCCAGGACGCGTTGTGGCTGTCCATGGATAGACCCAACAACCTGATGGTCATTGACACCGTCATGTGGTTTCGCCAGCCGCCGGATTGGGACGCAGTTCGCCAAGTTGTGCAAGAGCGGTTGGTTCAGAACTTCCACGTATTCCGGTCTCACCCAGTGGCCGATGGCGATGGTTGGAGGTGGGAAGAGGACCCTGCGTTCGATATCAACCAGTGCCTGGATGTCGTCGAGCTGCCCGACCCCGGCGACATGATGGCGCTTCGTGCCTTCGTTGCCTCGCAACGCAGTATTGCTTTCGACAAGTCCGGGCCGCTGTGGGTGATGCATCTGATCAACAATGTCCACTTCGAAGATGGGACCGTTGGCGCGGCGATCATGGCCCGCTTCCATCACTCGATCGCCGACGGTATCCGCTTGGTGCAGGCGGTCATCAGCCTTTGCGATATTGACGATCACGGTCTACCGCCGGTCGGGAGAAAGCTGAGTAACTCGACGACGCCGGTCGCGGTTGCCGCCTCGACCGCTCGCAATGCGGCGAAGAGCGTTGCCGATGTCGCAAGCACTACCGCGGCCACCGCCTTGAGTGCCGCTGGAACCGTCCGCGACGCGGCTGGCACTGCGCTAGGCGGTGACCCGCGCGGTGCGGTGGAAGAGTTGGTTGACGATGGCAAAGGATTGTTCTCAATCGGTGTCAAGGCGCTGCGCTTCCCCGAGCGGATGATGGACGTCAACCTCCTGGTCAGCTCAGGTGACAATCGGATCGCCAACGATGTAGGCACGGTCGGCAAGTTCCTTTTGTCGGGCAGCAGCGTCAGGACAGTCTGGAGCGGCACTCCCTCGCAAGCCAAGGATGCTGGCTGGGCACCCGTCGTCGATTTAGTCGACGTCAAGGCGATCGGCAGGGCAACCGGTACGACTGTGAACGACGTGATGCTCAGCGTGGTTTCGGGCGCATTGACCCGGTACTTGCGCGAACGCGGCGCCGATGATGTCGATGAGGTCATTTGGATGATCCCGGTCAGCGTGCAGGCAGTCGAGCCGGGAATCCCAAAGGAACTCGGCAATCACTTTGCACTGGTCGCACTTCGAATGCCGCTGGGCATCGACGACGTGGTCACTCGGATCGAGCAGATGCACGAGCGGATGGATCGGATCAAGAACTCCGATGAAGCGATTCTCACGTTCGGGATTCAGCGGGCCATCGCGCAGGCACCTCGCAAAGTCGCCGTGGAATTGACGAACTATTTCGCAGACAAGGCTGTCGGCGTTTTGACCAACGTGCCCGGGCCCCGGACCCCAATGAGCCTCGCCGGGACTCGCGTGGACGGGATCCTGGGTTGGGCTCCATGCTCGGGCGATCAACCGATGACGGTGTGCATCTTCAGTTACAACGGTCGCGTGACCGTTGGTTTTGGTACCGACAAGAAGTTGGTGCCGGACGTGATGCGGCTCAGCGAGCTGTTCGACGAGGAGTTCACGTCAATGTATTCCGAAGTACTTGGACGCTCACTCGGTAGCCAATAGCAGATAGCCTGCCGACATGGCCGAACTCAACAAGTGGCAGACCGGTACCACCGAGGGACACTCGCAGTGGTACATCGAACGTTTTCGAACGATGGCCGCCCGCGGCGTCGACCTAGCTGGCGAGGCTCGCCTGATAGACGCAATGGTGGCTCGAGAGTCCAGGATCTTGGACGCTGGCTGCGGACCGGGAAGAGTTGGCGCAGTGCTTGCCGAACGAGGCCACACAGTGGTGGGAGTCGACGCAGATCCCGAATTGATCGCCGCAGCCATTGAGGATTACCCGGGGCCAAAGTGGCTTGTCACCGATTTGACCGAACTCAGCCTTCCGGGAATCGATGAGGTCGAGCCCTTCGATGCGATTGTGGTCGCTGGCAACGTTCTGACCTTCCTTGCCGACGGCACCGAGCTTGCCGTCCTGACCAACCTTCGGCAGGTGCTCGGGCCAGACGGCTTCATCGCAGTTGGATTTGGCCTCGACCGGGGCTATTCCCTGGAGCAGTTCGACACCGACGTTGCCGAGGCCGGCCTACGAGTCGAGCAACGATTTGCGACCTGGGATGTCCGGCCGTGGCGGTCCGACGCGGGCTTTGCTGTCAGCATTCTGCGCAGCGCGGATAAAAGCTAGCTGCCGACCGATTCCGCAGTTACGAAATCGATGAGTTCCTCCACTCGTCCAAGCATGCTGGACTCCAGGTCGGAATAGGTCGACACCGAATTGAGAATGCGACGCCAGGCAAGTCGCTCATCCGGGTCCCAATCAATCGCGCGCAGAACGCCCGCTTTCCAAGACTCGCCCTTCGAAACAGTCGGCCATTGTGTGAGGCCCAGGACGACCGGGCGCACCGCCTGCCAGACATCGACATACGGGTGACCGACCACTAAGACGCCTTGGCCGAATCGCTGGGCTACGTCATGGGCAATGTGCTGTTCCTTGGATCCCGCGACCAGATGGTCAAGCAAGACTCCGACCCGACGATCTCGGTTGGGCTGGAATTCATATAACCAGTCGGCGAGGTTGTCCGCGCCATGCAGTGGCTCAACGACGATAGCTTCGTGGCGCAGATCGTCGCCCCAAATCTTCTCGACAAGTTCGGCATCATGCGTGCCCTCGACCAGGATCCGGCTGGTACGGGCGACCTTCGCCGGACCAGCGGCTGCGGGCACCGAGCCCGAAGCGGTTCGCGTTCGGGCAGTTGGCCCGATCGGCGGAGCGACCAATGTGACCGGACGGCCTTCAATCAGAAATGACCCTTGCTCCATGACGAAGATGCGGGTTCGTCCGTGGCGATCCTCCAACTCGACGGTGCGGCCCTCAACGGACTTCTCAGTCCGGACCACCGAGCCGCAGAAACCGGAATGCGCGCACTCCACGACCAGTCCGGGCTCGGCTTCGACGACTGGGATGGGTTGTCGGGGCTGGCGGTGGGTATTGTTGGAAAGTACGTCGGAGCCATATCGATCGTTCACCAGCGCCAGCATGCCAGGGGTCCGCGTAATCTTCTGGAGGCGCGGCGGTGCCATTCCGTCCGCGGCCCTAGCGTTTGCTTCGGCTGGCCGATTTTGGACCTTCGGCGGAGAGTGGATCACTAACCCCACCGGAGGCGGCGGCTAGTCACCGAGTGCGTCTGGGCGTAGCAGCTTCAATCCACGATCCGGGTCAAACCCGTGGATTTCTGTCACATCCAGCGACCGGAGGAATACGACAATCTCCCTGGTGACAATCTGTCCGGGGACGATGAGTGGGAACCCCGGCGGATAGGGGATCACAAAGTTCGCGCCGACCAGAGCGGGGCCCTCGTCCAGTCGGCGGTCAAGTTCGTCCCCAAACAGGTCGAGGTGTTCGCAGTTCGCCGTCTTATTGGCCAGGTAGAACGCCTCACGCATATGACCCTCAGGTGTGGCACCGTGCGGATCATCGCGGAACGGGTCGGCGAATGCTGAGAAGTTCGGTAGTTGAGGTGGGTGATTGAGGAGGTCGTCGACCCGGTCCGTAAATCGCTCCCGCTCGTCGGGACGACTGCGAGTGTGGGTGGCATCAAGTTCTCGGGCGATGTCTGATAGCGATTTGATCAGATGTGCCAGATCGCTTCGGGTGTTATTTATGTTCAGTTGGACCAGCACGCTGTTGCGTGAGGTCTTGTTGATCTGGATGTCGTACTTGTCGGCAAGCAGTTCCTTGAACTGGGTACCGTTCATGCCGGCTCCGCCGCATAGCAGCGTCACCCGGGTTGGGTCCAGGAAGAACTCGTCGTTCGCCATGGCCAGCATGGCTGTCGCCGCAGCGTCATCGGTCATGCGGAACCTGCCGAGGCCAGACGGTCGGTACTCGGCTGGAATCATGTCAGCAGGGGTTAACGCCTGGAAGTACTTGGAAATCGCGGGGTTGTCGTTAATGCGGGCACGCAGATCGAGCGCTAGCTCAACGGCTCGGGTTGTGAGTTCGTAGCCCTCCAATTCCATCTGGCGACGGGCGACATCGAGTGAGGCAATGATTTGGAGGTTGGGCGAGGTCGAGGTGTGGGTGAAGTAGGCCTCATGAAACGCCTCTTCGATGTCGGCAAAATCATCGTCCGCTACCGAAATCAACGATGCTTGCCGCAACGCCGACATCGATTTGTGAACAGATGTCGTTTGGTACACCCGGATCCGCATCTGATCCGGATCGGGCATGAGTCGCTCATCGAGGGCGCGCGGGTCACTGATGTCGATCTGAATTCCCCGCGCGGCGAACTCCTGATACCGCTGCCGGTACGCCGGGTCGGCCCGGTTGGCACGCAGGTGGGCTGCCCCTGACATCGCTGTGCGCCAGCGCAACAAAGGGGTGAACCGGGCGAACGCCGACCACGCCTCATCCCATAGAAACACCAGGTCGGGCTTGATGGCCAGGCACTCCTCCATTGTCTCCACAACGTTGGCCATATGGCCGTCGAACGTCGAATTTGTGAGGATCAGGGCTTTGACCCGGTCGAGGCGTCCCGCTGCCTTGAGGTCGAGTAGCGCGCGTTTGATTGTCCGGATTGGCACGCTGCCGTACATCGAATACTGGGTGAGCGGGTAGGCATCAAGATAAGCCGGCTGGGCGCCAGTGAGCACGCAGGTGTAGTGGTGGGACTTGTGGCAGTCACGATCGATGAGCACGATGTCGCCGGGTTCCAGCAGCGTTTGGCCGACGATCTTGTTGGAAGACGAGGTTCCATTGGTGGCGTAGAACGCATGGTCGGCACCAAATGCCCGGGCAGCGAGTTCCTGCGCCTTCCGGATGTTCCCAGTGGGTTCAAGCAGACTGTCCAAGCCTCCGGTGGTAGCTGACGATTCAGCAAGAAACAGGTTCTCCCCGTAGAACTCACCCATGTCCCGAATCCAGTTTGACTTGAAGATCGATTTCCCGCGTGCGATCGGAAGCGCGTGAAACGTTCCGATGGGTCGCTGTGCGTACTTGGCGAGGTTGTCGAAGAAAGGCGTTTGGAATCTGTCCCGAATCCCTTCCATGATGCTCAGATGGATTTCGAGGATCTCCTCGGTGGAGAAGAACACCCGGCGGACCTTAGCGACCGTGGCGAGGCCAGCTACTTGCTCGGCAAGTCGATCGCTGAGGAGGTAGAGATCAAGTTCTGGCCTCACCTCCTTGATCGTGTCAAACAGCCGGATCGCGAGCTCGTCTTCGTCTGGATCGGATGTCAGGGGACGTTTTCCGAGGAAGCCACGAAGGTCGGGCAGGTTGCGTCTACTGCGGAACGGGAAGCCGTCGTAGACAACCACTGCCTGAATGTCCGGGTTGAGGATAGCGGCGACTAAGGCGTCCTCGTAGGACTCGACGATCACGGGCTCGTAGACGAATTCGTCGGTCGGCCGTCGCAGATCACGGATCCGATCCGTCAACGAATCCCAGAGCGTGGGCATGTCTGCAGCGACCACCAGCACCTCGAAGTACGGTCGAGGGATTTGCTGCTTTCCGGCGCCGGCGTTGGCTATTTCATCGAAGGCTTCACTGGGGCCTGAATCTAGGTGCCACGCGCCTTCGAGATGACGGTGCGCATTGGTGCGCAACGATGCCGAGATTATGTGCACGCCATTGACAAATGCCGCTAGGTCGCCAGCTATGAGCAGTTGCTCCAGCTCGTTGTTGAGCATGCGGCCGGGATAGCCCCGATAGTCCTCGAGCGTTCGCAAGTGCTGAAACTCGGCTTGAATCTTCGCGAGCTCGGCTGGGTCTCCCGTCGCGGTTGCCCGCATTGCGTGCCGATACAGCGTGCGCCATTGATCCGTCCGTCGGCAACTCGCCAGGAACAGGTCGGTGACGGCAATAGACCCGGCGCCGTGGGGTCGTTCGCTGGGGATTGTCAAGTTATCAGGCACGGTTTGATGTTAGTGCTGCGCGGCCAGGTTCTCTAGGGGAGGAGTGAGGCCGGGTGACTAGCCGAGACTCTGGCGTAGCCAACTCCAGTTGTCATGCGTAACGTTGATCGGTTCTCCCAACTACCTCTCGCTAACCGTTCTGAATCGCCTGTGATTCCCCGGTTTTTTGTGCACATCTTGACCAGCTCGCGGCAGACCGCCGCGATGTCAGCACCCTAGGACAGTAGCCGCTCAGCGTCTTGCAGCTTACGACTACTTGCTCGGGAGAGTACTTCTTCCGTGTTGTCATGAGATCAAGCACTTCTGTCCAACGTCATGGGCACAGGTTGCGTCCGGGGAAGTGGTGTACGTGATCAAGCTGTTCGGCGTGGCTGCGTGACGTGAAGCGGTCACCGCGTGAGTCTTCAGAAGTCCGGTTCTAAGAGACTTTCTGAGAGGAACACAACGATGACCGCAGTACCAAGT
>CAUJEJ010000209.1 GCA_963169255.1 Actinomycetota bacterium | reverse complement strand
ACTTCTTGTTCTTCGCGGTATTTGTTCTTGCCTCGGCCGCCGACACCCAGCTGGCAGCTGGATCAGAGGTCGCAGCAGCAAGCATTTCACCCGCGAAACGACGACCGATCACCTTAGTGCTTGTTGTGTTCGCGATCGTATTGGCGATCCTGGTTCCCGCGCCCGGACAGATCCTCGCGGTCGCCGCGACCTTTGCCGCCGCCGCGTTTGGCGCGGTTCTACCGGCAGCGTCAGGACGGCTACCCGACCTCGCAGCGACGGTGGGGACTGCAATCGGCGTGGTAGGTGCCGCTGTGGTTGCCCTCGTGATGGGGGTGTCGTCGGCTTTGACGTTCAGTACAGCGACCGCGGCCTGCTTGATCGTTGCGTTTGTACTCTCGCTGGTGACCTCCACCATCCTGGGCAAGCGTCAGCCCGCTGCGACTCCAGTCGCCGCATAGGTTGCTACTCCGGCGTTTCAGAGCCAGCGCGACGTTGGGTCACGCTGGCGTAGTAAGCAACCTTTCGTGCCCGCATGATCTCGCCGAGCGGGCGATGATCTTCAAGTGCCGCCCACGGGTCGAACGCGTCAGCCTCAATCTCTTCGGCAAGCGTGAGTCCCGCGCGGGACTCGACGTCTTGCGCGGGCAGTGTGACGCGAGCGACTGTGACAAACGGACTCACGTCGGTCGACCAAACGGCCGAGCCGTCCTCGATCGGAGTGTGCTCGTCGTCGACGTAGAACTGCAGCGCGAGGTCGTAGACCAAATCGTTGTCCTTTACCCGCGAGCGCACCTCGTTCGAGAAGTCGAGTTGCGCTGCGAGATGACGGGTGTCTTGGCGGGACTTGAGGCGGACCTTCGCTGCGTAGGGCCCCACCTTGATGGGCGCGGCCGAGTAGAAGGTCGCGGTCGCAAATCCCGAGAATGGTTTGAGGAAGTCCTTCGACAGCTTCGCCGCCTCTAGCGGACCCTTCAACGCGCCGTACTTCGCGACGAAGTGCTTGATTAGCGCGGTCTGACCTTGCGCGGCAAGCGGCACGATCTCGGCGAACTCTTCACTCGTGCGGAACCCGAATGACTCGCGGTTGATGAGGAGGAAGTCCTGCCGGTTTGTGCGTCCGCCTAAAGCGCCGGGGCCTTCGATCCCGCGCACGGAGAGGGCAAACCCACGGACGTCAGGAACGGCGTCGTTCTGTGAAGTGAAGGAGCCGTTGGACAGTCGGACCAATGCGTCGTAGGTGCCGGTTTCGGCGAATAGGCCGTGTGCCGCAGGCTCGGGAAGATCGGAGTGAACCTGGATCGTGGCGCGTGCGCCGAGGACTGCCTTGCGATGAAGGGCCCGCCCGGGGCCACGCTTGGCATCAACTCGACTAGAGATGCTCAGGAGGGTCTTGCTGAATTCCTCGTGGCGAGCCTGCTCATCGGCGGCGATTTCTTCACTCCACGCTGTACTGGGAGTCCCTACACCATCGGTCACGTGTGATTCCTTCGATCGGCAACAGAACCCGGTGCACCGGTGCACGGTTCACCCGACACCGTAGAGCCAATCGTGACTCCACGTGGACAATTCCGGGGCCAATACGTGTGACTTGTGTTGCTTGATCCATCCGAAGGATGGCCAGACGTGCTGGCTCGCCAGAGCGGAGGCAGGATCTACGCGTTGTTGCGGAGGAACTCAACGACCTTCGTTTGGGCGTCCGCGCTTTCCGGCGCAGTCCAGAAACAAATGTGTCCGCCGCCGGGCATGCTCACCATCGTGGAGTTCGCGAGCTGCGCGCCAGCATGTTCGCTGTTGCGGATATCGACATCGGTGTCGACATCTCCATGTATGAGGAGCACAGGTGCCTGGATATGTGACAACTCGAGATCAGGCATCGCCGCGTAGTTGCGCTTGTCGTTTCCGATGCCCTCTTTGCGAGGCGGTGTGTGACTTGCCATGAGCGAGATTGCGATAACAAACGCCCGCTTCACTTCGTCGGAATAGACGCTTGCGGCGAGTGCCTTGAGGTCATGCTTCGACAGCGCGCCTTCTGCTCCGAGGGTGCCCGCGACTGTTTGCTTTGGGGCCCAGCGGGCCATCGCTGACAACAGCCAATACCCGGGCCGAGTGTGCATGACGAGCTTCTCGTCAATCGATTCATTCCACACATGTGGTCCGCTGAGCGCGGCAATCGCCACAACCGTCGACACCCGATTGGGGTGACGAACAGCCAGTCGATACGTGGATGGACCCCCGCCGGACCAGCAGACAACCGCGAATCGCTCGATTCCGAGTTCAGTCATGAGTGCGGCGTGAGCGTCGGCCTGGGCATCGATGCTGGCATTCGCCGGTGTGAGGGCGGTCCGCATGTATCCAGGTCTCGATGGTGCAATCACGCGAAATCCCGCTGCCACGAGGAAGTTCCCGAGGAGGGAACCTTGGTCGCATCCTCCCGGGCTGCCATGCACAACGAGAACGGGTGCGCCTGTTCCACGATCGACGTATTCGATTGAGCCAAATTCGGTGTCTGCGAGTTTGCTGTCGATAGCCGATGGTTTTGGCACGTTCTTCTCCAGATTCTCTTCAAGATTTGGGAATTTCCATGTGAATCACGACGTTTGGCTGATGATTCCGTGGCGCTCAACGTGAAGAAGAACGCGCTCACCTGACGCGTCGGGTGATGCCTCAGGGTGTGTGTTCTTAGTAACGCGAAGGCGTTTCCGGTGTCCTCGGGCAGATCATGCCTGTGTTACACAAGTCTTTGCTCAGCCTTGAACGACTACTGCAGAGGATTTTCACATGGGGCCGATTTCTCGGTTTGCTGTCAACAAGCCATGGATTGCTATCGGCGCCTGGGTCATCATTCTGATCGCCATCTTTGGCGGTGCAAGCAAGTTCGCGGGCGCATACAACGATTCGTTCAGCTTGCCGAACACTGAGTCGACGACTGCGCAGGAGATTTTGCAGTCGAAGTTCGGCGACATGGCAAGTAATGCCAACGCGAACATCGTCTTCTCGCCCGCGACCGGAACCATTGAACAACCCGCGGTGAAAACTGCGATGGAGAGCCTCGCCGCGCAGGTTCAGTCAATCGGTTCCGTCGCAACGGTTGAAACCCCGTATCAACCGGGCGCCGCAATGCGGGGGCTTGCGCGCCCTAATGGCGAGGTCGGCCGCATGCAGGTGACCTTCAAGGTGCCCGATGACGAGGTGCCAGTCACCGACGTTCGCCAATTGGTGTCAGACGTTCAAGCTGCGAACTCCGATGAAATCGCCGTCGGCGTCGGCGGACAGATCGTTGACTTCGCTGGTGGAGAACCGCCCGCGAGTGAAGGCATTGGCATCCTCGTCGCGATTGTCATTCTGCTCATCCTGTTCGGTTCGATCATCGCCGCCGGTCTGCCGATCCTGACCGCGTTGATTGGTCTTAGCGCGGGTATTTCGTTGGTCACTCTTGCTGCCAACTTCGTCAACATCGCCACATTCGGTCCAACACTTGCCGCGATGATCGGGCTTGGTGTCGGCATCGACTACGCACTCTTTGTGATCAACAGATACCGGCAGGCGGTGCTTGCCGGTCGTGAGCCAAAGGAAGCCGCGATTGAGGCGGTCAACACCGCTGGTCGAGCGGTTGTCTTCGCCGGCATCACCGTAGTCATCGCCCTCGGCGGCTTGTTTGTTCTTGGTTTGAGCTTCATGAACGGGTTGGCGATTGGTGCTGGCATCACCGTCATCACCGTCATGTTCACAGCGGTCACGCTGTTGCCAGCCGTACTTTCACTGCTCGGTCGCAAAGCCTTCGCCTGGCGCATGCCGTGGGCCCGCAAGCCAAAGGCAACGCCAGAAGGACGTGGCTTTGCCAGCTACGGCAACGGACTGCAGAAGCGCCCATGGCTATACGGTGGGCTCGCATTCCTCTTCATGGTGATCCTCGCGATTCCGATGTTCGAGATGCGTTCAGGCTTCCCTGATGCTGGTGGCCGACCAGAATCGAACACCACCCGGGTCGCCTACGACCTCACGACTGAGGGCTTTGGGGCTGGCGCAAACGGTCCGTTCCTGGTCGTTGTAGAGATGCCGAATGCGGAGTCCGTGCCGGCCGCGAATGAACTGTCGCAGAAGCTCGCTGCGACACCGGGTGTTGCCGTCGCAACTCCAGTGGTTCCTGGCACGCCGTCGATCACGCCTGACGGCAAGGCAGCGATCATTCAGGTGCAGCCCACAACCGGCCCGCAGGACGTCGCGACAAGTGAACTCCTCGACAACTTGCGGCAGAACGTCATCCCGGCTGCAACCGCTGGGACGGGGCTTACGGCGTATATCGGTGGATCAACGGCCATCGTCGAGGACTTCAGTCAAGTACTCTCCGATGCCCTCCCGCTCTTCCTTGCGGTGGTGGTCGGCCTTGGATTCCTCGTCCTGGTGCTGTTGTTCCGCTCATTGGTCATTCCGTTGACTGCGGCACTCACCGCGCTGCTGAGCTTCGGTGCTGCGCTCGGTGTCACGGTGTTCGTGTTCCAGATGGGCAACTTGACGAGCCTGTTTGGCGTCACTGGGACGGGACCAATCCTGCCCTTCTTGCCCATCATGTTGTTCTCGATCTTGTTCGGACTGTCGATGGACTATCAGGTCTTCCTGGTGAGCCGGATGCAGGAGGAATGGAGCCGAACGAAGGACAACCGAGTTGCCGTGCGCCGTGGACTCGGCGGGTCTGGTCGAGTGGTTGCGGCCGCCGCAGCAATCATGTTCAGCGTGTTCATCTCGTTCGTGTTTGGCGATGACACCACCATCAAGATGTTCGGTCTCGCGCTCGCGGTGGCGATTGCGCTCGACGCATTCGTAATCCGCCTCGTCATGGTTCCGTCATTGATGACGGTCTTGGGATCGGCGAACTGGTACTTGCCGGGGTGGTTGCAGAAGATCCTCCCAGAGGTGCACATCGAGAGCGAAGAGGAAGCGGCAGAGATCGCCGACATCGAGGATGCCGATGTGGTCGACGGTGAGGCGTCTCCCGTCGCGTCACAAGAACCGCCAGCTAAGTAGCTCAACGGGTGAACCTGGTGCTGTGATTGCCACGGTGCCAGGTTCACCCCAGCGGTCGACCTAGGTGTGAGCCGTTCTGAACCAGCCTGCGCGGCGACGTGTACTAGGCGAAGACCGCGGCGAGTTGTTCACTCCACGCGATGACTCTGCCTTCGCAAGCAAGAGTTCCAACGAAAGTGGCGTACCCGTCGTCTGAGGCAATGGTGTCGTATCGGAACGTGTACCACGCATCGGCGTCACTGGGCGGCTCGGACAAGATGTGCGCCGTCCAACTCACGGTGCTTCCGGCCGCAGGCCCGGTCGCCATGGGCAAGATTGCCGGTGGCCAGGCGTCGAGCAGTCCCAAAATCGCACTCGTTCCCGCGATCGGTGGATTGTGACGAGCGTAGCCGCCGATTGTGCCGTGAGCGGCGCCGCTGAACGGGAATGAGCCAACCCCAAGGCGCAGTTGGAAGTTCTTCAGGAAGGTCGGCACAACACCTTCGATAAATGGGAACTCCTGAGCCTGCGCTAGGTCGACGTCCATCGTGGGCAACGTGGGTTCCACTGTGATCGCGGAGTCACGGTTGCGAACGAATATGGCGTGAGCGCGGGCCTTGTGAGCACCTTCTTGGCTCACCACGGCGGAGGCGAATGCTGTCGATGATCCGGTTCGGTCGAGGGTGGCGTCAATCAGGGCGGTGCCGGCAGTGATGGGCGCGGCGAATGCAACGCTGAGCGTTCGAAGGTGAAGGTCGTCGTCGCATTCTTGTGCCATCGCGTTAGTCATCGCGGCGGCGACCAGGCCCCCAAATTGTGTTCGGCCTTGCGCCCAATGCTCGCTTGTGAGCAGCTCCGACCGTCCCGCCGCCACTGGCACAGGTGTTGCTGCTTCAAGGAACGAAACACCTTGCCTGGAGATGTCGATTCCGGAACCATTCATCGAGCTACCCCGTGATCCTCTGTGCGGCGAGTTTCCCCGAGATCAACACCATCGGCACTCCGACTCCCGGTGTCGTTCCAGAGCCAGTGAAGACCACGTTCTCGCCCCAGAGATTGCGGGGTCGGAATGGCCCTGTCTGGGTGAACGAGTGACTCGCGGCAAAGGGTGCTCCTGCTGCCATGCCTGCCTGTTCCCAATCGAGCGGCGTCGTGAGCTTCTCGACAGAGATCGAGTCACCGAATCCGATGTAGCCATTCTCTTCAAGAGTGGCGACCATTTGATCTCGATACTGCGGACCAAACTGCTTCCAGTCGATGTTCGCCCGGTTGTTCGGAGTTGGGAACAACACGTAGTAGTTCTGTTTTCCGGCCGGGGCCAGTGAGGGGTCCGAGTGGGTCGCGTTCGTCACGAAGAAGCTCGGGTCACTCATGATCTGCTGCTGATCGATGAGCTCGGAGAACACACCCTTCCAGGCCCGCCCGAAGTGAATGTTGTGATGCGCGATCTGCGAGTAGGTGGCGCTCGATCCGGCCAAGAGCACCGCGCATGAGGGGGAGTAGTTCAATCGCCGGATTGACCATGGTTCTCGGTTCAGCAGATCCCGGTGTGCAATCGGCAAATCGGGGTTGAGGACGACCACATCTGCCGGAATGCGCAGCCCGTTAGTTGTGATCACCGCCGTCGCGCGCTCGCCGGACCGTTCAACCTGTGCGACTTCGGTGTTGTAGTGAAACTCGACTCCGTGTTTGGCTGCGGCAGCGGCCATGGCCACAGGCACCGCATGCATCCCGCCCTTCGGGAAGTACACCCCGGCGACGGAATCCATGTAGGCGATCACTGCGTAGATCGCGAGGGCGTCGAACGGCGACATACCTGCGTACATCGCTTGGAACGAGAAAACCCGTTGTGTTCGAGGGTCCTTGAGGTACTCGTTGACCTTGGGAGCGAGCCGGCGGAACCCGCCGATTGCGGCGAGGCGTGCAAGGTTTCCCGTCACCAAGTCCAGCGGCGAATCAATATTGCGATCGATGAAATCCGACATCTCTAGGGTGTAGAGCTCGCTGACGAAGTCGACGAAGCGAAGGTAGTTGCCTGCCTCATCGGGACCGATTTTGGCGTCGATCTCTGCAGCCATCTCTTGCGGGTTTGAATGCACATCGAGGCGAGAGCCGTCGGGGTAGTACGTCCGGTAGAGCGGTGAAACGGTTTGCAACTCGAGCCAGTCTGCTGTCTTCTCGCCTAAACACTCAAACACATCGTCAATGAGGTTCGGCATGGTCAGGACTGTTGGTCCGGTATCGAACCGGTGGCCATCGACCTCCCACATTCCCGCTCTGCCACCCGGTACTGCCTCGCGTTCCACAACCGTGACGCTGCGGCCAGCTGCGGCCAGCCGCATCGCTGTTGCCAGGCCGCCCAAACCGGCTCCCACGACGACAACCCGATCCGACTTGCCGCGAACCTGTTTCATCGACGTGGCTCCAGTCTCTTGCTCAGTGAGTGCGGTTGGTTGCTGCGATGGCGAGCGACTCGAGCACGTCGCGCGCGTTGTTGCGGAGTTCATGTTCGGTCAATGCGGACAGCGCCGACTCCGTGCTCGAGCGAATCCGGGCTTCTGTTTGTTCAAGTGCGCCCGTTTCGACAATCACGCGCCGTAGCGATTCGATGTCATCGATGGAGAGGCCGAGATCTCCGAGTCCCTCAGTGAGTTCGACCCGTTGTACCGCGGTGGCCGTTTGATACGCACACGCAATCAGGTAGTTCTGCTTGCCTTCGCGCAGATCATCCCCGGCCGGCTTTCCCGTCGTTTGTGGGTCGCCGAATACGCCAAGAACGTCGTCGCGGAGTTGGAACGCTTCACCGAGTGGAAGCCCGTATGCGCTCATTGCCGCCATCAGCTCGGCGTCCCCGCCTGCGAGCGCGACGCCGAGATGGAGCGGCCGTTCAATCGTGTACTTCGCGGACTTGTAGCGCGCGACACGTAGCGCCCGTTCAGGCGTGATCTGCGCCCGTGCCTGTTCAAGGACATCGAGGTATTGACCGACCATGAGTTCGGTTCGGGTGGCGTCAAGGATGGGTTTTGCCCGCAGCAGTGCGGTTGACTCCAATCCCGACTCAAAGAGCACTTGGTCAGCCCAACTCAGACACAGATCGCCTAGTAGGACTGCCCCAGACAGTCCGAACGTCTGGTCCGAGCCGCACCAATTCTCCGCTCGGTGAAGTGCTTCGAGAGAGCGGTGGACGGAGGGTGCACCGCGACGGGTGTCAGATCCATCCATGACGTCGTCGTGGATGAGAGCACATGCCTGCAAGAGTTCTAAGGCGGTAGCAGCTTTGATCATCCGGTCGTCGTCACCGCCACCGGCGCTTCGCCAACCCCACCAGGCGAGGACCGGGCGAAGTCGCTTGCCGCCCGAGGTGAACGAGATGAGCAAGTCGTTGAGAGGGCTCAGATCGAGGCTAATCGCCTCCAAGATCGGAACTTGTGCGTCAACGTATTCCGTCAGCGCGCGAGACACGCGAGCACGAACGTCTTCGACATCGAACGGGGAAGCCGTAGTCGCCACACGTCCACTCTAAGAGGTAGGTGGCAGCAGTTTGGTTCGGGACCACGATCTCGCGGATTTGCACTCACTGATTTCGTGATCAAGTCTTCCGGCAACGGATGCGTGATTCCGGTGTTGCAACGTCCCTCGGTTGCTTGCGTGGGCGCTACGCTGCAGGGATGTCCGTTCGTGTAGGCGACCTGCTTGCAACAGGTTCACAGTCGTTTTCGTTCGAGTTCTTCCCGCCCAAGACCGATGCTGGTGAGGCGCAGCTTTGGAAGGCGTTGGGTGAGCTTGAGCCGCTGGCACCCACTTTTGTTTCGGTGACGTATGGCGCTGGCGGTACCACACGCGATCGCACCGTCGGCATCACTGGACGCATCGCCAAGGAAACTCAGATGGTTCCCGTGGGGCACCTAACCTGTGTGGGCGCCACCGTCTCCGAGTTGGAATCGGTCATCGATGAGTACGCGGCGGCGGGCGTGCACAACGTGCTTGCGCTGCGCGGGGACCCGCCCGGTGGACCTGGCGACCAATGGGTCGCCCATGAGGGTGGACTCAACTACGCGGCCGAACTCGTCGCCCTCGCAACCCGCAGCGGCGACTTCTCCGTCGGTGTCGCGGCGTTCCCGGATCCACACCCGGCGTCGATGTCCGCTCAGGTCGACGTCGAGGTCCTGCGGGCAAAGCAGGAAGCCGGAGCGGAGTTTGCGATCACCCAGTTCTTCTTCAAATCGTCGGCGTACTTCCAACTTGTTGATCGGGCTCGCGCCGGAGGCGTAACGATTCCAATCATTCCGGGAATCATGCCGGTCACGAATTTGGCCCAAATCACTCGCTTTGCCTCGCTGTCGGGCGCCGACTTCCCTGCTGACGTTGCAGCCGAATTCGAGCGGGTGGGCGACGACTATGTCCGGGATCTTGGAATCGAGATGGCGAGTAGGTTGTGCCGTGAACTGCTCGAAGGTGGAGCGCCCGGGCTGCACTTCTACACCCTCAATCGATCCACAGCGACGCGTGACATTTACGCGAACCTCGGACTCGGCGCCACCGCACAGTGACGCGATGAGCAGGGCTGTCCGGTGAGCGCACATGATCAGCAGTCGTTCGGCCGCAGCGAACCTGTTGAAACGCTCGATGCCTACTTCGATCGGTGGTCGCAACTACACGGTGATCTCGACCCCCGCGGCTCGTCGCTAATCCGTGGGTGGTTGACCTTTGCGTATCGCGTAGCGAAGCCTCTAACGCGGACAGGGCTTTCACCCAACGGCGTCACGATTGTCGGAGTGGTTGTTGCCGGCGCCGTTCCACTGTTGTGCTGGATCGGTATCAACGCGTCGAATTCAGTGTGGCTCTGGTTGGCAGTTGCGGTCACCGCATTAAGTGGCCTGCTCGACAACCTCGACGGTGCCGTTGCCGTCATTTCCGGTCGAACCACTCGCGGGGGATACGTCCTTGACTCGGTGGCAGATCGATTCGCCGATGCGGCGCTCCTAGGCGCGCTGTGGGTCGTCGGCGCGCCCGGCTGGATCGTTGCCGGTGCGGTGTTCATTGGCTTCGTGCAGGAGTACGCGAGAGCGCGTGCCGCGATTGTTGGGGTTAGTGAAGTTGGGGTCGTCAGCATCTCGGAGCGGCCGACCAGGATCGTTATTGCGGCTGTCTTCCTAGGCTTGGCGGCGTGGGCGCCGTACGGCGTGGCCGCATCGTCATGGGCATCGATCGGCGCCACCGCCGCGTTTGCGACTGGGTTGATTGGTCTCGCGCAAGTGGGACTGACGCTGGCTCGTCGACTGCGTTAGTTCATTCACTGGGGAGGCCTCGGGGATATTTTCTTCGAAAAAGGCTTGCTTCTCGATTAGTTACCGATATATCGTAAAGGTGTCGGTGAATTGATCTGGCGAATGTGAATGGGCTCCGTGGTGATAGCCACGGATTGGCCTCACATCGGTTTACGAATCCTTCTGAACCTGCCGTTCGCCGACGTCGCACTGCGCGACGCGCACGCGGCCCGCTTGGGTTCATGCGAGCAGCGTCGAGCGCGATGAGAAAAGTCCGCCCCCGCGGCACAAGAAGAATTGAGAATGAAATGCCAAAGAAGCCAACAAAAGACAACAAGTTCGTCCAGATCGCCGACACCTTGCTGCCAGCAGATGCAGGCACCATCGATTCGGTCGATCCGAAACCCTTCACCGACGACAGTCGACGAACCCGCGCTCGTGAACGCAGCCAGCGCCGTTTTGAACGCCACCTCGATGCAGGCCCGTTGGGGCTGCTCGGGCCACCGAGTCCTCGCTCTACGGGCCGCTATCGCGGGGGCCGTCGGCACCGCCGCGGTGACGTCCGGTCCGCCCTCCTGCTGCTCATTGCAGAGCAGCCACGCCACGGCTACGAGTTGATGCAGGCGATCGGGGAACGAAGTGAAGGTGCCTGGCAACCGAGCCCCGGTTCGGTGTACCCCGCGCTGCAGCAGCTGCAGGATGAGGGTCTGGTTCGAGTTGAAGCAGATGATTCCCGTCGTGGCGTAGCGTATTTGACTCCCGCTGGTGAGCAGTACGTTGAAGAGTTCGGGACTGAGCTCTCCCAAGTTTGGGAGTCAAGTAGAGGCAACGACACTTCGTCACTGCGCGAGGCCGTTCATGGAATAAGTCTGGCGGCCCGACAGGTTGGTCAGGTGGGATCACCAGAACACGTTGCTGCTGCTGCGGAACTACTCGCATCTACCCAGCGTGACCTGTATGCGATTCTGGCGACCGAGCCGGCCGCGATGAAGCCGAAGTCTGCAACGGACGACGGATCAACTGGGTCGAACCAGGCGGTCGTAGCGAAGAAGCCACGGAAGCCAGCAACAGCCAAGAAGCCGTCGGTCAAGGCGAAGACAACGAAGTAGTCGCTCGCCGCACCCGACGTCGAAGCTAAGGGGAACTACGTGGATGCACTGCCGCGTCACATCGACACTGCAGCAGCCCCAGCGGTCCTCGTCGAAGGTCTAACCAAGGACTTTGGCGATGTTCAGGCCGTGCGCGGGATCGATCTCACGGTGTATTCCGGCGAGACATTTGGATTTTTGGGTCCAAATGGCGCCGGTAAATCCACCACTATTTCGATCCTGTGCACGCTGTTGGATCCGTCCGGCGGAACCGCACGGGTGGCGGACTTTGATGTCCTCACGCAACGCGACGACGTGCGCCGCAACATCGGGCTTGTGTTCCAAGAGACCACACTCGACGTCTACCTGTCAGCTGCTCAGAACCTTGAGTTTCACGCCGAGTTGTACGGAGTGCCGAGAGCGCTCGTACGTCCGCGCATGCAGCAGGTTCTCGAGATGGTCGGTTTGTGGGACCGGCGTGATTCGTTAGTCCAGACGTTCTCCGGTGGAATGAAGCGGCGCCTGGAAATCGCTCGTGGGCTCATGCACTCGCCGACGGTGTTGTTCCTCGACGAGCCGACAGTCGGTCTTGATCCGCAGACTCGCAGTTCGATCTGGAAGTACCTCTACCAACTGCGCGATACCGAAGACATCACGATCTTTGTTACCACGCACTACATGGATGAGGCCGACCACTGCGACCGAATCGCGATCATGGACGCTGGAAAGATCGTCGCGCTGGACACCCCGGCTGCGCTGAAGGCGCAAGTGGGTAAGGATCGCGTAGAGATCCGCACTGACGACAACGACGCGGCCATCACCGCGATCGGAGAGAAGTTCGGGATTGACGCTCAGGTCGTCGATGGAACGGTGATCTTCGCGGTGGCCGACGGCGAACAGTTTGTCCCCCAGTTGTTTGAGATGGGGATGGCGATTCGCGCAGTGAGTGTTGCGCGGCCCTCGTTGGACGACGTCTTCATGGCCCACACCGGGTCGTCGATCCGCGACGCAGATCAAGGGCCGGCGCGTGGCTCGGGAATGCCGGCGCACATGGCCGGGCGGAGGTGACCCCATGACTGCGATTGATGAAACCTCACCAATTCAGGTCGTAGCGGTATCGGTGCCGCCAAGGACGTGGCGCAGCGACTGGCGCGCGATCAAGGTGGTCTGGCGACGCGAGATCATCCGATTCCGGCGAGACCGGTTGCGGATGATCACCTCGCTGATGCAACCGCTGTTGTTTCTGTTCGTGCTGGGAACGGGACTGTCTAGCCTCTTCAGTGGCACTGACGCCGGAGAAATCAACGTTCGGACATTCCTGTTTCCGGGCGTGCTGACATTGGCGGTGCTGTTCACCGCAGTCTTCTCTGCGGGCTCGATCGTCTGGGACCGTGAGTTCGGATTCCTCCGAGAAATGCTTGTCGCACCGGTAGGTCGATGGGCAATCGTCGTCGGCAAAGTTGTCGGCGGCGCGACGGTGGCGACGTTCCAAGGTTTGCTATTGCTCGCGCTAGCAGGTTTGGTCGGCGTTCCTTACAGCCCCCTCATGATGCTGCTCGTGGTCGCCGAACTGATGCTCATCGCGTTGATGATCACTGCGTTCGGAGTGATGATCGCGGCACGTATCAAGACGTTCCAGGCGTTCATGGCAATGACCCAGGTGCTCATGCTGCCGATGTTCTTCTTGTCTGGTGCGCTATTCCCGCTGAACAACCTGCCTGCCTGGTTGACGATCCTCACGCATATCAACCCATTGACCTACGCGGTTGATCTGGTTCGGCGAACTATCTTCGCGTTCATCGACGTGGGTCCCGCGGGCCAACAGTTCGTCAGCGGAGTGACGTGGGGAGACTGGCTCGTTCCGATCTGGCTTGAGGTCATCATCATCGTGGTGATGGGCCTTGTCATGATCAGAATTGCCGTGTTGCAGTTTCGCAAGGCGTGAGCGCTAGGCGGTGATTCGCCGCAGGCGCCTAACGTCGGCGTTTGGCGCGCCCGATCTTCTCGGCCACGATCTCGGCTGACATGCCGACGAGGGGTAGTCCACCGCCCGGATGTGCGGAACCACCCACCAGGTATAGCCCCGCAATCGGCGAGACATTCGCTGGGCGCAGGAAGGCGGCGCGCATACCGTTGCTGGAGGTGCCATAGATGGCGCCACCAGGTGCGCGAGTGCGGGTTGCGAGGTCAGCAGGGGTGATCAGTTCGCGCCACAGGATTCGGCTGCGCAGGTCGACGCCACGCGAGGCCAGAGTCGCGATCGCCCTGTCGGCGTAGGTGTTGGCGAATGCTGAATCGGACCAATCAAATGTGTGCTTACTTGTCCCGTGTCGTGGTGCATTGATCAAGACGAACCAGGACTCGTGATCAGCGTCTGGTCGCATCAACGGGTCATTGGGGACGCACGCATAGATCGTCGGATCAGCGGCAGGTTTGCCGGAGAAGACGCTGTCGAATTCTGCGTCGTAGTCAGCCGGGAACCAAACGTTGTGATGTTGGATTCCTGGCGTACGCCCGCGAACAGCTAAGAGCATCACGAATCCCGAGAATGACGGGGTCGCCTTGCTTAGGCGCTGCAGCGCTGCATCCGCCGGGGGAGTGTCGAGGAGGTCGCCGTAGAGGTGGGATGCGTCGGCATTCGAGACGACGATGTCTGCGGCGATCACGTCGCCATTTGCCAGCTCAACGCCACGGACTCGATCGTTCGCCGTCGCCACTCGGACAACGTCGGTGTTGAGCTCAATGTCGACCTTGCGCTCGGCGCACCGCTGAGCTAGTGCAGTTGCAAGTTGGTGGACACCGCCGCCGATGTGCCAGCTCCCGAATGTCTGTTCGACGTACGGGATCGTCGCAAGTGCGGCCGGCGCCTTACGCGGGTCTGAGCCGGAATATGTCGCGTAGCGATCGAGCAGCATCCGAAGGTGCGGATCTTTCAGGTACTTCTTGCCTAGGCGCCGAAGACTTGTGGTCGGCGCAACGGTGGCCACGTCACGAGGACTACGTGCCAAATCCAGCAGATCGCGCGGACCGTCAAGCGTAGATTCGAGGAATGGCCGCCGGGTCAGCGCCCAGATCTTGGCTGCCCGAGCGGTCAGCGCGAGCCAGTCCTCGCGCGATGAACCGCCAAAAGCCTCGCCCAGCGCAGTCGCGGCCGCCGCGGGATTGACACCAGGCAACGTGACCGCCGAACCATCTGCCCAGCGATACGAGGTGCCCGGTTCCACGGGTTGAAGGTCCACGCACTCCTCGAGCGCGGCACCAGTCTTGAGAAACAGATCGCGGTACACCGCGGGCAGAGTGACCAAACTCGGACCGGTGTCGAAGACGAAACCATCGCGTCGGTACGCGCCCGCTTTTCCGCCGACCTTGTCCGACTGTTCAAGGATGGTCACGTGGTGGCCCTTGACGCTCAGGCGCGCGGCAGTCGCCATGCCGCCAATTCCAGCCCCGACTACGACAACCTTTGCCACGGTGCTCGACCATAGAGCCATGAGTATCGATCGCCGCACGCGACTCACCAAGCTGCCGACGTACGACTGGTGTGGCGAGGATCCCTCTGCACTTGCAGACCTGCCCAGATTGCCTCCGCAGCTACCGATTCCCGAGCTGCTCAGCGATCCGTCGGGGAACGCGTTTCCGTTGGTTGGCGACGACGCAGACGGAAGTGATGAACCGTTGATTGATATTCGGCATCCACGAATCCGAGTGCTGGCCGCGTATTGGCATAGCGGATGGCCCTACTCGTTGCCTGAAGCTCTCATGCGGCAAGGCGCGGCCCTGCGACTGGTCAATGCGGTTGATGCGTTGCCGGAGGGGTTTGGCTTTGCCATTTGGGATGCCTGGCGTGATCCCAAACTCCAGAACGAACTGCATTCGTTGGCGTATTCAGACGCGAGCCTTCCGGTTGGCTTCGTGAACCCCGCATCGTCGGACCCAACGACTCCGCCACCGCATTCCACAGGCGGGACAGTCGATCTGACGCTGACCTGGCAGTCAGTTCCGCTGAATCTCGGGACGCGATTTGACGAGTTTGTCCCGATGGCGCACGCCAATTCGTTGGAGGGTGTCGCCGAGACCGATCCGCTCGCGGTTAGTCGGGATTTGCGGCGGCTACTTCGCAGCGTGATGTGGGACGCCGGATTCGTGCAGCTCGATTGCGAGTGGTGGCATTTTGAGAACGGGACTCGCTTGTGGTCGGCCGTACGTGGCAAGGCACCTCGCTATTTGGCAGCGACACTCCACGAGTAGCGCCGACCGCTGGGCCCGATAGTCGGATATCAGCGGGGGAGCGCGCGACCCTTCCACGTGATCGTTCCCCGGCGATGTCGTAACAGCGACAGCCCGGTGAGTGCCGCAAGAGAGACAACCGAAGCCGGTGCGGCAAGGGAATCAGGCCAGACCCGTTGACCGGTTCGTCGGGCGACCGCAACGCGTCCGCCTACGGCAGCGACATAACCAAGCGCACCCCATCGCCGCGTCGCTTGGTCCCTACTCACGATCGCTAGGACTGCGGGCAGCACGTACACGAGAGTCAACACTGCCATCGTCGTGACAGCGGCCGGGGTACTTCCGAACGCACTCCAGAGCGACTTGGTGTAGCCGTCGACGAGCGCTCGATCTGAGGTGTACATGCGACATTGTGCAATCGCGCTACCGTCGACCACTGCCGTTCGAAGACCAGCAACGCGAAACGCCCTCGCGAGCGCGACGTCTTCAAGGATCTCGTTGGCTACGGACTCATGGCTGCCAACGCGCCGATAGGAATCGGCGTTGACCACCAAGAATTGCCCGTTCCCAACGGCCATCGACGGCAGTTGTTTGCGCATCGACAGGTGATTGGGAACGAATGTCAACCACGACCATTGAAGGAGTGGTTGCACGAGGCGAGTAAGCGCGGTCGTGGTCTGCTGGCGGGGATACGGACACACCATGTCAAGGTCGAGGTCGCGCATGATCGCGGTCGCTGCAGCGACCGCACCGGGGTTGAGTTCGACGTCCGCATCAATGAAGACCAGAACATCGCCCGTCGCGTAATGCGAGAGTCGTTCGCACGCCCACGCCTTGCCGAGCCAACCAAGGGGGAGGCCATCAGCGGCCCCTCGATGCACCTGCACCCGCAAGTCTTTCGCTGCGAGGTCCGTCGCGATGTCCGCAGTGTGATCGGTCGAGGCATCGTCCAAGACGATGATCTCGTCGACGTCTGATTGCCGAATCGCCGACGTCAGTGCGGTAGAGATGTTCTCCGCTTCGTTCCTCGCGGGGAGCAGCAGGCTGATCCGCCCGACGTTCGCGCCAGGTTCGCGAGGTTGTTCCGGTGGAATTGCTGTGGGCAGTGTCCGCGAATTCCAGATCGAGTGCGCGGCGGCGATCGATGCAGCGATGGCGCTCGCGGCGGCAAGGGTTCGAATGACTCGGGTCATGCGCTCGCGGCCTGCCGACTAAGTTCGGTAGCTGAGAGCGTCCCGTCGCCGCGCCCTGTTATCAGTAACCAGAGGTACGGGATAGTGACGACCGCCATCGCGACCCCGCCAACGAATGCAACGCTTGGTCGATCAAAGAAGAACGCATTGGACACGATCCCGCCGACCCAGGTCCACGTCCACAATGTCGCGGGAACGACCTCCGAGACATTGCGGGCAGGAAGGTACGACAGCAGGAACATCAGAACGAAGCTTGCTCCGAGCCAACCGAGGTAGTTGACGGCCGGAATGCCCGGGACACCTGGCAACGAGGTTGGGTTCGGAGCCCAGATCCAATACCCCGCAGAGACCATCTGAGGATCCAAGAACAGATCCCAGGCAGTCATTGCGAGCGCACCGATTGCGGAGCAGGTGATGCGGTACGCGTGCCCACCACCGAGCGCGTTGGTAAGTCTGCGGGCGAGCAGCAGGACGGGGTAAGCGGTCATGGCCCAAGCGAGCGGAACGATGAGCGGGACGGACAAAACTTGGATGCCCAAGGCGCTCGTGTAGTCGTAGGGCGAGAAGGGGAAGCCGGTGCCCGTACCGACAGCCTCAATCGCGAATGCAAACGCGAAGGTGATGCCGAGGTAGCTAAGTGCCCAGCCGGCTCCGAAGTTGAGCCATGCGTGCGCGACGCTCGTCCCCGCGAACACCATCACCGTGACGATCGTCAGGACAGTTCGTTGTTGGCCGTCGGCAAGTGGCCACATGATCTGCAAGAAAATTGTGAGGGCAGCACCGACGGCGGGAAGCCACCAAAGCTCAACGGGACGCTGGGCCTGGCCATTCGTCGGCGAATGGCTGATCTGCTCGGTGACGTTCCGCTCAGTCATGTTCATCGCCAATTCGCGGCAGGGTGTGGGCATCAACCGCCGTGCCGCAGAAGGTGCCGGTTGCGCTGGTCACGCCGAACCGTGCGAACAGTTCCTCGCTGTACCAACCGACTCGGGCGGTGTCGTCGACGACGCGTTGATGCGCAGCTCCCGTGGTGAAGGCGTTGAGTGCACTGGAGTCCTGCCAAACCGAGAAGGTGCCCTGCAGGCCAACGGGTGCCTCGCCTATTCCGGTGCGCACGATCAGACCGGGCGCGTGGGAGGTGGCGTCGGCAACCGGTGGAACCGCGCGAGCGAATCGGCGCCAATGGCGCATCGGAATCCGCGCGCGAGTGATCGCTGCGACAGGTCCGTCACTTCGGTGGCGAACGCATGGAGAGAACGGATCCTCGCCAGACCACAGACCGCGGCTGCTCACCGGCGCAAGCGCAAACCGGGCCTTCTCGAAACTGTGGTGGTCCCACGTCGTCACCAGCGAGCTGAGCTCGAAGACGCGAGCGTCTGACTCGTCATCCCAACACGCGATGAGCCCCCAATGGTGGAAGTCCGCATCACGAACGCTGAAGGTCTCGCCGGATCCAGTGCCGAGGAGTTTCGCGAACCGCAGGCCGTGAATCCGGCGGATCTTTCGCCGCCCCGTCGCCATCCGAACAAGGGACCCTGGGATTGCCCTGGTAGGCACGCCCCAGAGGTGAACCGTCACCACCGGTGCGCTCGGCATGGGGGTCGCAGCGTGAGGCATGCACCAACGGTAGTTGCGCAGGAATCGTCCTCGATGGGCAACTAGGTGAACAACTGGTCAATATGGTCTACGTGAATGTGCAGAGTGGGAGCAATCGCGAGCCCTTCGAACCAGATCTTGACGCCTTGCGGTTCGCGCTAGATCTCGTCGTTGACCCTCCTGACACCAATCCGTCGGCGCTCGATGAGTTGCCGCTAGCGATGCCAGAGCGGGGCATCGGCCCACAAGCCGCCCTTGAATTGGTCGCGCAAATCGCACTACCTCAATCGTCCTCGTTGCTCGACCCTATGGCGGCATCGCGAATGGCAACCCCGACGCCATGGCTAACGTGGGCAGCCGCCGTATGGTCCGCCTCCCGCAGTGAGAACCTGCTGCACAAAGCAGATACGCCCCAAGTCAACGAACTGCAGGATCGGGTCATTGGCTGGCTCTCTCCGCTGTGGGGAATGGCGACGGGGCACTTCGTGCCGGGTGGGACTATCGCCAACTTGACGGCGTTGTGGGCCGCCCGAGACGGCTCTGGCGCCACCCGGATCGTGACGTCCGAGGCAAGTTCAGTCTCGGTGAGCAAAGTTGCTCGTGTGCTCGGTATGCCGCTGATCTTCATCGACAGTAATCCGGATGAGTCCATGAACATGGACGCGCTGATCGACTTTGCTCGCCGTGATCCGGACGGGATGAGCCGGACGGCGGTAGTTCTGACCGCAGGGACGCAGAACACCGGCGCGATTGACCCCCTTCGTGACGCGATGAAGGGTTTGAGCAATTTGGGTCTAAGGCCTGCGTGGTGGCATGTGGATGCGTCATGGGCGGGCCCACTCGCGCTTTCTGATCGTCGGCGGCCGCTGCTCAAGGGAATTGACGGTGCAGATTCGGTGACCATCTCGGCTCACAAGATGATGTTTCAGCCAACTGAGTCGGCCGTCGTTTTGTTCAAGGACGCCGCGAGATCCGATTCGGTGCTCGAGTTCGCCGGACCCGACGAGACCACTCAGGTAGGTCTGCTCGGATCTCGCGCTGACCGTTCCTTGGCGCTGACGCTACTCCTGCTGGCGTATGGCGAGGATGGACTTGCCGCTTGGGTGGATTCCGGGATTGACGCGATGATGGCTTTGGCCGAAGCGCTGCGGCAACGCCCTGACGTGGACGTATTCAACAGTCCGGTCTCAGGGGTTCTCCTGTGGCGATCGACGACGCACAGTACGGACGACGTCTTGGCGGGGCTGGGCCGAAAGGTTGCCGGCCTCGGGATCGCTGACGGTCGCAGATGGGTACGTCAGGTTGGGTCGAACCCACTCATGGACGTCGATGAGCTGGTCGTTCGCATCAGTGGAGTGCTCGACGCGTTGAACTCGAATCAACAAACTTCGACTCGCCAATAAAGTAGGTTGACCAGCGCATAGCAAAGCACCTACTGTTCGAACATGAGTTCGAATGAAGTGGTCTCCGCGACAGTCGCAGCATCCAACTCGCCAGCGGGCTCCGGTGCTGGCGGTGGATTCGCTGGCCTAGGTGCGTCCGTCGTTACGACGGTCCCGCGCGAAGCGCATCAACTCGTTGATTTAGCAGTCGATGGGCTCGTGGCCGCTGCCCAGGCGCAGGACGCCAACGCTCGCTTCGCTGCGGCGCAGTTGGCCGCTTTGCGGGCAGCCGCTGCGATGGTTGCCGTTCGGGCGAGCACCTCTTCCGTGCCGAACGGGCTCGTCAGGGGTCGCGCGCTCAACGTGTGGCAATTGTTGTCCAGGATTGCGCCGGAGCTATCGGAGTGGGCTGCCCTGTTTCATTTCAGTGCAGAAAAGCGAACTGCTGTTGCTGCTGGCACCGCCGCAGTGACGACCCGTGAGGCTGACGACAGTTTGCGAGACTCGGCAACTTTCGTCGCGTCGGTTGCCGCTCGCTTAGGCATTCCGAACAGGAAGCTCGACGTCACCGCACAGTGGCTCGCCATCAAGTAGTGGCGCTTCACCGATGGCCGATGGCGACTTGGCGACATGTCTTGGACACATCGTTGGGCCATGGCCACGACGAAGACTGTGTTCGGTGAATGTCGCGGTGTTGACCACGTGAGTGAGACAGTGTGGCCATGGCCGATAAACCAGCAGCCCGTCCGAGTCTGCGGCTGATAGCCGGTGACCTCGTGACGTCGTTAGCTCAAGATGTAGCCGAGATCGCTGAAGCCGCTCTGACCGGCAAGTCGAGCGCCGCCGATGCTGACACCGCCGCAGTGACAATCGGTGCGGAGGAGAAGCCTCAAGCCCGAACCGTCGCCGTGATCGGCGGCGGTATCTCGGGGCTGGCGGCAGCATGGTCAATCGTGCGGGACCGCAACTTTGATGCCGACGTGATTGTTTACGAAGCATCGCCATCTGTGGGCGGGAAGCTGCGACTGAATGAACTCGAGGGGCTTTCACTCGACGCCGGCGCGGAGTCGATACTCGCTGTGCGTCCTGAAGCGATCGCCCTGGCGAAGTCGGTCGGGCTTGCTTCCTCAATCGTCAACCCAGCGACGTCCTCGGCTGCGGTGGTTTCCGATGGTGTGCTTCGGCCGCTTCCCACTGGCCTGATCAGCGGAATCCCGACTGACTTGCGCGCGCTCGCCGCAAGCAATGTGATGTCCCTGCCGGGTTTGATGCGGATCCCGCTCGATCATGTACTTCCACAAACCACCATCCCCGGCGACGTGTCCGTTGGTGACTACGTTGCGACTCGAATGGGGCGCGAGGTGGTTGATCGACTGGTCGAGCCGATGCTCGGTGGGGTCTACGCCGGACGCGCAGAGGAACTCAGCCTAGAGATGACGGTGCCCGCGCTGTTCCGTCTCGCTCGTCGTGAGCGTTCCCTGCTTGCTGCTGCGAAGGAGGCACGTAAGACTGGTGCTGCGCCCAGCGGTGCACGCCGAGGACCGGTGTTTGCTGGGATCTCGGGCGGTGTCGGCCGGTTGCCGATAGCGCTCGCAGATCGACTGGAACGTCGGGGTGTGACGATCGATCGCGCCACAGAGGTGACCAGCATTCGCAAGACAGCTCACGGCTGGCGCGTGATCACCGGCGAGAAGGGTGATCGAGACGGTAGGACCGTCGACGCAATCGTCATGGCAGTACCCGCGCCCGTCGCAGCGAAGTTGCTCCGCAAGGTGAACCCAACTGCGGCCTCCGCTCTCGACACAGTCGGGTACGCGAGTGTTGCGCTTACGACGTTCCTTTACGCCCCCGATGAGGTCCCCGCGACAGTGCAAGGCAGTGGCTTCCTGGTGCCGCCAGTGGAGGGCTTCTCTATCAAGGCGGCGACGTTCTCGTCGCGCAAGTGGTCATGGGTTGCACGGGCTGGTGCGGCCGGCGGAAAGCGAGGAAACGGCGCGGACAAGGCTGGGCGGAGTTCGGCGAGCGATCGGCGGAGCTTCATGGTCGTCCGCGCGTCTCTTGGGAGGTTTGGCGAGCCAGGGATTCTGCAGAACTCCGACGAAGAACTCGCGAAGCTCGCTGCCGGCGAGCTCACCAAAATCGCCGGCTTGCCGTCACGTCCGCTAGCTTCGCGAGTGAATCGCTGGGACGACGCCTTGCCGCAGTACACCGTGGGGCACCGTGGACGGATGGCGCTGGTGCGTGAGGCACTTGTCGATAGCCCGGGCATCACAGTCTGCGGGGCCGCATACGACGGCGTCGGCATCGCGGCGTGCGTCGGGTCGGCACAGTTTGCAGCAGGGCAGATCGTGGCGTACATGAGCGAGCGGGGACAATGGACTCATGGCTGATGACACTGCGTCCGTACCTGCCCACCCCACTCCTGAATCGTCAACGCCGCCGCAAGCGACAAAGCCCAAGGCGCGTGACCTCAACGATGTCCTTCGCTACACGATGTGGTCGGTGTTCAAGGTAGATCGTGCCGCGCTCGCAGCACTTCCGGCCGATGCGGTCACTGAGGTAGATGAGGCACTCGCGTCGCTGCGGGAATCCGACGATGTTGTCGTCCGTGGTTGGTACGACGTCGCGGGATTTCGAGCCGACGCCGACCTGATGTTGTGGTCCCACGCAGAGACGAGCACCGCGTTGCAGACGGCGTACCACGCCGTCTTGAGTACTTCGGTCGGGCGCGCATTTGTGCCGGTGTGGTCGCAGATGGCGTTGCATCGGCCAGCGGAGTTCAACAAGTCCCACGTACCGGCATTTCTTGCAGATGAACGCGCGCGCGAATTCGTTTCGGTGTATCCGTTCGTGCGGTCATTTGAGTGGTATCTCCTGCCCGATGAAGAGCGGCGCGAACTCCTCATGGAACACGGGATTATGGGTCGCGAGTACCCGGACGTGAGGGCGAACACCGTCCCAGCCTTCTCGCTCGGCGACTATGAGTGGATCTTGGCATTCGAAGCCGACGACTTGAGTCGGATCGTGGACCTCATGCGTCACCTGCGCGCGTCACGCGCGCGCCTTCACGTGCGCGAGGAGATTCCGTTCTACACCGGGCGCCGTCGTGAGCTTTCGTCGTTCTTGGCCGATGTGAGGTGAAGTGAGATGAGTAGTCCAAAGAAGGACGGTCCGTTGCGTCCGGACGGCACGCCCTATCCGGTCTCCAAGTCCGAGGAGCAATGGAAAGAGTCGTTGTCCAAAGAGGAGTACCACGTTCTGCGCGAGGCCGGCACGGAGGCGGCCTTCAGGGGTGAGTACACCGACACCAAGACTGTCGGCGTATATCGGTGTCGCGCTTGCCAGGCCGAACTCTTTTCCTCATCGTCGAAGTTTGATTCCCATTGCGGCTGGCCATCGTTCTTCACGCCGATGGCGGGCGATGCGGTTGAGCTTGTTGAGGATCGGTCCTTGATGTCCGTGCGGACTGAGGCCCGTTGCGCCAACTGTGGTTCACACCTCGGGCACGTGTTCGAGGGTGAAGGTTATGGCACACCGACGGACCAGCGTTGGTGCATAAACTCGATCAGTATTACCCTCGAATCTGCTGAGTAGCAGAGACGAATAGCGAGACTCGCAGATGACGAACCTGAGCGCCTCGCAGATTCTGTCGGCGCGGTTGTCTGCGCTCCTTCTCGCAGATCACGATTCCACCACCGTCGAACACGTTGTCGGGTGGCTCGGCGCGATGCAGGGCCAGGACCTTGCGAGTGTCAAGTGGTCACTTGGGCTACGGCTTCCGGAGTTGACGGAGGGCGACGTTGACGCTGCCTTCGAGCAAGGCACGGTGCTGCGAACGTGGCCGATGCGCGGAACCATCCACCTCATTGCCTCGAACGATGCGCGATGGATGCTGGAAGCTGTGGGTTCGCGCGCGCTCTCGGGCGTCGAGAAGCGTTGGGACTATCTCGGTCTTGATCGCAGCACGGTGGAGAGCGCGGGCGTCATCCTTGAGCAGGCTCTCGTTGGAGGAAAGCGACTCACTCGCTCGCAATGTGCGGACGCTCTCAACGAAGCAGGAATCGCCACCACAGGTCAACGTCTCTACCACCTCCTTTGGCACTCGTCGCAAGTTGGCATCACATGTTTCGGCCCGTCGATCGGCAAGGAGCAGACCTTCGTGCTGCTCAGCGAGTTCGCGCCCGAGCAGCGCGTGTTGGTCGGCGACGAAGCCCTTGCCGAACTTGCGTGGTATTTCGTGCGTGGCCATGGGCCGATACCTGCGAAGGACTTCGCTGGGTGGGCGGGAATCGCGATGGGCCCGGCGCGCAAAGCGCTCGCGGCCAACGTTGGCCGGATCCGCGAAGTCGAGTCTGACGCGGGCGCGTTGTGGGTAGCGGACGAACTGGCGAGTGCGATCTCGGTCAATGGGGACCTCGGTTTCAGGAAGGGGATCCTTGCGCTACCGGGGTTTGATGAGTACATGCTCGGCTACAAGGACCGCGCGCTGATGCTGGAGCCAGGTTCCCTGCAGGCAGTGGTGCCGGGGAACAATGGCGTGTTCCGCTCGACCATTGTTGACTGCGGGAGGGTGAAGGGCACCTGGAAGCGAAATGCGACCAAGCGCAAGGTTCGGATCGAGGTTGATGCCTTTGAGGATTTGACCCCTGAACAGGCCAGCGGCTTCGAGCTCGCCGCGCAGCGCTACGGGCGGTTTGTCGGCCTCGAGGTCGAGGTCAGGTAGGTGGACGGCGAAGGACTCATCGCAGGAGTCGACGTCACGCTCGACTCGCTAGCCGCACTTGTGGCGTTTTGCGATCGCATCCACGGCGTTTGCTAGAGAATCGAATGCCTCACCGCCCGCGACGAGTAACTGGAAGTGTGCGTAGATCGTGGAGCGATCATCGTCGTTAAGTGCTGCCCATTCCTCCCAAATGCCAACTGAGCCGCAGACGACGAGCAGTTCGAACTCGTCGGACTCACTTCGCCACAAAGTCCACGCCCACGCTGAGTCGGCTTCGATGAGCCACGTTCCGCCTCGTTGCCGCAGCGCCTCCGGAACGAGTTCGACCGCGACTGTCCGTCGTCCGGTGAACGTCATCGAGTGCCTGCCTGTGCCATCTCGGAGTTCGCGCCGCTATTCCGCGCAGATTCGATACGTCGCGGTAAACGCGGCGGAATCGAGGATGTGTCCCTCCAGCGCAGTCAGCAGAGCCGGGCCATCAAAGGAACCCTCAACTGGTGCGCGCTCGACGTCTAAAGCAAGCACGGTGAAGGTGTACGTATGAGTCCGCTCGTCATTCCAGGGCGGAAACGGCCCGTCATACCCGAAGTAGTCGCCGACCATGTCCGGATCAGACGCGAACCACTGCGTGTAGCTGTTCAGCCCGTGTCGCAGGTTGAGCTCACTGCGACCGAACTCAGAGGCGACATCGTCCTTCAGGGCCACCTCCGGCCCGGCCTTACCGCCTTTAGAAACGCCGGAACTAAACGCGCCGGATGGAATTCGCGTAACGGTGGCAGGTAGATCAACGAGTACCCAGTGGTAGAAGTCCGCGCGTGGTAGATCGTGGGGTACTCGTCGGCCCGGCTGATTGACGTCATCGGCCACGGTCGGCGCGTCACTGTCATGCACCACGACGGCGAATGACTTGGTGCCGCTAGGCGCATGAGACCAGGCAAGGTGCGGGTTCACGTTGTCTGAGAATGTGGCGTTGGAGTGCGTGTCTGGTCGGCCCAGTGCGTAGACCGAATCGATGGGCTGACCGGGCCGAATGCTCTCGCTTGTTAACTCCATTCGGCCACCATAACGCGGCAATCGCGCCCGCTCACGGATACCGCTCTTCGCGGTATTCCTGCTCACCTCAACCGCCTCGCTTGCCGGGCGCTAGCTGTGGGTGGGCGGGTACCGTCAGGCTGTGGCAAGTTTTGGGAGTCCGATCGAGATCGACGTCGAGGGAATACCCGTTCGCGTCTCGAACCCGGAGCGGCCGCTGTTTGATGACGTCGGCATCACCAAACGCGAGATGATCGACTACTACCTAAGTGTGGGTCCGGGGATCCTTCGAGCGCTCCGGGACCGACCCACGACGCTGGAACGTTGGCCGGGTGGGGTTCGGCCCGGTGTCGAGATCAGCCAACGGATGGGTCCGGCGAAGGAAGCCTTCTACCAAAAGCGAATTCCCAAGGGAGCGCCCGACTGGGTCAATACTGCGCGTATCACCTTTCCCTCCGGGCGGTTTGCCGACGAGGTGTGCCCGGACAAATTGGCCGTCATCGCCTGGGCAGCAAACCTTGGCACGATCACGTTCCATCCTTGGCCGGTCCGCAAGGCCGATGTGGACTCGCCGGACGAGCTGAGAATCGATCTTGATCCGCAACCGGGAACCGATTTCAAGGACGCGGTAAGGGTCGCGCAGATGGCGCATGAGTTGCTTGACGAACTCGGATATCGCGGATTCCCGAAGACTTCGGGAGGGCGTGGGATTCACATCTACCTACGCGTCGAACCGCGATGGGATTTCATCGATATGCGCCACGCTGCAATCGCATTCGGACGAGAGCTTGAACGGCGCGCTCCAGATCTTGTGACGACGAAATGGTGGAAGGAAGAGCGCGGCGAGAAGATCTTCGTCGACTACAACCAGAATTCGCGCGACCGAACGATCGCTTCGGCCTACTCGATTCGGCCGCGCCCGGGCGCACCTGTGTCAACTCCCGTCCTTTGGGAAGAACTCCCCGACATCGCGCCGAGCGACTTCACCGTGCGGACAGTTCCGGAACGGTTCGCTCGAATCGGTGATCTGCAGGCGCAGATCGATGACGTTGCGTTCGACATGGCACCACTCGTTGAGATGTACGAGCGCGACGTTCGCGATCACGGGCTCGAGGACATGCCGTATCCGCCGGACTATCCGAAGATGGAGGGCGAGCCACTGCGCGTTCAGCCCAGTCGTCGCGCCAAGCCGAAGGCTGTTCCCGCCGCCGATACACCTTCTGCAGCAGGAGACACCGCGACAGCCGAGGACACTTCACGACAGGCAGGGGAGTAGTCAGTGGAGTTGCCTGTGATGCCCCCAGTTGCTCCGATGCTCGCCAAACCGGCGAAGCGGATTCCGCCCGGCATGCACTACGAAGGCAAGTGGGATGGCTTTCGAGCGATCATCTTCCGCGATGGCGATGAGGTGATCATCGGGTCGCGGAACGAGAAGCCACTGACCCGCTATTTTCCTGAAGTCGTGGCCAAGGCCTTAGTTGGTTTGCCGCAGCGGTGCGTTGTTGATGGCGAGATCGTCATTGCCTCAAACGGTCACCTCGAGTTTGACGCGCTCCTCAATCGGATTCATCCAGCGGATTCGCGTGTGCAACTCCTTGCCGAACAGACGCCCGCTTCGTTCGTCGCATTCGACCTGCTAGCGCTTGACGACCGCGACCTCATGGCGAAGCGGTTCGACGAGCGACGCGAACTCCTTACGCGCCATGTTGCTGGCAGCGACGGAATTCATCTCACTCCGGCGACGTGTGATGTTGCCACGGCGGAGGAGTGGTTTCGGAACTTCGAAGGCGCCGGTCTCGACGGCGTCATAGGGAAGTCCCTCGATGGGCCGTATGAGCCCAACAAACGAACCATGATCAAGATCAAGCATGATCGAACTGCTGACTGTGTGGTTGCGGGGTTCCGTTGGCACAAGTCTGGGCCGATCGTTGGATCGCTGCTCTTGGGCCTCTACGACGACGCGGGCAATCTCAACCAAGTTGGAGTGAGCGCATCGTTCACGATGGCGAAGCGCGCCGAACTCGTCGACTTCCTCGAGGCGTACCGGATGACCGGAGCCTCCGCTGGAGAACACCCGTGGCTCGTCGAGCAAGCCGCCGAGAGCCACACCCGACTGCCGGGCGGTGAGTCACGCTGGAACGCTGGCAAGGACTTGACCTGGCAGCCGTTGCGGCCCGAACTCGTCGTTGAGGTTGCGTACGACCACATGCAGGGGACTCGCTTCCGGCATACCGCTCGCTTTCGCAATTGGCGCCCCGATCGCGATCCGGAGTCCTGCACCTACGGGCAGCTTGAAGTCCCCGCAGCATACTCACTCGACGACATCTTCGAAAGCTAGTGCGGGCTGGCTGCACCCGCGCGGCTTCGAACGGACTGCCAGAGTCGCTACTTACGAAGCAGCCAGCGCGCAAGGAGCGAGTTACTCGCCTGAACCAGACTCGCCAGCGTCACATCGTGTTGTGACGGCAGGGCGTCATGGCCAGTCAGCGTGGTCCGGTTTGCGGTTGATTGCCCGGCGATGAGAGGACTCGTGGTGAGGCACAGGTCATCCACGACCCCGGCAGTCAACATGTCACCGAAGAGGCTTGGGCCACCTTCACACAGCAGACGGTGAAGGCCGAGGTCGCCGAGTTGGGTTCGAGTTGATTTCAAGTCCACGCTGGCTTCGCCAGCGACAACAATGTCGGCAACCTCGGCGAGTTCGTCATGTCGGGCCGTTGCGGTGTCCGCCCCGAGGCCGGATTCACGTCGCGTCACCACGATGGTTCGTGCGCCCGGATCGGCGTCGACAAACGCGGGACTTGCTGGATCGAGGTTTCCGGAGTTCGTGATGATGACGAGCCGTGGTGGCGTCGTCATGCCGAGCTTGTGCCGCAAGTTCTCCATCGATTCGCGCACCTTCACCGGACCGTAACCCTCGGTGCGGGCTGTGCCTGCCCCCACCACAACGGCGTCACACGTCGCCCGAAGAAGGGCAAAGACACGTTTGTCGTCAGGGCTGGAGACTCCGGCTGAGAGGCCGTCGTTGTCGGTCACGCAGCCGTCGATGCTCGCGGCGAAGTTCATTCGCAGCCACGTCTGGTCGCGTTTCGACGGCCACGCATAGACGTGGGCAAGATCGGAATCGCTGAGGTCTTCGATGATGTCCGGAATGAGAGCTCTCATCGGCTCATCACACCAGTTTCTGGTCGCGTTCGCTAGGGGCGTCCCCATCACTAAACGTGGCTGATCCCACACGATCTATGCACGCGACCCGGTTGGGGTTAGCCTTGCGGTATGCCTGAGACGACTGACGACTCTGCGATGCGTCGGCTGTGGCGCCGCCTGGGCTCCAGCGATGAAGAAATTGAAGCCGCGGAGTTGAAGGAAACCTCTCGAAGTGCGGGTGCAAATCCCATCGATTCGTGCAACTGCGGCGATGTCGTGACGATTTGTGGACCGCTGCGCTCGGTCACGATGAAGCCCGTCGAGAGCGTCCCCACGGTCGAAGCCGAGGTTTACGACGGCTCCGGTCGGGTGGTCCTCGTCTGGCTTGGTCGTCGCCACATCCAAGGCATCGAGGCAGGCCGGGTCCTGACCGCCACGGGCCGGATGAATACCGTCGGCGGGCGCCGAACGATCTACAACCCGCGCTATTCGTTGCGCGCCGTCGCTGTCGGCGAGTAGTGACAGGTGAGTCAAGAACCCCAGAAAGACGACGAACTAACCGCCGATCCGACAAGTCCGGGCTCCGGGATGCCGTTGCCAGGCCCAATTGGTTCCCTTGGTGAGGAACTGCGCACCGATGTGCCGATCGGCAGCGGAATGCTCGCCGACGCGATCGGGGGCTGGCGCGGAATTATCGATTCAAGCCTGCCCGCGCTCGTCTTCGTCATCTCCTACCTTGCCACCTCGCAGAATCTCACTGTCTCGATCTGGTGTGCGCTCGGTGCAGGTGCGGTCATCGCGATCTGGCGAATCCTGCGTAAACAAAGTCTGCAGCAGGTGTTGGGCGGATTTGGCGGTGTCGCGTTGTCTGCCTTCATTGCATCGAGGACGGGCAACGCTGCGGACTTCTTCCTGCCTGGACTTCTGATCAACATGGCGTACGGAGTTGCATTCGCTGTCTCCAACCTTGTGCGCTGGCCGCTGGTAGGTGTGGGTGTCGGTGCAGCAACCGGCGACATCGCTGGGTGGCGTTCCGATCCGCAACTGCGCCGCGCCTACGTCATCGCCACCTGGCTCTGGGCTGGCATGTTTGCCTTGAAGCTGGCAATTCAGCTTCCCCTCTACTTTGCCGAGATGGTTGGTGCGCTTGGGGTGGCAAAAATCGTGCTCGGCTGGCCGCTGATGTTGTTGGTCGGGCTCGTGACGTATCGACTGGTGAAGCCTGCCCTCGCTGACTACCACCAGCGACAAGAGGCTGCAGCAACCTCAGATCCCGCGTGACCCGCTAAGGGTTAGATCTGCTCGGGCGAGCGCGCTCTAACGACCGAACGGCGACTCAGGTGATGTCGCCGCAGAACCTCCTCGGTCAGACAGCGAGGAGGTCTTCGAGCGCTTCTTCTTGGTCCTCAGCGCTAACGAAGAGCAATTCATCGCCGGCTTCGAGGGTGTCGTCGGGCGTTGGGGTGATGACGCGGCTCTCCCGCACGATTGCCACCAGGGCGGTGTCAATGGGCCAGGTGACTTCATCGACTCGCTTGCCCACGACCGGCGATTCTGGTGCCAGAGTGAGCTCAACCAGGTTGGCGTCACCCTGGCGGAAGGTCATGAGCCGGACCAGATCGCCAACGGTCACTGCTTCTTCGACCAACGCGGACAACATTCGCGGCGTCGACACAGCGACGTCGACTCCCCAAGAATCGTCGAACAACCACTCGTTCTTGGGGTGATTCACCCGCGCAACGACGCGGGGGACTCCGTACTCCGTTTTGGCCAGCAATGCGACGACGAGGTTGACCTTGTCGTCACCGGTCGCTGCGATCACGACTTGGCACGAGGGGAGTCCCGCTTCTTCGAGTGAAGAGATCTCGCATGCGTCAACGACGAGAACTGAAGCTCCGCTAGCGGCCCCTTGCTTTGCCTTTCCAGCGTCCTTGTCAAGTAGGAGTACCTCGTGGTTGTTGGCGATGAGCTCGCGCGCGATCGAGCGCCCCACTTTGCCCGCTCCGGCAATGGCAACCTTCATGCGATGGCCTCCGGCCCAGCACTCGCGACGGCAACGAGGGCCGACTTGTCTTCTGGATGGCACAGGACATGCAGCAGGTCGCCCTCTTGAAGCACCGTCTCTTCGTCGGTCAACATGGCCTGGCCGTATCGAGTGATAAAAGCGATCCTCGCGCCAGTACCGGTCGTGAGATTCGCGGCAGGCTGTCCGATCCAACTGACACTAAAAGAGACCTCAGCGAGAACCAGCGTCCCGGTTGAATCACGCCATTCTTCGATGGCTCCGCTGGGGTCGATCCGGCGCAGAATTTGCCCGGTCGTCCAGGCGACGGTTGCGACTGTAGGAATACCAAGGCGCTCGTAGATCTCGGCACGGCGCGGGTCATAGATCCGAGCAACGACGGTCTCGACGCCAAAGGTCTCGCGGGCAACCCGCGCGGCGATGATGTTCGAGTTGTCTCCGCTGCTCACCGCTGCGAATGCGCTGGCTTCCTCGATGCCCGCCTGCATAAGCGCGTCACGGTCGAAGCCGATCGCGGTGATGGTCTTACCTCGGAAGTTGGGGCCGAGCTTTCGAAACGCTTCTGGGTCTTGGTCAATCACAGTGACTGAGCGACCCATATCGTCGAGTTTCCCGGCGAGTCGGGAGCCAACGCGTCCGCAACCCATGATGACGATGTGCACAAGTAATGACGCTACACGCCTGCCCGTAGCGCGTGCACCCCAACCACAGGCATAACATCGCTCGACGTGGCACAAGTGACAGGCCCAGCGAAGCGCTTCTTCTTCGGCAGGGCTCTACGTAGCGAGAATATTCATTCGACGCTACTCCCGAAGCGCATCGCATTGCCGGTGTTCGCGTCCGATGCGTTGTCCTCGAACGCGTACGCAACCCAAGAGATCCTGCTGATGCTCTCGGTCGGCGGGTTCGCCCTCTACGCGTTTACTCCATGGATCGCGATCGGCGTCATCGTCGTGTTCTTCACAGTGGTCGCTTCGTACCGCCAGAACGTGCGGGCATACCCAAGCGGCGGCGGCGACTACGAGGTCGTGTCGACCAACCTCGGCGAGCGCGCGGGCGTCTTTGTCGCTAGTGCGCTGATGGTCGACTACGTCCTGACCGTCGCCGTTTCGATCTCGTCCGCCGTCGCCAATATTTCCTCGATCTTGCCGAGTTTCGGTAAATCAGGCGTTCTACTCGCGATCGGCCTGATCGTGATCGTGACCCTGATGAACCTGCGTGGTGTTCGCGAATCGGGCACCGCGTTCGCGATCCCAACGTACGGGTTCATTCTTGGGATTATCGCGATGGTCGGCTGGGGGATTTGGCAGATCAGTCACGGCAACCAGATCCAGGCAGAGAGTGCCAACTGGGAGATTCAGGCTGAGACGACTGCTACCGGCGTTTTCCTCATCTTCGTGTTGGCGCGAGCCTTCTCTTCAGGCACGACGGCCCTCACGGGTATTGAAGCAATCGCCAATGGTGTTCCCGCATTTCGAAAGCCCAAGTCCAAGAACGCCGCGACCACACTGCTGCTGCTCGGTGTGATCTCGATGTCAATGTTCACTGCTATTACCTGGTTGGCGATTCAAACGAACGTGAAGGTTGCCGAACACGATTCGGACCTCATCGGACTCCCGGCAGGCGAGACGCAAAAGACTGTTATCGCGCAGGTATCGCAGGCGGTCTTCGCCGACTTCCAGCCGGGCTTCTTCTATATCTCGATCGTCACTGCGCTGATCCTCGTGCTGGCGGCCAACACGGCCTTCAACGGCTTCCCTGTGCTCGGATCGATCCTCGCCCGCGACGGCTACCTGCCCCGGCAGTTGCATACGCGTGGCGATCGCCTCGCCTTCAGCAACGGCATCGTGTTCCTCGCCGGCGCTGCAATCATTCTGATCATCGTTTATGACGCAAGCGTCTCGGCCCTGATCCAGCTCTATGTGATCGGTGTCTTTGTGTCGTTCACGCTGAGCCAGATCGGCATGGTGAAGCACTGGAATCGACACCTCGCGCAAGAGACAGACCCAAAAGCTCGCGCGAAGATGAAGCGCTCCCGAGCGGTGAATGCGTTCGGTTTCTGCCTGACAGGCTCCGTGCTCATCATCGTTCTGGCGACGAAGTTCACCAACGGTGCGTATCTCGTGGTGATCGCGATGCCGATTCTCTACGCCATCATGCGTTCGGTTCGCAGGCACTACGACCGCGTAGCGCTTGAACTCGAGCCCGCAGTTGACGAGAAAGTGACGCTGCCGAGCCGGGTACACGCGATCGTGCTGGTGTCCAAAATTCACAAGCCGACCTTGCGGGCGCTGGCCTATGCGCGCGCGAGTCGGCCGTCCACCCTTGAGGGTGTCACCGTCTCAGTTGACCCTGGCGACACGAAGGCGATGTCCACGGATTGGGAGCGGCGGGGGATTTCAGTGCCGCTGAAGATCCTCGACTCCCCGTACCGCGAAATCACCCGCCCAATCGTTGAGTACGTGCGAGGGCTTCGCCGTGCGAGCCCGCGTGATCTCGTGACGGTTTACATCCCGGAATACGTGGTGGGTCACTGGTGGGAGAACCTCCTGCACAACCAATCTGCACTTCGGTTGAAGACTCGACTGCGTTTCACGCCAGGTGTGATGGTGGTTAGCGTTCCGTGGCAGTTGATCTCGAGTGAGCGGATTGCTGATGACCCGGTGCCCAACGCGCCAGGTGCGGTGCGTCGGGGTGAACCGCAAGCGAATATCGCGGAGGCGTACGTCGCCGAACAGTACGGTGATCCGCCCGTTGATCCGCCCGATCCTGCGGATCTGCCGTCGGGTCGTTAGCCCGGCCATGATTGCTGTGGGCGGTTCTCGCTGTGGGGGCCATCGTCCCCGCTGGCTTTGAAGGTTGTGGTCGCTGCCGCGGCCCACTTTGGCCTCGACTAGATTTGACCTCAAGCTTATGACGTCGAGGTGAGGATTCACGGATGGCCAGCAAGGACAGTTTTGGGGCAAAATCGCAGTTGGTCGTCAATGGCGAGAGTCATGAGATCTTCCGGATCGCGGCAGTAGAGGGCTCCGCGTCTCTGCCGTTCACCCACAAGGTCCTGCTGGAGAACCTGCTGCGCACCGAGGACGGTGCCAACGTCACTGCGGATCAGATCCGCGCCCTGGGTAACTGGGATGCGAGCGCATCCCCGACTGAAGAGATTCAGTTCACCCCGGCACGCGTCGTCATGCAGGACTTCACCGGTGTGCCCTGCGTCGTCGATCTGGCCACCATGAGAGAAGCCGTCACTGAACTCGGCGGGAACGCCGACCAGATCAACCCGCTTGCTCCGGCGGAATTGGTCATCGATCACTCGGTCATCGCCGACCACTTCGGGACGTCGCAAGCACTCGACCTCAACGTCGCGCTGGAATACGAACGCAACGAGGAGCGCTACAAGTTCTTGCGCTGGGGTCAGGGCGCGTTCGACGAATTCAAGGTCGTGCCGCCCGGCACCGGCATCGTGCACCAAGTCAACATCGAATCACTCGCCCGCGTTGTGATGACTCGCAACGGCCAGGCCTACCCCGACACCTGCGTCGGAACGGACTCACACACCACCATGGTGAACGGACTCGGCGTTCTTGGTTGGGGTGTTGGCGGCATTGAGGCCGAAGCCGCGATGCTCGGCCAGCCCGTCTCGATGCTGATCCCACGGGTCGTTGGCTTCAAGTTGACCGGCGAACTGCCATCCGGAGCGACAGCTACGGACCTTGTCTTGACCATCACCGAACTACTTCGCGAGCACGGCGTAGTTGGCAAGTTCGTTGAGTTCTACGGCGACGGCGTCTCGAGCGTGCCGTTGGCAAACCGCGCGACGATCGGCAACATGAGCCCGGAATACGGCTCGACTGCGGCGATCTTCCCGATTGATGCCGAGACGGTCCGGTACTTGCGCCTCACCGGGCGCACGGACGAACAGATCGCCCTCGTGGAGGCGTACTGCAAAGAGCAGGGCCTGTGGCATGACCCGTCCAATCACGCGACCTACTCCGAGACGTTGGAACTCGACCTTGGGTCGATTGTTCCGTCGCTCGCCGGGCCGAAGCGCCCACAGGATCGGATCCCGTTGTCGGATTCGAAGACCGCGTTCCGCGCCGCAGTCGTTGACCATGCCCCGGCAGAGTCTTCAGCGATTGATGAGGCGGAGAAGGAGTCTTTCCCCGCATCTGACTCACCCGCAATTGATCCAACGGCATCGAACGGCGCTCCTCATGCTCCGGTTGCTACCGCAACGGGTCGGCCTTCGCGCCCGACTGCCGTCACGCTCGCCGACGGCACGTCGATGACAATTGATCACGGTGCAGTCGTCATTGCCGCAATCACGTCGTGCACCAACACGTCGAATCCGTCCGTCATGCTCGGCGCTGGCCTGTTGGCGAAGAATGCGGTGGAACGCGGGCTAACCCGCAAGCCGTGGGTCAAGACGACCCTCGCGCCAGGCTCAAAGGTTGTGACTGACTACTACGACAAGTCCGGGCTCACTCCGTACCTGGAGAAGTTGGGCTTTGACCTCGTTGGATACGGCTGCACGACCTGCATCGGCAACTCGGGCCCGCTGCAACCGGAAATCTCGCAGGCGATTAGCGACGCTGATTTGGCGGCGGTTTCGGTGCTCAGTGGTAACCGGAACTTCGAAGGCCGGATCAATCCAGATGTGAAGATGAACTACCTCGCCTCTCCGCCGTTGGTCGTTGCGTACGCGCTTGCCGGAACGATGGACATCGATCTGGCGACCGAACCCCTCGGGTTCGACCCCGCAGGTGAACCTGTGTTCCTCAAGGACATCTGGCCGTCGGCGCAGGAGATCCAGGCTGTCGTTGAGCAGGCAATCGACGCCGACATGTTCACCCGCCGCTACGCAGACGTGTTCGCTGGCGATCGTCACTGGCAGTCGCTGGCGACCCCGGACGGCAAGACGTTCGATTGGGATCCAGAGTCCACCTACGTCCGCAAGCCTCCCTACTTCGACGGGATGTCCGCGGAGCCGTCACCGGTGACCGACGTCAGCGGTGCGCGCGTGCTCGCCAAGCTTGGCGACTCAGTGACCACGGACCACATCTCACCCGCGGGATCCATCAAGGCGGACACCCCGGCGGGCAAATACCTGGCTGATCACGGGATTGCGCGCAAGGATTTCAATTCCTACGGATCACGCCGAGGCAACCACGAAGTGATGATTCGCGGGACCTTCGCCAATATTCGGCTACGCAATCAACTCGTGCCAGGTGTGGAGGGTGGGTACACCCGCGACTTCACCAAGCCGGATGCACCGCAGGCATTCATCTACGACGCCGCGCAGTCTTATGCGGAAGCTGGCACGCCATTGGTGATCCTCTCGGGCAAGGAGTATGGCTCGGGTTCGTCGCGCGACTGGGCAGCGAAAGGTACGTCGCTACTCGGAGTGCGGGTAGTGATCGCTGAATCGTACGAGCGAATCCACCGGTCCAACCTCATCGGAATGGGTGTACTGCCGCTGCAGTTCCCCGAAGGGGAGTCCGCCGATTCGCTTGGCTTCACTGGGGAAGAGACGATTTCGGTCAGCGGAATCACCGCGCTCAACGAGGGCGTGACGCCTAAGACAGTTACCGTGGCAGCGACGCGGCCGGACGGTACAGAGTTCAGCTTCGACGCAGTCGTTCGAATTGATACTCCCGGCGAAGCCGACTACTACCGCAATGGTGGAATCCTGCAGTACGTCTTGCGCTCGCTGTTGTCGTAGCGTCAGGGCGATTCAGGCATACACTGGTCGGGCGTCACGTCCCGTGGCGTCGGAAGTGACGCAGGCGTGCGGGTGTAAACCCGTGCTCTAGCAATCGAGCGAATGGTGGAGGGACCGGCATGGCGTTGCTGGATCAGATCCACCAACCGAGCGACCTGAGGACGTTGAGTCAGCTTCAACTCGATCAACTGGCCGCGGAGATCAGAGCATTTTTGGTGCAAAAGGTGTCTGCCACGGGCGGGCACCTCGGGCCGAACCTTGGCGTTGTTGAGCTCACGCTCGCCCTCCATCGCACCTTCAATAGTCCGCGCGACCTGATCCTGTGGGACACCGGCCACCAGTCCTACGTCCACAAGATTGTGACCGGGCGGGCGAATCAATTCGATTCGCTACGACAGACCGACGGACTCTCCGGTTACCCGAGTCGGGCCGAGAGTCCACACGATGTCATTGAAAACTCGCACGCGTCCACGGCGCTTTCCTACGCCGATGGCATCGCGAAGGCATGGGCATTGCGGGGTGAACTGACAACAGTCACCACTCCTGGACGTCACGTTGTTGCGGTAGTCGGCGACGGCGCATTGACGGGCGGAATGTCGTGGGAGGCGCTCAACAACATTGCCGGCAGCGACCGTCAAGTGATCATTGTGGTCAACGACAACGCACGTTCATATGCACCCACGATCGGTGGAGTCGCGCAACACTTGGCAACTCTGCGCACGACCAACGGGTATGAACGGTTCCTCAGTAGCGTCAAGCGAGTCGTGAGCAAGACTCCAATGGTTGGGCCCGCCGCCTACGACGCATTGCATGGCTTCAAAAAGGGCGTCAAGGACATGGTCTCGCCTCAGGGCATGTTCGAAGACCTGGGGTTGAAGTACATCGGACCCATTCCCGGCCATGATTCTGAGGCGCTGGAGTTCGCGTTGAATCGGGCCAAGGCCTTCGGTGGGCCGGTGATCGTTCATGCGATCACCGAAAAGGGTCGCGGATACCGACCGGCAGAACTTGACGACGCAGACCGCTTCCACGGTGTTGGTGTGATCGATCCTGACACCGGTAAGTCTGTCTCAGCGAGTGGACCGACGTGGACCTCAGTTTTCAGCGACGAACTTGTCAAAGCGGGGGCAACGGATCAGAACATCGTCGCGATTACCGCCGCGATGCTGGCGCCCACAGGCCTCGACGCATTCTGCCGCGCCTACCCCACACGTACGTTCGACGTTGGCATTGCCGAGCAACATGCAGTCGCCAGCGCGGTTGGAATGGCGGCCGCTGGTCTCCACCCCGTCGTCGCGGTGTACGCCACCTTCATCAACCGAGCATTTGACCAGGTTCTGCTCGATGCAGCAATGCATCGAGCACCGGTCACATTTGTGCTCGACCGCGCGGGACTGACCGGACCTGATGGTGCGAGCCACCATGGGATGTGGGATCTGTCATTGCTGGGAATCGTGCCCAATCTCAAGATCGCTGCCCCGCGCGACGGCCAACGCCTGCGTGATCTCCTCACCCAAGCATTGGCGATTTCTGACGGGCCCTCGGTCGTTCGCTTCCCCAGCGGTGCAGTGCCCGCCGACGTTGAGGCAGTTGGAACGGTCGGCGCAGTTGATGTTCTCTCCGCAGTTGACGGACCACGGATCCTGTTGGTTGCGGTCGGAGCAACCGCCACCCTGTGTGTCGAAGCCGCGGCGAGGGCAGCCGCGGAAGGTGTGCCGGTGATGGTGGTTGACCCGCAGTGGGTCGCTCCGCTACCAGTTGACCTCGTTGAACTTGCCAGGTCGAGTGCCGCGGTGATGACGGTCGAGGACAACACCCGCGCATGTGGTGTGGGTGCACGGCTTTCCCAGCTACTGCGCGACGCGAATGTCGACGTTCCCGTGCGGGATGTCGGTTTGCCCCAGGCATTCCTGGAACACGGGAAGCGCTCAGATGTCGCGCAATCCGCAGGCTTGAGTCCAGCAGCGATCGTCCACGAGCTGACGACTCTGGCCATCCACGTGAACCTGACCCCCGACTCAAACCGCGCCCCCGACGTTGGGGCCGAAGCCTAGGCTCCGGCAGGCACAACTGATCTCCAGCCACCTTCGACCAGTGTTGGCATCGTGGCGGTACGCGTTGGTAGCGGCGGATTTGTCGGAATTGCGTACGCGACACCCATCCTGTGGTTACTGTGCGTGCAGCAGGTATACACACAGCGCACTCGATGCGCCGGCGCATGTTCTGGAGTCGCGGTTTCGCGGCGCAGAGCTTCCACTGGGAATGGTGTTAGATGCGGCAAGAACGTTCGCTCACGGTTAGTGGACTGTTTGGTGGGTTGTGGCACAGCCCTGCCCGTATCTCGGCGATCTTCTGGGGACTCGCTGGATTCATGGTCGCCTACGGTGCCCTGCTCGCTCTTGAACTAAGCCTTCGGATGACCAACGGCATCAGCCCAATCGCGCTTTCGGCCGGCCTCGCAGTTGGTCTGCTGGTTCGACTCCGTGGCGTGGTTCAAGCGGTCTTTGTTGCGGCCCAACTCATCGTCGGTGCTCTCGTTGGAGTCGGCGTCGGAATCGCTCCGCTGGTTGCGGTGAGCTCCAGCGTCATCACCACGGGTGCGACGCTGGTGGTCGTCATCCTGTTTCTGGCCGCAGGTCGGAGCATGCCGCGTTGGGGAGCATTCGCGGTCCTGGTCTTGTCTGCCTGCGTCGTCGGCGCGATCGGCGCGAGTGTGACCGTCGTGCAGGTGCTAGCGGCCTCTGACGAGGCTCCTGCTGATGTTTGGCAAAGCTGGTGGGTCGCGTTCTCCACCGGTGTGATCTTTGCTGCGCCAGCCGTGCTGATGTTCCGCCGTTCGCGGGTTGCTCTGACGCCTCGGCGATTCGTCGAGCTGTCCACTGTGATCGCGTGCACGATCGTGATGCTGCTCGGAGTGCTCGGAGTCATCGGACCAGGCGCCGAGGAACAGCCGGCATTCCAGTTCTTCTTGATACCACTCGCGTTGTGGTGCGCAGTTCGATTCGGCATGGCAATCACGGCCGCGGTGGTCTCGATCGTCGACATCGTTGCTGTGATCGCTGCGCACAGCGGTCTTGGAACGTTGTCGAGCTACGGGATGGACATTCCCGCGTTACTCGCGATGCAGCTAGGCGTCGCGCTCATCGGTCTTGCTGTTTATGCGATTGCGCTCAATGAAGAACAGCGGCGATCACGTGACCTGGAACTTGCCGCTGCCAACGGACTGGTTGACTCACTGCTCGTCAATAGCGACGCCATGATCAGCATTCGCGAATATGACTCCCGCGGCCGATCTCGCTACGCACTTGCGAATCCGCGCTTCGCTCGTGCACTCGGTATGACCGTTGACCAGATCGTCGGGCGCAGTCAGACATTTGTTGATGGTGACCCGCGGGCTGTAAATGAGGTTCGTGCCGAGGATCTGGCGGTGTTGGAATCGAACCGCTCTCAAGTCTTCATCACCCGAAGCGTGTCGGGTGCGACAGACGACTCAGCAGCAGGCTCGGGTGGATCTAGGGTCTACCTGACGACGAAGTTCCCGGTTGCCAGTGCTGATGGAGAGTCCCGTTCCGTTGGTTCCATCGCGCTCGATATCACGGATCACCGGCGTCGCGAACGTTTGATGCGGCTAACTTTTGATGAATCGCCTGTTCCTATGGTGCGCATGGCATGGCGGAATGGACGCGCAGCAGAAGTCCTGGACGCGAACCGCTCGGCCGCAGCGCTTCTGCGAGTGCAGGCAGTGACTCTGGTTGGTGCCAGTCTCGATCGATTTACTCATCCCGAGGAGCGGGGCATTTCCCTCGTTCCGGTAGATGGTGAACCCGGGCAGCCGCGTCACCGAGAGGCACGATTGGTTCGCGGAGATGGCGCGGATGTGTGGGTAGCAGTGACCGCAACGGTTGTCGAAACTCTGGATCAGGCCCGCCACCACGAGGACCCGCCGTCAGATGATGACACCTTCGCTTTGGTGGTCCTCGAGGACATTTCGGCTCGCCGTCTGGCAGAACAAACACTCACCCACCAAGCGCTGCACGATGCCCTAACCGGAGTGCTTAACCGCTACGCATTCATTGACCGCCTTGAATCAGCGATCAACCGGCTGTGGCGCGACCCTGACCACATCGCAGTGTTGTTCTGCGATCTAGACGGATTCAAGAACCTCAACGACACCCTTGGTCACCGTGCCGGAGATCAGATGCTCATCTCGGTTTCGGAGCGTTTGCGCGCCGTGATGCGACCACAAGACACTGTGGCCCGACTCGGCGGTGACGAATTTGTGCTCATCTGCACTGATCTGCCGTCACCTGGGCAGGCACGTGTGATTGGTGAGCGAATCCGTGAGGCGATGCGGCAGCCGTTCCGGATCGATGACCGCGAGTATGGCGTCACGGTCAGCGTCGGAATTGCCACCACGACCGATCCCAAGACCAGAGCTGAGGACCTGCTGCGGCGCGCAGACCTCGCCATGTACCGGGCAAAGGACAACGGTCGAAACAGAGTTGAGTACTACGCAGAGGAACTCGAAGCGAGAGCCGTGGCGCACGTCGAAGCGACGGAGACTCTCCGGCGGGCAATTGCCGAAGACCTCATCAGAGTTCACTACCAGCCGATTGTCGACCTGTCTGATGGTCGAATCGTGGGGATCGAGGCGCTCGCTCGAATCCAAGCCGATGACGGTTCGCTTGTGCACCCCGCGACCTTTATCGGTGTAGCAGAAACCTCCGGACTGGTCACCCCAATGGGGGAGCGGGTGCTCGAGATCGCGCTTGACCAACTTCAGCAATGGAGCGCGGAAGGAATCGACGTCCAACTCAACGTCAACGTCTCACCACGCCAACTCGCCAAGGCATCTTTTGCGCCCATGGTGTTCGAGCGGCTCATGTCGCGTGGGATTGCGCCGAAGTCACTCTGTCTGGAGATCACTGAGGGCGCAGTGGTTGAAGCGACCGGACCCACCCTCATCACGCTTCGTCGC
>CAUJEJ010000208.1 GCA_963169255.1 Actinomycetota bacterium | reverse complement strand
AGCCCTCGAGGAGTACCTATCAGTCGCGAGTTCCCAGGAATGGGAGGAGTTGCGGGAAGGCCAAGTCAGCTTGGTCGGTCAGGTCGCCTTGCAGAACCTCAATCAGGCCATCTTTGATATCCCAGCAGGCACTGATACTTCGGTCGCGAATGCTCAAGACACGATGATGTACTACCTCGGCGCGGTCGAGCAGGCGCGAGGTGATCGAGTGTTCCTTGCCGAGGATGAAGACCCTGAGTTTGTTTGGGCGCTCCTTGCGGTTGGCGGTTTGGTCACGGTCTTTCTGTCGGCGACACTGCACATTCGATCGCGGACGACGCACCTTCAACTGGTCGGCTCGCTCAGCGCGATCATCGCAGCGTCTCTGTTTTCGGTGTATGCGTTGGGTAATCCGTTCACCGGCCCATTCCCAGTGAATCCGATCCCACTTGAGGTTGCTCTCCAAACCGTTGCTGCCCCGACCGTCAAGTAGTGCCTCGAACGCCGCTGGGTTGCGCCCGTGACGTCAAGGGCGATGAAGCGGGAACAATGCGCGACCACCCGGCGTTGAGTGGGGCAGTCAAGAGTTTTCGTGGCGGCGTACGATTCATCGTTGTCCCCTCGCGAATTCCCGCACATCAATGACGGAGTGAACCGTGTCTTTGCCCCCACTGGTCGAGCCAGCGCAATCCCTGACAGTCGATGAGGTTCGTCGCTACAGCCGCCACATCATCATTCCCGATGTTGGGATGGACGGCCAGAAGCGCATGAAGAATGCTCGGGTCCTCTGCGTCGGCGCGGGCGGACTAGGAAGCCCAGCGCTGCTCTACTTGGCTGCGGCTGGCGTCGGCACCATCGGGATCGTTGAGTTTGATGAGGTTGATGAGTCGAATCTGCAGCGCCAAGTCATTCACGGTCAAAGCGACATCGGACGCCTCAAGGGCGAGTCCGCTCGCGATTCGGTGCTCGAGATCAACCCGTACGTCAATGTGCAGCTGCACAACGAGCGCCTCGACAACGACAACGTGCTCGAGATCTTCAGCCAGTACGACCTGATCCTTGACGGTACCGACAACTTCGCGACCCGCTACTTGGTCAACGATGCGGCGGTCATTCTCGGGAAGCCGTATGTCTGGGGATCGATCTACCGCTTTGAAGGCCAGGCCAGCGTGTTCTGGGCAGAGCATGGGCCGAACTACCGTGACCTCTACCCGGAACCGCCGCCTGCCGGAATGGTGCCGTCTTGCGCCGAGGGCGGTGTGCTCGGCGTGCTGTGCGCCACGATCGGCTCGGTCATGGTGACCGAGGCCGTCAAGCTCATCACCGGAATCGGCGAACCCCTACTTGGACGCCTGTTTGTCTACGACGCGCTTGAGATGTCGTTCCGGACGCTGAAGATCCGCAAGGACCCGAACGGTGTGCTGCCGACCGAACTGATTGACTACGACGCATTCTGTGGCGCTATCTCCGACGAGGCTGCAGATGCGGCGAAGGATTCGACGATCTCGGTGCACCAGCTCAAGGCGATGCTCGAAGCGCGTGATCGCGGCGAGCAGAGCTTCGAGCTGATCGACGTCCGTGAACCAAACGAATGGGACATCTCGCGAATCCCAGGCGCGGAGCTGATCCCCAAGGGCGAGTTCCTCATGGGCGATGCACTCTCGAAGCTCCCGCAAGATAAGCCGACCGTGCTGTACTGCAAGGTTGGCGGTCGTTCGGCGGAGGTGCTTGCGCTGGTCAAGGCTGCCGGGTTCTCCGACGCGATCCACGTGGGTGGCGGCGTGAGCGCTTGGGTCAACCAGATTGATCCAAGTCAGCCGACGTACTAGCGCGGTGGGTTCAGGTCATCGTCGTATGGCCTGAACCCTGAACTGTTGCTGCCGCGCAGTGCGGGGTTTTGGTGGCTAGGACCAGACTCCGACCGCGCGTTCTAGGTTCGGGAGAAGGCGACGCGATACTGCGGTGACCTGCCCGTCCCAATCGGTTCCGCCGAGCTCGGCAAAGGCAGTTTCGAACGCTTGTGGGGTGCCGGCCGCGATCGCCTTCACTCGCTCGACAACTGCGACATCATCGAGACGCGCCGATTGTGCGAACACCCTCCAGTGCTGATGTTCGATGGCCTCCGGGTTGAATTCACCGCCGATGCTCATTGACAGAGTCCGCTCGCGGCCCGGTGGTGCGTCGTATGCCCAGCCACTGGCCACGTCGTATAGCGGGCTCAACTCGACGTTGTCACCGGAGAGGTGGATCGAGTAGTTGCGTGCATGGGCGTCCGGCGCAGCGATGATCGAGTTGAAGATCAGTCCGTCAACGAATGCGGCGACGTTGTCTCGTGCCTGTCCGGCAGATGCCGACGCGTCACGCAGAAACTGAACGATCTCAACAGCGGTAGGGCCGCCATAGCTCTCGTACTTCTGCGCAGTGCCCAAGGCTTGACATAGGTCTTCTTGGTGGCGGCGTTGAAGGGCCCCATCAGGACCGGGTGAGCGGTCAAAGCGTTCCACCACGATGGCGCGTTCCGACTTGAAGTCCGTGAACGTGGTTGCTGCGGTTGGAAGGCCGAGCAGTGCGCTTGCCCTCATGCTGACGTGTTCGATGAGAGCTTGGTGTTGCGCATCTCGCACCCCTGGCTTGACGATGTGGGTTGTCGGCTGCGATCCATGCGCCCACCACCACTGGCTAGCGTGACGTCGGAGTCCGAACTTCTCCTGCATGCCCGGCAGCGACCAGTGCTCGCCAGGCATGACCCAGGAAAGTTCGTTGCGCATCTTCAGCTCTGCGAGTCGGTGTTCGATGTCGGCATCGCTTGCCGGTACAAGTTCACCGTCGTCCGCCCGGACTTTCTCCACCTCGTCGGCAAGGCAAAGCTGGATTGCGCCGGCACAATCCTTGCCGATAGCTGTGAGCAAGCTCAGGGGGTCTCGGGTGTTCGCACCGTAAATCGCCGCGGCTTCCGCGCGTGCTGAATCGTTCTCGGGTAGCAGGCTCCAAAGGAATGTCTCGACTTTGTCCCCGGTGAAGCGCTGCCCATTGATGGGAAAAGCCAGGGAAAGCGGCGTTTGCACATCGCCGTGCTTGTGACGCAGGGATGGGGCGTACACCAGTTCACAGGTCCCCGCTGGAGTTCGGCCCACCCGTGCGACCACCTCGCCGTGGAGTAGGACCGTGAGACTCATCAGTGTGCCCCGGCGCTGTCGTCGCGGATCACGAGGCTTGCATCGAGTACGTCGAGGCAGATCATCAACTTGCCAACCTCTAACCCTGCCGTTCGGCCGTTCTCCACTGCGTTCAGCCATTGCCGCGAGACGCCCGCGCGGCGCGCCAGTTCAGCTTGGGTCCAACCCCGTTGCTTCCGAAGGCCTGAAATTGCGGATCCGAGGCGCGGTAGCGAGCGGGCGTTGATGTATGACGAGTCGGGTAGCACGTATGTCAATGTACGGCGACACTCAGCGAGTGTCAATGTATGGCGACACTGGCTGAATGTCGGCATATGTAGACATTCCGACCCGGTTCCTACAGGTAGCCCTTCTTCAACAGGTCGTTGAAGCAGAACCAGCCGGGCACGGCCGGCAGCCAGAACGTGAAGACGCGGAACATGAGCACGGCCGAAAGCGCAACGCCGCCGTCGACGCCGACGCCGGCGAGGCCAGCAGTCAAGGCTGCCTCGACGGCACCCAAACCACCAGGGGTCGGAGCGACTTGGCCAACCGTTGCGCCGACGAGGAACACAACGCAGATCGCGGCCCATTCGCCGCCGCCGCCGAAGGCGCGAACACACGCCACGAGGCAGAAGCAGTAGCCGATGTTGAGGACGATAAACCCGGCGGTACCAAACAGCAGTTTGCTCGGGGTCTGGGCAAGGGTGAGCAGGCGGGGACCAACTTGGCTCAAGATCGGACGAACCCGCTTCTCAGCCCAGTGGCGCGTGACCGGGAGTACGAACAGTCCGACGATGACGACGATAAAGGCGAGTCCAATGAAGATCGCCCAGCTTGGCGGTGAGACTTCAAGGTCGCGTTGGCTGCCAGCGATGAGTCCAAAACCGAGCACCAAGAGCAAGTGCATGATGAACGCGAAGACTTGAGAGACACCGATGCTGGCCGCTGCCAACGCAGGATGGACGCCGCACTTTTGCAGGTATCGAATGTTGACACCGAAGGCGCCGAGAGTCGGCGGCGACACGAGCGTCGCGAAGTCCGCGGCAAGTTGGGCCTGGTTGGTGCGCCAGAAGTTAAGTTTCTCGGGAACGAATCCCTCGACAGACATTGCCGCACCGGGGTAGGTGATCAGCGAGAACAGAATCGCTGCCGCAGCCCACCACCAGTCAGCTTGAGAGATCAATTCGGCAAGGTCGACTTGACCCAACTGGATGAGCAAGACGTACCCGGCGATCGTCCCGGCGACGATGGTCAGGATGGTCCGCGGGCGGACGCGCTCGACCTGAATCTCCTCGGCCGCACCCTCAGGCGTGAGCTCCTCCAAAGACTCCCGCAGAGTCACGAGGATGTCCTTGCGACGCTTGATGGCCTTGCGGGTGACCGACGAGAGCGCAACGGGTTGCAGTACCGGCAGCGCACTCACAATTGTCTTGGTGCCGAGAACGCGGCGGCCGGCGGCGAGGGAACGGTCGGGGTCGGTAAGCATCGCGAGCGTGCACAACAGTTCGGCAATATCGAGGCGTTCGGCGAGGTCGCC
>CAUJEJ010000207.1 GCA_963169255.1 Actinomycetota bacterium | reverse complement strand
CATACGCCACAAGAGGGTCGTGCGCGTACGACGATGTACCTCACCGGTGCCTTGCACGAGATCGGGAACGAATCGTTCACCTATGTTCGCGAACTCGTTGACGCCCCGCACGCAGTGTTGGAGTTCACCACGGTGATCGATGGCATTGAGGTCAACGGTGTCGACATGATCACGTTCAATGAGGATGGGAAGATCACCGACTTCAAGGTGATGCTGCGACCGATGAAGGGCATTCAGATCGTCGGTCAGAAGATGGTCCAGATGCTCGATGCCTTGCGCACCCCGCCGGCTGAGGGCTAGCCGAAGTCGCGCTGCTGTGGAGACGTGGTCGTAACACAACAGTGGTTGAGTGGGCTCATGCGTAGGGCTGAGTTCCGCAAGGTGCGTCACGGTGCGGGCGCGGACTACTACGCGACCGAGGCCGCCGGATTGCAGTGGCTCACCGTTGATGGCGGACCGCCGATTCCTCATACCTACTCGGTGGGTGCTGCCGCGTTGGTGTTGGAGCGGATCGTGGAGGCCAATGCCACAAACGCCGCCGCAGATTCATTTGGTCAGGCACTCGCGACAATGCATGCAAGCGGCGCGCCCGCGTTCGGCGCAGGGCCACCCGACGCACCCGCAACTGGGTGGATTGCCGACGTGCCGATGCCGTTCGGCGACTTTGACTCATTCGGCCAGATGTACGCGCAATTGCGAATCCGCCCGTACGTGAAGTTGTGCCGCGAGGCCGAACTCTTCGACACGTACGCGTATGGCGTGTTTGAGGCACTGTGCGAGCGATTGGCCAGTGACGACGAGGAGTTGGTTGGCCCGGCCGAACCGGTCGCTCGCCTGCACGGCGACTTGTGGAGCGGGAACCTGCTCTGGGCCCCTGACCGCGCCGGGAACGACAGCGTCTGGCTGATTGACCCTGCCGCGCATGGGGGCCATCGCGAAACCGACCTAGCGATGCTCGCACTCTTTGGCACACCGTTGATCGAACGGATCATGGCTTCCTACGCAGAGGTCGCACCGCTGGCCGACGGATGGCAGCAGCGGGTTCCGCTGCATCAGGTGTATCCGCTATTGATCCACGCGATCTTGTTCGGCGGTGGCTATCCGGGGCAGGCATTGCGCGCTGCCGAACGTGCACTCGCTGCCGCCAACTGAACACCTTGGGGTGTGACGGGGGCCGCGACGCGCAAGGATGGTCAGATGAAGGACTCGTTTGGTTCAGTTCGCCGCACAGTTGAAGGCCACGTACAAACCACGATGCACCCGGCCGGGTTTCACGGTGACGATAAGACGAAGAACTTCTTCGAAGGGTGGTACGTCAAGCTGATCAGCGCTGACCGGTCACGTCGGTTGGCGTTGATTCCGGGGATCTTCCTGGGACCCGATGGTGAGGCCGACGCGTTCGTCCAGGTGCTCGATGGCGCAACCGGACGTAGTTGGTACCACCAGTTCCCGCGTGAAGAGTTCGCGGCGAATGCTCTGGAATTTGATGTTCACGTCGGGTCGAATCGGTTCTCGTCAGCCGGGGTTCACCTCGACTTGCCGGGGCTAACGGGCGACGTTCGGTACGCATCGGCGTTGACACCGTGGCCCGTCACAGCGACCTCACCCGGGATCATGGGCTGGTATGGCTGGGTCCCGACGATGGAGTGCTACCACGGGTTGGTCTCGTTCGATCACGATCTGGAGGGTTCACTGATTCTCGATGGTGAACGGTTCGACTTCACCGGCGGCCGCGGCTACATCGAGAAGGATTGGGGACAAGCGTTCCCGTCTGCATACGTGTGGATGCAATCGAACCACTTCAGCACGCCGGGGACGTCGCTGTCGGCGTCTATGGCCATCATTCCGTGGCGACGCAGCGCGTTCCGCGGATTCATCGTCGGGCTATGGCATCGCGGCGAGTTGGTCAAGTTCGCGAACTACACCGGGGCGAAGGCGCGCCACTTCGAGATCGACGACGACGAAGTTCGCTGGAGCATGACGAGCCGCTCCGGCATGCACCTCGGGTTGACGGCCGACCGCGTATCCGGTGGGCTGCTGCATGCACCGGTCCGGACGCAGATGCACCGGCGTGTGGAAGAGACGCTTGATTCCACGATCCGGGTGCGCCTGACTGGCCGCGATGGCCGCGTCATCTTCGACGACGTCGGCACTTGCGCAGGCCTAGAGGTCCACGGCGACCTCACCGCCCTCGCCGACTTCTAGCCACTGCCCCACCTCGGTTGCGGGTGTGGGAGGTCGCGGGTCGGGTTAGCGGTCGCTGACGAGGACCTTGCCGTTCTCGGCATCGAACGTGACGAGCTTTGACCGGAACAGCGCGATGCCGCTGTTGATGTTGTTGCCGCCGTCGAGGGGGGCCACGACGACGGTGTCGCGACCGGGTGTTGAACCGGCCCGAACTGACCAAATCGGCGGTCCGCCTGCTGTCGCGGCGAGCGCGACCACGGTGTCTTCCGGTACGGGCCCGAGTTCGGCTGGAGCCCCAGGCACCCTGGTGTCGGTGAACAAGGTCGGAGAGCCAGTGTCGAACGCGGTGGGTAGGCACTGCGCGGGTTGCCCGCCGTACGACCAACACCCCTGCGCTTGGTTGCTCGCCCACGCGGGGTAGCCGTTGGGCATGCGCGGCTGTGCCCAGGCCGGCATGTCGAAGGTTGCCGTCGGGGCGGTTGGGTGCTGGTTGAACGAAATGGCACCTGAACCCTTGGCCGGATCGGCCGTGACCGAGAAGGTCACAGGCGATCCGTTCGCGAGTTGGCTGAGCGGCGAGTAGATCGACGCCGCCTGCAAGCCGATCCCGAACAAGCCGTCGAATGGCTGTTCGGCGGAGAACTTCTCGATCCCCACCGCTCCGACGCACTCCGGCTTGCCCTCTGCGCAGCCGACGTCAGTGATCAGCTGAACCGTGATCGGCCCCTTCGTGGCGAGTCCCCCGAAGCTGACAGGAGCGCTCGCCTCGATGCCGACGAATCGCGTCCCGTCAGCGAATGTCACATCGACGGGGATGTCGGTGCGCGTCACCTCGGATCCCACTTGGTTGGCAAAGACCCGGACACCAGGAGATCCGGTGTCGACCAGTAGCGGCACTTCGGGTCCGCCACCCACAGTGACCGCTGCGGTCAGGATCGGCCGGTCCCCGTTGACCTTCGGCATCGACAGTTCGACCTGCGTGGAATTGAGGCTGGTGGTGTCAAAATCCGGCGTGATCAGGGAAAACGCCGAACAGCAGGTGACGGCAACGCTGACCGCGGTGACCCCAAGGCTCACCAGTGCGGCCCGGACTCCCACGCTACTCACAGTTGCACCGTAACGAGACGGTGCTCACATCCGCGCGGTCACAGGAATAGATCCCGCCATGTTCCTATTGGAGCCGTGTGGAGCAGCACTCTTTGCTCCGCGAGCACCTGCAACGTGAGGACACCTATGACGACGCCCGCAACAGACGCGACCAACTTCGGTGACGCAACTAGCTCTGCCGAAGTAGTCGAGCCGCAAGACGACAAACGCTGGCTCGGGCTCGCTGTCATCGCCATTGCCCAGTTGATGGTGGTGCTCGATGCGAGCATCGTGAACATCGCACTTCCGTCAGCGCAGGCCGACCTCGGGATCGACGACGCCAACCGGCAGTGGATCGTCACGGCGTACACGCTCGCGTTCGGTGGACTCCTACTGCTTGGCGGACGGATCGCCGACTACATCGGTCGCAAGAAGGCCTTCATCATCGGTCTCATCGGCTTTGCGGGTGCATCTGCGCTCGGCGGATTCGCGACGACCCAGGAGATGCTGTTCGCTGCGCGCGGCCTTCAGGGTGCATTCGCCGCTCTGCTCGCGCCCGCCGCGCTTGCACTGATCACCGTCACCTTCGTGGAGCCGCGTGAGCGTGCGAAGGCGTTCGGCGTGTACGGCGCGATCGCCGGTGGTGGTGCCGCGCTTGGCTTGATCCTCGGTGGCATCTTGACGGAGTACGCGTCCTGGCATTGGTGCCTGTTGGTGAACGTGCCCGTGGCGATCATTGCGCTCATCCTGGCGATTCCGCTCATCAAGGAAAGCCGCGCGGAAGGCGATCGTCGCTACGACATTCCTGGGGCAATCACCAGCACGCTCGGCCTCGTCTTCTTGGTCTACGGCTTCACCAAGGCCGTCGACAGCTGGACCGCACCGGAGACGCTGTTCTTTATCGGCCTCGGCATCCTGCTACTCGTCGCGTTCGTCCTGATCGAGCTCAAGACCAGCCATCCGTTGCTTCCGATGCGCGTGGTGCTCGACCGCAACCGCGGCGGCTCGTTCCTTACCTCGCTACTCGTTGGTGTCGCGCTGTTCGGGATGTTCCTCTTCCTCACCATCTACATGCAAGGCACCCTCGGCTACTCCGCACTGAAGTCCGGCTTTGCGTTCTTGCCGTTCAGCGCGGGAATCATCTTCGCTGCAGGCCTCGCCTCGAAGCTGTTGCCTCGATTCGGCCCGCGGCCCGTGATGGCCGTCGGTTTGGCGATGAGCACGGTCGGCATGGCCTGGCTCACGACGCTCGGCATGGATTCGAGCTACGTGACGCACATCTTGCCGTCGGAACTGCTGTTGTCGATCGGTATGGGCCTGACGTTCGTTCCGCTGTCGAGCACCGCACTGACCGGCGTGGAACCACACGACGCTGGCGTTGCATCGGCGATGGTGAACACCACGCAGCAAGTCGGTGGCTCACTCGGTACGGCACTGCTGAACACGATCGCGGCATCTGCAGCGGCAGCGTTCGTCGTCGCGAACGGCGTCGGCTCGATCGCCGAAGCTCAAGTGGTCGGCTACACGGACGCCTTCAAGGTTGGCGCGGTAATCATGGCGGTCGCATTCGTCGTCACAGTAACCATGATCAACGCCAAACCAGCCCCCGAAGACGCCACCGCCACCCCCGCCCACATCGGCTAACCCCGGCCCCGGCCTCCCGGCCCCGCCCCGTGCCACCGCGGCCCCCGTCGAACCGATGAGTGTGAGGAAGGTGCGGGGGTAATTAGAAGAAACCCAAGAAACACCACCCACACAACAGACAATTAGAGCCG
>CAUJEJ010000206.1 GCA_963169255.1 Actinomycetota bacterium | reverse complement strand
AACACGTTCCAGCCCCGCTCCAAGGCGGGAAGCGCGTGCGCGAAGTACATCTCGTGAACGTTCGAGTCGTACCCATTGGTGTTGATGATGGTCCGCCGGGCTGTTCCGGAGGAATCCGCTGAGAAGAACCAGGCGGGCATCGCCAGCCCGTCGAGGTCGATCTCTAGATACTCAGCATGGTGACTGACGTTCGCCATTGCCTTGGCAAAAACCCCATCGCTGGCAGCTGCAGTCGCGGCGAGTCGTGGGTCGACGGGAGCGCCGTAAAGCGGCCAGCCAGCGAGGTCGTAATAGGTGGATGCGCGCAGGTAGGCATCGCGAGCGGTTGCACGCTCGCCACGCGAGGCAGCTGCGTCGCCAACACCTGCGAGCTTGTCCGCAAGGTCGGTGAACGATGCCGCCCAGGCGTGATCGCCGCCATCAAGCACGGTAGAGATCGCGTGAATCAACTCGCCAATCTCGACGCCGCCTCCCCGCGCCCTGATAAGCGAACGTTGGGCGAATGAATCGAGCAGTTGATCGTCGATAAACATCAGTCCAGTCTGCCCGCCTCGTCGACTACCGGCAAGCGGTCGGCATTCGCTGACACGCGGACTTGCTTGGCAGGGTGTGGTGAATGGATGCTTGAACTAATTCCACGAACTTGAAGGAGCGCCATGGCGGAGTTGAAGACCAAGCAAAACGGCGGTGACGTCGAGGCCTTTCTTGACGCAGTTGATGGCGAGCAACGGCGCATGGATGCGAAGGACTTGTGTGCGTTGATGGCGCGGGTGACGGGTGAACCGCCGGTGATGTGGGGGCCATCGATCATCGGGTTTGGCAAAGACCATCTCGTGTACGCCAGCGGCCGTGAACTCGACTGGATGTCGATCGGCTTCTCGCCGCGCAAGGCTGCACTGACGCTCTACTTGACTTGTGACCTAGAGCAACTCTCGGGCCCATTGGCCGACCTTGGCAAGTACACACATGGCAAGGGCTGCCTCTACATCAAGAAGCTCACCGATGTGGATCAAGCGGCATTGGAGAACCTCATCGAGATCGCGTTCGAAAACTCCGGAAAAGCTGAGGACTAGCAGGGCCGGGCCGTCGTGCACGATGACCAGAGTCAGTTGCCTCGTTTGAGCGTTCGGCGTTACACGTTCGGGTTGAGGACGAGCTTGCCTGTCGTTCCCCGCGAGCGGATGTCCTCATGAGCCTGGCGTGCATCTGCGAGCCCGTACTCCCCGCCGGCAATAACGCGAACCTGACCGCCAATCACAAGGTCAAAAAGTTCAGACATCGCTTGCCCGACGACGTTCCCGGGAAGTCGGAACGCATGGGGTAGCCACATGCCGGCGATCGTCGTGGAGTGGACGAGCAAGTTGGTCGGCGCAATCGGCTTGGGTGCCTCGCGGCTGGCCTGACCGAAGAAACCTAGTCGACCAAACGGTGCGAGGGCGGCGACGCTCTCGTCGGTCACGCGGCCGCCCGTCATATCCAGGATGACGTCGACGCGCTTGCCGTTGTTCGCCTCAATGATTGCCGCCGTCATGTCCTCGGCGCGGGAATCGATGGCGACGTCCGCGCCAAGTTCCAAGGTGAGCGCGCGCTTCTCAGGTGAGCTCGCAGTAGCAATGACCCGGCCCGCTCCCCAGGCTTTCGCCAACTGGATGGCGATGGTTCCCACTCCGCCTGCACCCGCGTGCACAACCACCGATTCACCTGCTGCCATGTGCGTGGAACGGCGAAGCAAGAGCCACGCGGTTGTCCCCTGCACAATCATGGCGAGCGCCGTCACATCGTCGATCGATGGCGGCACATCGTAGGAAGTGAATGGATTTGCTGCTGCGCGCTCGGCGTAGCCGCCGCTGGCAATCAGGGAGACAACCCGGCGACCATCTGTCGTCGTACCGACGACTTCGCCGCCAGGCACGATCGGCAGCGTCGTCGCCGACAGGTAGGAGTTCTCGGCTTGGTGAGTGTCGGCGTAGTTGATTCCCGCGCGGCTGACGTTGACCAACAGCTCACCGTCTTTGAGTACGGGCTCGGGCACGTCAGTGAGAGTGAGGACCTCGGGTCCACCGAACTCGGTGATCTGAATGGCTCGCATGAGTGACGCTCCTGAGCTAGGTGACGGCAAGTACGCAAGACTGCGATGACTCACCCTAGAGGTCGCTCTTGAAAGCTAGTTAGTGCAGCCCGGTAGGGGGTGGTCGTGCAAGTCCCGCGCACCTCGATCAGTTGGATTGGATACCTGTAGATGGGCACCTGGAGCGAAGAATCAATCGGCGACCTGAGCGGCAAGCGAGCGATTGTTACGGGTGCGAACTCCGGGGTTGGCTACTACACCGCCAAGGTGTTGGCTCAACATGGCGCCGACGTCGTGATGGCATGCCGGGATCAGGAGCGTTCGAAGAAGCCGTTTGATGAGATCTGCGAGGTCTCGACCGGCACGGTGGTGCTGCGGCAACTCGACCTTGCCGACCTGGACTCTGTGTCGGAATTTGCCGACGGATGCCGAACCGACTTCACGTCGCTGGACTTTCTCGTCAACAACGCCGGAATCATGGGCGGACCGCAGCGAACGACGGCGCAGGGTTTTGAGCTGCAGATGGGAACAAACCACCTCGGCCACTTTGCGTTGACCAACAGGCTCTGGCCGCTGCTCGCTGCAACTGATAGCGCGAGGGTTGTTTCCTTGTCGAGCCTTGCCGCGCGCGATGGTCGGCTGTCCGCAGCGATGACGCGTGAGACGCTCGTGGATCCTTCGCCGTACAGCACATTCAAGGTGTACTCCAACACCAAGCAGGCGACGTTGTTGTTCGCACAGGAACTGCATCGCCGTTCGCAGAAGGCGG
>CAUJEJ010000205.1 GCA_963169255.1 Actinomycetota bacterium | reverse complement strand
GCCCTCTGGGCTTCCACCGGTGTCGAGGATGGTCTGATCGGCACCTTCAACGGCGGAGCGCTCGTATCCGAAGAGGAGAAGACTCAGCGCGTCCTTCATGTAGTACGTCTCGTCGAACGCGACGGCGTGGGGCCGACCGAGGTCAACCAGGCGCAGCACCGCGGCGATGAGGGTCACCGCAATTGGCCCGGACCAACCCCGCCATCCCCCGGCAGGCATGGGCGGAACGAGCCGCTGCGCCAACGCTGTCACCCGGCAACCTTAGATGCACCTCCGAAATTTGGTGCGACTTGCCGGCAGGCCGCGCGTGTCCACCAAATTCGGTGGGTTGGGCGGGGGCATCGAGTGGGGGAGTGCGCTAGAACTAGGGGGTGAGTGGTGATGCGGGCAGCGTTCGGCAGGGGCCTGGGCGAGTGGTGCTCGCGGGGACTCCGGTGGGTAACCCGGCTGATGCCAGCGTTCGGTTGTGCGAGTTGATTGCCGAGGCCGACATCATCGCGGCTGAAGACACGCGGCGCTTTCGCCGCCTCGCGAGCGACCTCGGAGTCAGCTACACCGCCAACGTCGTGTCGTTCTACGAATCAGTTGAGCGTGAGAAGGCATCGGAACTTGCACAGGCCGCCGCTGATGGCGCCCTCGTCGTGCTGCTGACGGACGCTGGGATGCCAAGCATCAGCGATCCGGGGTACCGACTTGTGGTTGCCTGCCATGAACTGGATGTGACCGTAACCGTGGCGCCCGGCCCTTCCGCTGTCACCGCGGCGCTTGCGGTCTCCGGACTGCCGAGCGATCGCTTCTGCTTCGAGGGTTTTCCGCCGCGCAAGGCGGGTGAACGAACGCGACGATTCGCCGAACTCGCCGCTGAACCACGGACGACGGTGTTCTTCGAGGCGCCGCACCGAGCTGCCGCTTCCCTGGCTGCCATGGCGGAGTCATTTGGCGCCGACCGCGATGCGGTCGTTTGCCGTGAACTTACGAAGACGTACGAAGAAATCCGTCGAGGGCAACTCGCCGAACTTGCCGAATGGGCCGCTGACGGCATCCGCGGAGAGCTCAGCATCGTTGTCGCGGGCGCTCCAGTGCTGTCTGTCGATGCGAGCCCCGACCAGCTCAACGATCGAGTTCAACAACTGATCGGGGACGGCGTCGACAAGAAGGCTGCGATCGTTGCAGTTGCGCGCGAAGTAGGGGTTCCTAAGCGCGAGGTCTATGACGCCGTGCTTGCCGCCGGTCGCACTACGTAGGATCGTGGTCATGTCGGAGCCGAAAACCTTCTATGTCACTACTCCGATCTATTACGTCAACGATGCCCCGCACATTGGGCACGCGTACACGACAGTCGCTGGTGACGTGCTCACCCGATGGCACCGCCAACGCGGCGAAGCCACCTGGTTCCTCACCGGAACGGATGAGCACGGGACCAAGGTGGAGCGGACCGCGCTCGACGCTGGCGTCACCCCGCAGGAATGGGTCGACAAGCTGGTCGAGGGTTCATGGAAGCCCGTGCTGGAGACCATCGACGCCGCAAATGATGACTTCATCCGGACAACCAGTGGCCGCCACGCGACAGGGGTCAGCGCGTTCTGGGAACAACTGCGCGAGTCGGGTCAGGTGTACGAAGGTCAGTTCGAGGGCCCGTACTGCGTTGGCTGTGAGGAGTTCAAGCTCCCTGGCGACCTGATCGACGGCCCAGGTGACGAGAAGCTCTGCCCGATCCACAGCAAACCGGTCGAGATGTTGAAAGAGACCAACTGGTTCTTCCGACTTGAGGCCTTCACCGACGCATTGCTTGAGCACTATCAGCAGCACCCAGAGGCGATTCAACCGCAGAGTGCGCGCAACGAGGTCATCTCGTTCATCAAGCAAGGGCTGCGCGATATCTCGATGTCACGCGCGGTCGACAACGTCTCGTGGGGCATCCCGCTGCCGTGGGACGAAGGTCAGGTCGTCTACGTCTGGTTCGACGCGCTCCTCAACTACGTGACCGCCGTTGGCTACGGCGCCCGTGAAGGAAGCCCGGAGGCTGCCCAGTTCGCATCAACGTGGCCCGCTGACGTCCACCTCGTGGGCAAGGACATTCTGCGCTTCCACGCGGTCTACTGGCCCGCCATGCTGATGGCCGCAGGTCTGCCGCTGCCGAAGACAGTCTTCGCTCACGGCTGGCTACTCGTTGGTGGCGAGAAGATGAGCAAGTCGAAGCTCACCGGAATCGCCCCCGAGAGCATTGTCGAGACCTTTGGATCTGACGCGTTCCGCTATTACTTCCTGCGGTCTATCCAGTTTGGTTCCGACGGCTCATTCTCGTGGGAGGACCTTTCGGCCCGTTACAACGCCGAACTCGCGAACGGACTGGGCAACCTTGCGTCACGCGCGACGGCGATGGTCAACAAGTACTGCGACGGGGTGCTGCCTGAACCAGGCCCGTACGCCAACGCTGACCTCGCGCTCCAAGACGAACTTGTTGCTGCCGTTGAACTTGCTGATGCCGCGATGGATCGAATCGACTTCGCTGGCGCGCTCGCTGCTGCGAAGAACTTCGTTGATGCGGTCAACATGTACGTCACTGAACAAGAGCCCTGGAAGCTGGCTAAGGACGACGCGAACGCGGTCCGATTGCGAACGGTGCTCTACACCATGTGTGAGGCGCTGCGTGCGATCGCGATCCTGCACAACCCGGTAATGCCAAAGTCGATGTCGCTGCTGTGGGCTCGGCTTGGCGCAACTCCCCATCTGGGTCCGATCGGCGAGGCAACCGTGGCTAGTGCGGCGCACTGGGGCATGTTGCCGCCCGGCGCGATGGTCACCAAAGGTGACAGCCTCTTCCCCAGGATCGAAGAGGAAACGAAGTAGTGGCAAGTCGATCGAACGAACCACCTGCTGCACCGGAG
>CAUJEJ010000204.1 GCA_963169255.1 Actinomycetota bacterium | reverse complement strand
GGTGGGAGGATTCAGCATCACACTTCGCGACGACTTGCGCATGTACCCGATTCAGACTGCGGAGAAGGGCATCGCCTGGCTGCGACTAATCGCCGAAGGTAAAGCCGGCCACGGCTCGTTCATCGCTGAAGATAACCCCGTTATCCGTCTCTGTGAGGCAGCTACCCGGATTGGTGCGTACAAGTTCCCCGTCGAGCTCACGCCCGCGGCCTCTGAGTTCTTGCAGCGAATCGAAGACCTCACTGGAATCGAACTCGACCTTGAAGACGTGGACGATGTGACGGCGCGCCTTGGCTCAATCGGTCGGATCATTGGTGCGACGGTGCGAAACACCGCGAACGTCACCATGCTCGACGCCGGCTACAAGGCGAACGTCATCCCAGAGGCAGCCACGGCGGTGGTTGATGGTCGGTTCCTGCCGGGCGCGCGCGAGCAGTTCCTCGAGACGATGAAGACCTTGATCGGGGATGGGATTCGCGTTGAGGAGATCGAGAACGCCCGGGCGGTAGAAACGACCTTCGACGGCCCGCTGGTGGATGGGATGGCCGCAGCCCTTCGCGCGAACGACTCCGCGGCGGTTCCAGTGCCCTACCTGATGTCTGGTGGGACGGATGCGAAGGCTTTTGATCGCTTGGGGATCCGCAGTTTCGGGTTCTCACCGTTGTTGTTGCCACCGGAGGTGGACTTCTTCGGGATGTTCCATGCCGTCAACGAGCGGGTACCGGTCAGCGCGCTGAAGTTTGGTGTTCGAGTTTTGGATCGATTCCTACTCGCTGCGTAACTCAAGCCAAACGAAGGTTGTCCGCTGGAGGCTACTCAGGCGTCCGGCGAGATGCGCATCTTGCGGCGTCGTAGGAGCGCCCAGCGTCGGCCATCGCGGTAGAGCCGCAATCGTGCGAGCTCCCAGTGGCCGTATTCCGCGAACTCTGTGAGCATCGCGCGGGCCTCTTGGCGGGTTGTCGCGCGCGGCATCGTGATCTCACGGGTCTCCCATTGCACCCGTGACTGCCTTGGTGTGTCCAGATCCGTGAATCGGGCCATACGTCACCTCACCGTTGGTTCCAACCGTACTCGGGGTATCCCCGTTCCGGCCTGGACACGTCGTCCAGTGCGGAACGGAGGGCGTCGGGTAACTCGAGTTGCTCGCTGCCAAGGGCAACCTTGAGCTGAGCTGCGGTTCGGGCTCCGAGGATCGGTGCCGTCACCCCGGGTTGGTCTCTGACCCAGGCAATTGCGACCTCCAGCGGCTGGGCATCCAAACCCTGGGCGGCAGTGCACACCGCATCGACAACTCTGCGGGATCCATCCCCGAGGTATGGCTGAACGAAACTGGAGAACGTCGGGTTGGCGGCGCGTGATTCAGCCGGCGTTCCGTTTCGGTACTTGCCAGTCAATGTGCCACGGCCCAGCGGCGACCACGGAAGTACGCCAAGACCGAGTGCCTGTGAAGCGGGAATCACTTCTCGTTCCACTCCACGTTGGACTAACGAGTACTCCACCTGGACAGAGACCAGACGGTTCGCGAGATCGGACTGCGCCTGCATCGTCGCTGCCTGTGCCACTTGCCAGCCCGCGTAGTTGGAAACTCCCGCATAGCGAACCTTGCCCGCCGCTATGGCTGAATCGACTGCCGAAAGTGTCTCTTCGATGGGCGTCCACGGATCCCACGCGTGCAACTGCCAGATATCGATGTAGTCCACGCCCAGACGGCGTAGCGACCCGTCAAGTGCTGCGAGCATGTGGCGGCGCGAGGCGTCAAAGCGACGTTCGGTACCTGGTCGCGAGACAGACTTTGTCGCAACGACCACGTTGTCGCGGCGGTGATCCTCGGAGAGCAGGCGACCAAGGATCTTCTCGGCACTGCCGTCTGCGTATACATCCGCGGTATCGACCAGGTTGCCCCCGGCTTCTAGGAGCGCGGTCAGTTGCTCACGTGCTTCGTGTTCGTCCGTGTCCCGCCCCCACGTCATCGTTCCGAGTGCGAGACGCCCCACGCGCAGGCCAGAGTTGCCAAGTCTTCGTTGTTCCACGGCGCCACGCTAACCCAGGACCTAGGTGCGGGCGTTGCAACGCACCGCCGCGTAAGGTGACCGACCATGCGACTTGGACTAAATCTGGGGTACTGGGGCTTCGGGAACGATGCCGACAACCTTGCTCTCGCCCGCGAAGCCGACAAGCTGGGGTACTCGGTGGTGTGGGCCGCGGAAGCCTATGGCTCGGACACCGCGACGGTGCTCAGTTGGATTGCGGCCCAAACGACGCAGATCGATGTGGGAAGCGCAGTTTTCCAGATCCCCGCTCGGACACCCGCGATGACAGCGATGACGGCAGCCACACTCGACACGTTGTCCGGTGGACGTTTCCGACTTGGATTAGGCGTCTCGGGTCCGCAGGTTTCCGAAGGCTGGCATGGTGTCCGATTTGCCAAGCCGTTGGCGCGAACCCGTGAATACGTCGACATCGTCAAGCTCGCGCTGGCACGCCAGAAGGTGAAGTACGACGGCGAGTTCTTCACGTTGCCTTTGCCGGATGGCCCCGGCAAGGCGTTGACGCTGACGGTTCATCCAGTTCGTGAAGAGATCCCGTTCTACCTTGCCGCGATTGGTCCGAAAAACCTCGAGCTTGCTGGTGAACTGTTCGATGGCTGGCTCGCCATCTTCTATAGCCCCGAGTACAGCGGGGAACTAAAGGCCAGCATCTCCGCCGGAAGGCAGAAGGCTGGGAAGACTCTAGAAGGATTCGATATCGTTCCGACGGTGCCCGTCTCGTTCGGCGATGACCTCGATGTCTGCGCGGAACCTCTAAGGGCCTATTCCGCGCTCTACATCGGCGGGATGGGCAGTCGGGACAAGAACTTCTACAACCAACTCGTCACGCGAATGGGATACGAAGCGGCTGCAGCCGAAGTTCAAGACCTCTATCTTGCGCGTAAGCAGCCAGAGGCGATGGCAGCTGTGCCGCTGGACTTCATCGACAAGACCTCATTGATCGGATCTCCGGATCGGGTGAAGGAGCGGCTGCATGCATACAACGATTCCGGGGTTGGCACGTTGACGGTTGCCACCTATGCGGGCGACCTCGAGACAAGAATCGCAACAATTCGGAAGATGGCCGAGTTGGTAGACCAAGCAGGGTTGGCGTGAGGAAGCAGTGAGCTATTTAGAAGCAATCGTCCTCGGGATCGTCCAAGGACTGACGGAGTTTCTTCCCATCTCGTCGTCGGGTCACTTGTTCTTTGTGCCCCAGTTGCTCGGGTGGGAAGACCCAGGAGCGTCGTTTACTGCGGTCGTGCAACTTGGCACGATGGCGGCAGTGCTCTTGTTCTTCTGGCGCGACATCCTTCGGATCGTGAGCGCGTGGACACGCAGTTTGTGGACGCCGTCGCTACGCGGAACACTGGATGCCCGCATGGGTTGGTACATCATCTTTGGCACCTTGCCAATCGCAGTGTTCGGATTGGTCTTCGCCGATGAGATCAAGACCGTTGCCCGCGACCTCCGCCTCACAGCGTCGATGCTCATCATTTTTGGCATCTTGCTGTATCTCGCGGATAGGTTCCGGCCGCAGGCGAAGGAACAGAAGGATCTCACTCTCAAGGATGGGATGATCTTCGGATTCGCCCAGGCTCTGGCGCTGATCCCTGGCGTCTCACGGTCAGGCGCGACGATCACAGCCGGACGAATGCTCGGCTACAACCGCGAGACCGCGGCGCGGTTCTCGTTCCTGCTCTCCATCCCCGCGATCGTGTTGTCCGGACTTTTTGAGATGAAGGACATTGGTAGTTCGGGTTCAGTTCCGTGGGGGCCAACGATCGTCGCGACGATCGTGTCCTTCGCGGTTGGTTATGCGTCAATCGCATGGTTGCTGAAGTGGCTGACGAGCCACTCTGTCCTCGTGTTTACGGTGTACCGGATCGTGGTGGGTCTCGGGATCTTTGCTTTGCTGGGAGCCGGAGTATTGGCGTCCGGCTAGAGCCAGCCAGATTTCTTGAACTTCGTAAACATGAAACTGCAGACGGACACCATCAGC
>CAUJEJ010000203.1 GCA_963169255.1 Actinomycetota bacterium | reverse complement strand
CGAGGTTGTTGCTGGGTTGATTGCGAGTGACCCAGCAACAACCTCGCACTCGACGAATGAGCCGGGGGGGGGATTTGGACTGGCGGTGGCGGACAACGTGCGGGAGGGGGCTACTCCGGGACGACGGGGTCCAAGGGGTTGGTTTTCTCGACGAACATCAGGTCGACGGGGACGTCGCGGATCGTCGGGAGGTCTGCCTCGCGGACACCAAGCGTCGGAGCAAGGATGCGGCGAGCTAGCGACGAGAGGGAACCCGTGAACCCGATGTCGTTCGGGATCGACTGATCGAAGAACACCGCGAAGTGGGTCTCGGTGTCGTCGAGGTTCTCGATGTGGTGCGGGTACGAGCGCGGCATGTAGTAGATGTCGCCTGGCGCGAGGGTGTAGGTGTCGAACGAGTTCGCGCCCGGGTTGCGCACGCTCATACGTCCGTGACCTTCGAGGATGAATCCGAGCTCGGAGGTGATCGGGTGCCAGTGCGGCTCACGCATTCCGACGCCGTTGAAGTACAGCGAGTACATCGACAACCCATCCAGGATCGGCCAGGTGTCTGCGCGGGCAAACTTCGCTGAACCACCTTCGGTCTGCAATTGGAAGGGGACCTCCTCAACCGCGAACTTGAAGGGGTTGCCGAACTCCGCATGGTGCGGCACGACGGCCTCGCCGTCCACACGTCCGATGACGAGGTCACGTGCCTCGCTGATCATTTCCTTGGGCAGCTTGTCGACCGCCAGGCCCAGGGTGTTGCCGATCACGCCACGGGTGAACGTCCCAACACTTCCCGACAGTCCGAATCCCTCGTTGACTGGCTGGGAGTACGTGACGACGAAGGCTGCTTCTTCCTGCGCCAAGTTCTCGATGGTGTGCAGAGCGCCGGCGGGCACGAAGAACATCTGCCCGGGATCGATCACGAAGATCGAATGTGAGTTTCCACTGCTGAAGATTGTCACGAGCAGACGCCCCGCCGTGCAATAGCCGAGGGCGTTCGCGCTGACGTTCCAGTGCGGCTCGCGGAACGCGCCGGGAGCGAGGGTGATCCTCGCGATCGACATTGTGTCGAGCACCGGGAAGTTGCGCTTGTCCCCGACCGTCATCGTGCCTAGCTCGGAGCTAAACGTGGGTTCTTCATCAGCCAGGTGGAGTACGTGAACACTCACGGATTCGTCCTCTCGGATTGATTGTCGAGTTCGACGGCAATTCCTCAGCCGCCTTGCAGCCTCCCAGAGTTGTCACGATGAAGCACCAGGCAGTGGGCTGACTGAACCACCTCCTCGCGCCATGCACCGGTGCACCACACCAGCCCGCCCGCATCATCGATAGGCACGCGGCGCTGACCGAGCAACCGCCCCGCGTTGGCTCCGTGACATGCTCGACAGCGCGGCTCTCACAGCCAATCGCCGCTCTCCGAAACCAACCATTGCGAGGCCTACCGTGACCGACTCATCAGCACCAGCGTCCCCACGGATCGTCGGGATCTACAACGCTGACGCCGGCGTGATCGGGGAGATGAAGTACATCGCCGGAAAGGTGATCGGCCAGGCACACTGCTCACTGTGCGACGTCACTCACTCACCTGTGCGCCGGAAGAAATCGTGGGACGCGATGGTGCGCACACTGCCGTACGAGTTTGTGCTGCTGCACCGCAACGAGCTGCCACCCAACTTGCAGCAGTTCGCGGCAGTGGACCTGCCCATTGTTGTGATGGAGGACGGGCAGAACCTCCGCGTGCTCCTGAGCGACGAACAAATCAGCGCGTGCGATGGTGACCCGGATCGTTTTGCCGAGGCACTGAACGCTGCCTTCGAATAGGCACACCGAAGACCTGGCAATTCTACGGTTGAAAAACGGGTGTTCCGATGGGATCGGCGACGGCGCGGGGTCGGGTTGAGTGCTCATAGACTCACCCGATTAGCCCAGCTTCTCCCGTTCCTGCAACCACCTGCCGCTACGTTCGAATCGTTCGTCCGGAGTTGCCGACGGGCCTTGCCCACCCAGGAGTAGAGATGCTGTCTTCACGGGAAACCAGTCCAGTATTGCGCCGTACGATTGCTGCCAGTGTGGGCGCCGCGACGGTCGTCGGCCTCGGGTTTGCCGTCGCCACCACTCCCGCTCAGGCGGCCCCATTCACCTATACGATCAACGCGACGTATGGTGCCGGCGGCACCCTAACCGGGACAATCACCTTCGACGCCGCTGCGTGTGCGGCGTCAGCATCTGCACCTGATTGCCCTGAGGCTTATACAGATTGGAACCTCACGAGTTCGGCTAGCGGCGTTTACGGTCAGACCACCTACACGCCAACGACTTCCGAAGTGCTCCCCACCTCATCTGCCTCCGCCTTGGCGATCGCGTCGCCGGCCGCCCTTGTGGTGGACAACATCGTGCTGAACCTCGCGTTCAACCCGTCGCTTGCGGTCGCGGGTTCACACAGCCTCGCTCCCTTTACTCTCGATGACACCGACTACACCTCGCTAGAACTGCATACCCAATATCTGTCGGACGACCCGCCAGAGGCGGCATACCGACTAATCAGCGGTGGAACAGCCGCAGCAGCAACCACAGCATCGATGTCGGTCAAGGCCAGATCAGCCAACAAGAGTATCTCGAACAACCGCAGAACAACGGTGGTGAAGTCCGCGAAGGTAAGGCCCGCGACCGCGGGGAAGCTGAAGTCCATCAAGGTGAGTTGCTCCAAGAATCGATCAATGCGTGGCGACGTCAGCTACTGCAGCTACACAAAGAACTTGAAGACTGGCAAGGTGACTGTCACGCCATACGCGGGCAAGGGGACGAAGGTGAAGGTCACCATCAAGACGAAGGCCAAGTCCGGTAGCAGCTATACGCCCCAAACGTGGAAACGCACCTGGTCCGTCAAGTAGTTGGCACCAGGGGCGTGCGTTACACCCCTAGTCTGCGCGGCCGTTCTCGTTGAAACTGCTCAATTCAGCAGGTGTGGAACTGCAGCGCGATCCTCAAGACGCAAGTGGTATGGGCCAGTAGGCTGGCGCTCCGCCGCACAGTGCTCGCCACCTTCACGGATCTATCGATCCGCCGCTGCAATGGGTATCCCGTACGTCAGAGCGAACCGAGCGGCTTCTTTGGCGCGTTGCGCATCCGGGTCGTGAAGATCTCTGTGAGGACTGAAACCATCGCGGCAAACCGACCCGGTTTGGTTGCGTAGTAGTCCGCGCCGAGTGCGAGTGCGCGTTCGGTGTCAGCGCGGTCCGTTGAGTTCGTCCACACAACCTTCTTCGCCGGGTATCCGGTTGGGATCTGTTCAAGAAGTTGGAAACCGTCAACGCGTGGCATGTTCAGGTCAATGAAGATCAGGTCGACCGGCAGGGCGTCCTGGAACGGTGGCGCTTGGTTGAGGTAGTCCAATGCCTCACGGCCATCTTTGACCGAGTTCAGCTCGACAAGGTAGCCAAGTTCGGCGAACGCATCCGACATCACCAGCACCTCGGTGGGGTTGTCGTCGACGACGAGCAACTGGAGGGGAACTTGCTCAGCGTTCGTTGCCATCAGGGGCCTCCTCGACTGGATGGGTCACGTGCGAACAGCCTATGCAGTCACTGTAGCCCTCCAGGACTCTGCCGCGGATGCTCCGATTCACTCCACCCGCACGACAACACGCCTAGGGTGTAGGCAGTGAACATTCCTCTGATCTGCTGTGGTGATTGTTGTGCATGATCGACTGTCGTGGAAGCTGTTGGTCATCTCCGCGTTGGCGGTGATTGGCTTCATGCTCGCTGGCGGCCTGGTTGTGCAAAGCGCGTTGAAGGATGCTGCAGCAACACAACTGCGCGCCGACTTGGCGCCGTTGAATCTCGCGACCTCGGAACTGCGAGACGCGCTGCGTGACGTCCGAATCAAGCCGAACGCGCGCAATAGCGCTGCCCTCAAGGCCGCGGCACAATCGTTCCGCCAAGCAGCTGCCGACGCGCAAAGCGAACTTGAGATACCCGAATCCCTTCGACGCACTACGGACGAAGCCATCGCTGCGCTGGCTCCCGCTGAAGCGTTGGTTCGCCAGGAAGGCGCGGCACCCTTCCTCCTCAAGGCCGGTGATGCATCGGACAGGTTGTCGGCCGCGATCGAGGCAGTGTCGAACCTCGATACTCGGTTAGCCGTGGGCGAGGTACTCGCGGTCGACAACGCCGCGGACATTCAGGCCGCAATCGTCGCTAAAGCGTTGTCATCCCAGAGCGTCTTGACCCCCGATCAGCGCACACAGTTGGAGACAACGCTGCCGACGGAGAAGCGGACCATCCATCAATACGAAGATTTTGTGCAACCTGAATTAACGAGTACATCGACAGACCGTCGAGAGTCGGCCATGTGTCACCGCGGGCGAACTTCGCCGAACCGCCTTCAGTCTGCAGCTGCGCGGGAACTTCCTCGACCGCGAATTTGTAGGGGTTGCCGAACTCGGCGTGATGCGGCACAAAAGCCTCGCCGTCAACGCGACCGATCACGAGATCGCGGGCTTCGCTAATCA
>CAUJEJ010000202.1 GCA_963169255.1 Actinomycetota bacterium | reverse complement strand
CATCGCGACGGCCGGCACCAATGCGGTCTTTGATGATTCGGGACTGGTCGCGGCTGTGCTGATGGGCATGGTCGCACCGCTGATCGTCAAGGGCCGCGTCGCGGAAGTGAAGCCGTTCTTCGACACGATCGTGAACGCAAGTATCGGTGTGCTGTTTATCTCGATCTCTGCGCTCGTCACGCCTGAGTCGTTGCAAGGGCTAATGCTTCCATGCCTCGGCATCGTCGCGGTTTTGGTGTTGGTGCTGCGGCCGCTCACGGCGTTGCTGTTGACGATTCGATCAACGTTGACTCTCAAGGAACGGATCTACGTGGGGTGGATGGCTCCGCGTGGCATCGTCGCCGCCTCCACCGCTGCGAGCTTTAGTGGCACGCTCGTTGCGCTCGGCGTGCCTGACAGTGAAGTGCTATTACCCGTCACATTCTTAGTCATCGTCGGCACGGTTGTCTTCTACAGTGCGACCGCCGTCCCCATGGCCGCAGCGCTCGGTTTGCGGGAACCGGACGCAAGCCCCGATGAGCTGGTCGATATGCCCGAAGAAGTCAAACCGCTGGCCTAGTGCTCGCGGGCTACCGGCGTTTGCACAGGCCGGGAGTGCATCGAGCGACACCCGGCCTGAGCAGCTACCGCCTAGTCGAAGAGGTCTTCGAGGAAGTTGCGCTTCTTCTTTTTCTTGTCGTAGCGCGGGTAGTACTTCGAATCGAAGTACTTGGCGTCGCGGCGACGTTCGTCTTGGTGGTATTGCTGTTGCTGCGGCGGGGGTGCAGGTGCTGCGGCAGGCGCTGGTGGGGGAGCAGTTGGCTGCTGAGCAGGAGCTGCAGCCCAGGCGTTCTCGGCGCTGATGAGGTGTTCGAGTTCCCCGCGGTCGAGGAAGATTCCGCGGCATTCCGAGCACTGATCGACGTGAATTCCATTGCGTTCGTACGTGCGCATTTCGGCTTGGCATTTTGGACAAGTCATTGGATCGAAATCCTCCAAGTTGCGGCTAAGGCGACCGTGGCCGGTCGCTCGGGTTGTGCCCATCGTTAGACTAGCGTCGGCCAAAAGCTGCGGGGCGTAGCGTAGTGGCTAGCGCGCCTGCTTTGGGAGCAGGAGATCGGGAGTTCGAGTCTCCCCGCCCCGACAAGTTGCACCCGCGATTTTCGCGGGGCGCGACGTGCACCACGAGAGACGATTTGCTCATCGGACGCTCGCCAAACGCTGGCATTGCGGCCACAACACCAGGGAAATATCTGTGACCAGTTCAGTCGAGACCGTTTCGCCCACCCGCGTCAAGCTGACCGTTGAGGTCCCCTTTGACGACATGAGCGAGAACATCGCGAACGCCTACAAGCGAATTGCCTCGCAGGTGACGATTCCCGGATTCCGCAAGGGCAAGGTTCCTTCGGCCATCATCGATCAGCGCGTCGGCCGCGGAGCGGTTCTTGAGGAAGCGATCAACGAAGCGCTGCCTGTCGCCTACGACAGTGCAATCCAAGAGAACGAGATCATCGCCGTTGGTCAGCCCGACGTTGAGGTGACTGAGATCGCCGATGGCGAGAAGGTTGTCTTCACCGCCGAGGTCGACGTGCGCCCCGAGTTCGACCTGCCGGACTACTCCGGAATTGCTGTCTCGGTTGACGACGCTGAGGTCAACGACGAAAAGGTCGACGAACAACTTGATGAACTGCGCAAGCGGTTCGGCACGGCAGTCCCAGTCGAGCGTGCGGCAGCCGACGAAGATGTCGTACTCCTCGACGTTGAGGGAACCCTTGATGGCGAGCGCCTCGAGGAATACAGCGCCACAGCACTTTCGTACGAGGTTGGCTCGGCTGGAATGGTGTCTGGCGCCGATGAGGCGATTCGCGGACTTTCCGATGGCGAGTCAGCGACCTTCACCTTCACGCCCGAAGAGGGGGAGTTCTCCGGCAAGGAGATCTCGCTCAAGGTTGACGTCAAGGGTGTGCGCGAGCGTTCACTGCCCGACGCCGACGACGAGTTTGCGCAGATGGCGAGCGAGTTCGACACTCTCGACGAACTGAAGGCGGACCTTCGGACCCGGGTCGAGCGCATGGCCCTCGTCGAGCAGGGAATGGCCGCGCGCGAGAAGGTGCTTGACCACCTGCTCGAGGTCATCGACTTCCCGATCCCGGAGTCTCTCGTCGCGGCACAGACCGATGAGCACTTCCAAGACGGACATGGTGACGACGACCACAAGGCTGAGGTCGAAGAGACCACGCGCAAGTCCATCAAGACTCAGTTCATTCTTGACAAGATCGCTGATACCGAAGCACTTGCGGTTGGCCAGGAAGAACTCAGCCAGTGGCTTGTTACCCAAGCCCCGCGTTACGGAATGACGCCCGACCAGTTCGCTCAGGCGCTCGTTGAGGCTGGCCAGGTCCAAATGGCGGTGGCGGATGTCCGTCGCGGCAAGGCGCTCGCGTTGGTCCTGCAGAAGGCAGCCGTCACCGATGCCTCCGGCAACGAGGTCAACCTGTCTGCACTCGACGAAGCGGTCGAAGAAGAGATGATCGACGAGCTCGAAGAAGAGCTCGAAGAAGAGGCTCTGACCCAAGCGGAGATCGACGAGGCCGTCGCGAACGACCCAGAACTGCAAGCCACGGTCGATGCCGTGATGGAGAAGGCCGAAGAACTGCGCGAAGCCGCAGAAGAAGCTGCCGACTCCGAGAAGTAGCCCAGACTGAACGCAACCCCCGTCGTTCCACGATTTCGGCCAACTGCGGCCGGAATCGCTGGAATGGCGGGGGTTTGTTCATGCGCGTTGGCGATTGACGTTCACCTGTTGGCGAACACACGGGCATCGGGGGACTGTCGGGGAGGGTTTAGGGGTTAGGGTCACAGAGCCACTAAGCGAAAGGGTGCAGAACTGACATGACTTCCGAACTCGCGGCGCGAAGCGCTGCTCCGGCAGGAGCCGGCCACGACCAAGCCGTCTACCAGCGACTCCTTGAGGAGCGCATCATCTTCTTGGGCGCGGCAGTGGAGGATCACAACTCGAACCTCATCTGCGCCCAGATCCTCTTGCTGGCTGCAGAGGATCCAGATGCAGACATCTACCTGTACATCAATTCCCCCGGTGGCTCCGTCACCGCGGGTATGGCGATTTACGACACGATGCAGTACGTCACCAACGACGTTGCGACCGTCGCGATGGGTCTCGCGGCCTCGATGGGGCAGTTCCTGCTGAGCGCCGGTGAGCCAGGCAAGCGCTACGCCTTGCCACACGCGCGCATCATGATGCACCAGCCATCCGGTGGTCTGGGCGGAACCGCGTCAGACATCAAGATTCAGGCTGAGCAGATGTTGCTGATCAAGAAGCAGCTTGCAGAGCTCATCGCCGAACACACAGGCCAGAGCCTTGAGCAGATCGAGTCCGACTCGGACCGCGACCGCTGGTTCACGGCCGAGCAGGCATTGGAGTACGGATTCATCGACAACGTGGTTCGCAGTGCGGGCGACGTTGCCGGTAAGGGAGGCACAGCATGAACCTCGAGCTACCAACCCGCATGACCGGTGCAGCGCCCGCGCAACCGCAATCGCGCTACATCCTGCCGGAGTTCCGCGAGCGCACGGCCAACGGCGAGCGCGTGCACAACCCGTACACGAAGCTCTTCGAAGAGCGCATCATTTTCCTCGGTGTGCAGATCGATGACGCGAGTGCGGACGACGTCATGGCGCAGCTGCTGTGCCTGGAGTCGATGGACCCGGATCGCGACATCTCGATCTACATCAATTCGCCCGGTGGCTCATACACCGCGATGACGGCGATCTACGACACGATGCAATTCGTCAAGCCGCAGGTTCAGACGGTGTGTCTTGGACAGGCTGCCTCGGCCGCTGCAGTGTTGTTGGCCGCGGGTGCGCCGGGCAAGCGATTCGCATTGCCACACGCGCGGATCCTCATCCACCAGCCGTACTCCGAGGGTGGCGGCCAGGGTTCGGATATCGAGATCCAGGCGAACGAGATCCTGCGTATGCGTACCGAGATGGAAGGCATCATCGCCCACCACACCGGTCGCGCACTTGAGGACATTGAGCGCGATATCGAGCGCGACAAGATCCTCACTGCCGACATGGCCAAGGAATACGGCATCGTCGATCAGGTCATCGAATCCCGCAAGGTTGCGCCCAAGTAACTCAACGGGGCGCAATGCATCCATTGGGTTACAAGCAATACGCCAAACGTGAAGGCGTTAGCCAAAAGAGTCGATGTGTCTTTGTTTGTAGCAAGCCGATTCTCGATTCCTCAGGTAACGTCGTACATGTCAGCAACAGAGGGGACCTAACACAGTGGCACGGATTGGCGAAGGCGGCGATCTGCTCAAATGCTCTTTCTGCGGAAAGAGCCAGAAGCAGGTCAAGAAGCTCATCGCGGGCCCAGGCGTCTACATCTGTGATGAGTGCATCGACCTCTGTAACGAGATCATCGAGGAAGAGCTCAACGAGGCGACGGACCTGCAGTTCGACGAGCTTCCGAAGCCCAAAGAGATCTACGAGTTCCTCAGCAACTACGTCATTGGCCAGGATCAAGCAAAGAAGGCCATGAGCGTTGCCGTCTACAACCACTACAAGCGGGTGCAGGCGGGTGCGTCGGAGCGAGCGCGTGACGACAAGATCGAGCTAGCGAAGTCGAACATCCTGCTGTTGGGCCCGACTGGTTCAGGGAAGACGCTGCTGGCCCAGACGCTCGCTCGCATGATCAACGTGCCGATCGCGATTGCCGACGCAACTGCATTGACCGAGGCTGGGTACGTCGGCGAAGACGTCGAGAACATCCTGCTGAAGCTGATCCAGTCGGCTGACTACGACGTCAAGAAGGCTGAAACCGGCATCATCTACATCGACGAGATTGACAAGGTTGCTCGCAAGAGTGAGAACCCGTCGATCACTCGCGACGTCTCCGGTGAGGGCGTGCAGCAGGCGTTGCTGAAGATTCTTGAGGGCACGACTGCAGCCGTTCCGCCGCAGGGTGGCCGCAAGCATCCGCATCAGGAGTTCATCCAGATCGACACCACGAATGTGCTGTTCATCGTGGGTGGCGCATTCGCTGGACTTGACCACATCATTGAGGCTCGCACCGGCAAGAAGTCACTCGGCTTCACGTCCGATGTTGACGCCGAAGAAGAGGACACAAACCCCGGCGACATCTTCAGCAAGGTGATGCCAGAGGACCTGCTGAAGTTCGGGATGATTCCTGAGTTCATTGGTCGTCTGCCGGTGTTCACCAGCGTGGTTGCGCTCGATCGCGAGGCGCTCGTCAAGGTACTCAGCGAACCACGCAACGCCCTGACGAAGCAGTACCAGCGCTTGTTCGAACTCGACGGTGTCGAGCTTGAATTCAAGCAGGATGCGTTGGATGCGATCGCAGATCAGGCACTGTTGCGGGGCACCGGCGCACGTGGTTTGCGGGCAATCCTCGAAGAGGTGCTGCTCAACGTGATGTACGACGTGCCGAGCCGCAAGGATGTCGCCAAGGTCGTTATCACCGGCGAGGTTGTCAAGGGTTCGGTCAATCCCACGCTGGTGCGCCGTGACGCGAAGTCACGCACGCCTCGTGAGAAGAGTGCGTAGGGTCTCGGTCGTCGACGAGTCTGTTTCGTTTGGCAAGTGTGGACGAACTGCGGCACGTTGATGAACGCTCGGCAAGCCACGAGATGAATGCGGTCGCTGGATGAATACGTTTCTTTGGATCATCACGGTCATTCTGGCGGTGCTGACTTTTGTCCCCGGCATGGTCAAAGTTGTTCAGCCACGCGAGAAGCTCTTGGAGAAGATGGCGTGGGCCAATGACTTCTCGCAGAATCAGATTCGTGCGATTGGCGGGTTAGAAGTTGTTGCCGCTGTTGCACTGATCGTTCCTGGGATCGTGGGCTTCGTCCCTGTGCTCGTCCCGCTCGCTGCGTGCGGAATCGCCCTCCTTCAGGTCGGCGCAATCCTTACGCATCTCAAGCGTCGGGAGGGTGCCTTCATCGCGATCAACGTGATCATGATTGTTCTGTCTGTGGTCATTGCGTGGGGGCGTTTCGGCCAGTACCCGCTGTAGTGCCGGTGCCGATTGACGCGAGCACCTGGACCTTCGACTTCTTGGACTAGCGAACGGCGATGACGACTTTTCCTTGTGCGCGCCTGGCGCCCAGTTCCGCAATGGCTTCGCCAACCTCTTCGAGGGGGTAGACGCTGCCGACGGGCGGGTTGATTGCGCCGGATTCGATGAGGGTGGCGATGCTCGCCCACTGTGTTCCGATATAGCCGGGCCGCGCGAACGCGAATGCGCCCCAGCCCACGCCGCGGACGTCGATGTTGTTGAGCAGCAACCGGTTGACCTTGACAGTTGGGATCTCGCCATCGGTGAACCCAATGACGAGCAGGCGACCCTCGGCTTGTAGCGAGCGCAATGAATCGGTGAAGCGATCTCCGCCCACAGGATCGACCACGATGTCGACGCCGCGACCGCCCGTGAGTTGCTTGGCTGTATCTCGGAATCCCTCAACCGGGATGGCGTGGTCGGCGCCTGCGGCGAGCGCGACCTCGCGCTTCTCGGCGGTTGAGGCGACCGCGATGACGGTTGCTCCGACTGCCTTCGCGATCTGGATGCCAGCCGTTCCGATTCCCCCAGCGGCACCGTGAATCAGGACTGTGTCAGATGCCTTGATTCCGCCTCGGCGAAGCAGTGCGAACTCCATCGTGAGGTAGTTCATCGGCAGAGCCGCACCTTGGGCGAAGGTGAAGGTATCGGGGAGTTTGATTGCGTACTCGGGGCTTGTCAGCGCCTGCTCAGCTATGCCGCCGAGGAGCGTGAACGCAGCAACTCGGTCGCCTTTGGCGAAGCCGGAATCAGCGGGTGCCGAGACGACGACCCCGGCGATCTCGGAGCCTGGTACGAATGGCAACTCCGGCTTGACCTGGTATTCGCCACGCGTCATGAGGAGGTCGGGGAAATTGATCCCCGCCGCATGGACGTCGATGAGAAGTTGGCCAGCGGCGGCGACCAGCGCATCGCGGTCCGCGACCGATACGCCTTGTGGTCCGGTCAGGTCGGTGATCTGGGCGACGCGCATGAAATGACCTCCAGTGGCGCCGCGTTCGACGACGCTGTCGTTGTCAGGGATCTGCCAGGTGGAGCGTTAGAACGTGATTCGGTCGAGGAACTCTTCGACCTCGGGACCATGAATGTCTGCTTCGGTGACGAGGGAAAGATGCCCGCCATCGAAGATGTTGAGTTCGGAGTTGGGAATCAACTTCGCGATGATTTTGGCGTTGCAAGCGGGAATCAGCGGGTCGTCGTTGCCCGACATCACCAAGGTGGGCGCCTTCACACGGGGGAGGAACGGGATGCTCGTCCAGCCGAGACCGGCAGACAACTGCATGAAGTAGCCAGCGCTGTTGTGGCTGGTGCTTGCGGTGCGGAGCGCATTCACGGCTGACGACGGGTCGTTGCGCATGCTGCCGCCATACAGTTCGTGCGCGACTGACTCAAGATAGTCGGGGTCGGTGTAGCGGCGGTGGGTGATCATCTTCGCGAGGATTCGGGGATGCGCCGGGACCATGATCGCGCCGGTTGCAGTGCTGACGAGGATTAGGCGGCGTAGGCGGTGCGATTGCGTGTGTGCGAACTGCTGGGCTAGCGCGCCACCCCAAGAGATTCCGAGAACGTCGGCCTGGTCGAATCCGAGTTGGTCAAGGATGCCCGAGACCTTCTTTGCGAGGCCTTTGAGGCGGTAGACGTTCTTGGCAGTCGCCGAGCCGCCAACGCCGGGTGCGTCGAATCGGATGATGTCGCGTTCGGGGCTGAGTCGGTCGACCAGGGGTTGGAGCAGTTCTAGCTTGGCGCCAATGCCATTCATCAACACGAGAGGAGTGCCAGCGCCGGTGCCTACGTCGTGCACCACGCGGAAGGTCTGACCATCGACGGTCAGTTCGAGTTGCTTGCTTTCGCGCAACGGCGGAACTCTCAAGGCACGGGGCATCTGATTAGGGTACGCCCGGCCGGAGGCGCGTGGGGGCTGTAGGTGGCGGTAGTGGCGTGCCGGTGGTGGCCGGGAGAGATTGCAGAGTTGATGGCACGGGTGGGCGATAGTGCGTGCGCGTGAGGGCGTGGAGTCCGGACGAGACTCCTCACGGGCACGAGGGCAGGGGCGCTCAGGGTGTTGACGCGTGACGGTCATGGTTGATCGGAGGCGTGGACGCTTCGACTCAGAAGCGGGTTAAGGCGTGCGGCCTTGTGGATATCAACAGTGTGGGGCTGTGGAGAAAGTGCCTGCAAATAGAAGGAAATTTGTTGGTCTAGGGTCTTGATCTTTCGCCGGGCCGGGCGATATGATTCGTACAGGTGGTCGAACCAGGGAGATTGTTTCCTGGTTCTTCTTCGTTTGAGGCTGGCGATTTCGTGTTCGCTGGTGTCGGTTCCTGGTCCGGTGTGGGGGTGAGTGTGGTGCGTGACGTTGATAGCGATGTTGATGGTGGCGGTGTCGGCGCGGGTTCCGCCGAGCCGGCTGGTTCCTCGTGCGCCGAACCCGGGCCTCGCGGGTCCACGGCGTCAACTCCCACTGGTGGCGATGGTGGTTGGGCTGCAGCGAGTTCGTCAGCGTCGGGCGGCGTGAAGGCTGCAGACGCCCAAGCTGATCATGCTGGTGGTGGTGTCGCTGATTCTGTGGTCGCGGCCGCCGCGGCGTTGTCTGCCGCCTACGGGTTCGGTGCCGCTGGTGTGACGGGCGCGGGTCGTGGTGCGTTCAGTGCTCCGGGGGCCTGCAATTGCGAAGGACCTGACGCCGACACGGCATCCGGTGATGGCGATCCCGGTGTTGCTGGGGCTGCTGGAGGTGAGGGTCTTTCTGCGGACCCCGATGCTGCGGGTCGTCCCGATCACACGAGCACGAGCACTGGGACTGAGGCGGACGCTGGCAGTAGCGCTGCGATCGATGGTGATGTTGCTGGTGTGGTGGCGGGGTTGGTTGCCGGGTTGGACCGGTTGCGTGGCCTGGTGGGAACGGCGGATGGGCTCGCGGCGGTGGGGGTGGTGCAGGAGTTGGATGTGGTCGCGGCGGTGGTGGAGGGGGTGCGGTTGGCGGCGGTTCGTCGGGTGGAGGTGTCGGGGGTGTGGCAGGAGGCCCCGAA
>CAUJEJ010000201.1 GCA_963169255.1 Actinomycetota bacterium | reverse complement strand
AGCTTCGCGCGGTGCAGGACAACAGCCTCAACCGCGATCGAACCATCCAGGATTGGATCGCCGGAGTACAGCCGGACGACGTTGTCGCCTGCGCGGGCACGCTCGACGACGCGCTTGGCGCGGGCTGCATGCTCCAACGGCAAGCCATCGTCATCAACAACAGGAACGAGGTTCGCGTCGGGCGCGTATCGCTTAGCAATGTCGACCACGTCGGAGTCAGCGACGACTGCGTCGGCAGCGGCCAACAGGGTTGTCGCGCGAATCGTCAGGAGCTCTGGGTCCCCTGGACCGGCAGAAACGAGCGAGATGGTCCCGACAGGGCGGTTCTTCTTCGGGCGTGCGGCGGTCACTATGCGGACTCCCCCAACAGATCAGCGGCGCCAGCTGCGAGGAGCTCGGCCGCAAGTTCGCGACCAAGTCCCTCGGCGTTGCCAGCAGCGCCAGTAATGGACATGCGGATCACCTTTGAGCCGTCAACCGATGCGGCGACTGCTTGCAGATGGATGGTGCTGTTTTCAGGTGTTGCATCAAGATTCGTGTCGTCTGGTGTCACGGTTGCCAGGGCTCCAACCGGCGCAGTACACCCGGCTTCAAGCGCGTTCAACAATGATCGTTCTGCGCTAACGGCAGCGTGTGTACTGAAATCATCGAGCCTGAGTAGCGCTTTGTGCAAATCCGCATCACGCTCAAGCACCGCGGTCGAGGCTTCAACCGCGAGGGCACCTTGACCAGGTGCGGGCAACATCTGCTGCGGATTTAGGCGCTGCGTGATCACCGAATCACGGCCGATCCGGACCAGTCCCGCTGTCGCCAATATCACTGCATCGAGGTCGCCAGACTCGATTCGCGCCAGCCGCGTATCGATGTTCCCTCTGATATCAACGACATTCAGGTCAGGGCGCATCGCTCGGATCTGGCTCGCCCGCCGCGGAGATCCCGTGCCGACCGTCGCCGCAATTTGCAGGTCGTCAAGAGTGGCGCCGTCGATGCCACAGAATGCGTCGCTGGGATCTTCCCGGATCGGCGTCGCCGCGATCACGAGGTCGGCATGCGGCTCGGTTGGCACATCCTTGAGCGAGTGCACACCAACATCAGCGCGACCGTCGAGAATCGCTTCACGTACCGCTCCGACGAACACACCGACGCCACCGAACGACACCAACGAACCCGTCGCTTGGTCACCTTCGGTCGTGACGAGTACGAGTTCGGCAGGTCGACCGGTAAGCGAGGAGAGGGCGTCGGCGACAGTCTGCGCTTGTGTAGTTGCTAGCTGACTGCGCCTTGTGGCCACCCTGATGGGGGTAGACGTCAAGGCGTCCACCGACCATCAACGTCGGTGATCACGCCGAGGGCAGCGTCGGCTTCGACGCCCGGGTCCGACAGCGACGTGACCGCCTCGGGGTCGAGGTCGAAGAGCGCGTGGAGCGCTTCCGCGTACCGTTGCCCATCCGGGTCGGCAGCGAACTGCTTCATCCGCACGGTTGGCGTGTGCAGCAGCGTCGAGACCGTCCGGCGCAGCGTGCGTTCCACGGCGGCGACGGCGTCATCGGAGAGTTCTGGATGTTTGAGGCGCAACCGCTGCAACTCGGCCTCGAGAACGAGGTCGGCCTTCGCCCGAAGCGAGACGACGATGGGCTCGACTCGCTGCGCAGCTTGGTCCGCGAGGAACAAGCGCACCTCTTCGTCGATCAAAGTACGCGCGGTATCGAGGTCCGATTGTGAGGCCGCAGCACCGGGCGCGTCGGCCAGCGCGGCCAGGTCGATGCGTTCCACATTGGGCAAATCAGCGATCAACGGATCGGTGTCGTGCGGGAGCGCGAGGTCTACGACCACCAGCTTGCGCGAACCACGCAAGGCCATTGCGGCTTCGACCTCATCAGCGGTGATTACCAGGCCGTTTGCGCCGGTTGCACTGACGACGACGTCGGCTTCCACGAGCGCTTTTGGCAGCGCGTCCATGCCGATAGCAGTCGCACCCGTGACTTCGGCGACGCGCTTCGTCGTCGCCGTCGTGCGGCTCGCCACTGTGATGTCGCGAACTCCGCGAGCATCCAAGGTTTGCGCGGCCAACGAACTCATCGCACCGGCGCCGACGACCAACGCCGAACGGGTCGTGAGGTCACCTGCGATTCCTTCAGCAACGTCGAGCGCCACGGAAACCACCGACGCGCCGTGGCGGTCAACTCCTGTGTCGGTGTGAACGCGCTTGCCGACCCGCAGCGCCGTCTGGCCCAGGTCGTTCAATGACCGACCAGCGTTGCCGGCATCCTGCGCGTCACGAAGACTAGAACGCACTTGCCCAAGGATCTGCTGTTCGCCAACGATCATCGAATCAAGGCCGCTCGCCACCGTGAATACGTGGTGCACCGCGCGTTCCTCGAAATGCACGTAGAGGTGATTCGTGAGCTCTTCGAGGTAGACACCGGTGTGCTTGGCCAACCGGGTCGAGATGTCAGTGACGGCGCCATGGAAGCGTGCGACCTCGGCCACGACCTCCAGCCTGTTGCACGTGTTCACGACCATGACTTCGGCTACGAACGGCGACGACGCGATGTC
>CAUJEJ010000200.1 GCA_963169255.1 Actinomycetota bacterium | reverse complement strand
GTTCGACGAGGTCCCACATCACGTCACGTTCAGGATGGAACGGCGAGCCGTCGTACAACACAATCGTTGCGCCGCTTGCCAGCGCACTGGCAAGCCAGTTCCACATCATCCAACCGCACGTCGTGAAGTAAAAGACGCGATCTCCTGGGCGAATGTCGCAGTGCAATTGCTGCTCAACAACGTGCTTGAGCAGGAGCCCTCCGGCCTGGTGGACGATGCACTTTGGAACACCCGTTGTGCCCGACGAGTAGAGGATGTAGAGCGGCTGGTCAAACCGGTATAGGCGGTGCGGATCGATCCCCCGACCTTGACTCACAGCCAGCCGACCCACGCCGACCGCCTGCTCGAAGTCCAAGACCGGGATCGCGCCGTTGACCTCGCGAACCCCTGTCAGATTCGGCGCACTGTCCAGTTCACGGTGAACGATCACCGCCGCGAGGGTCGGTAGGCCAGCGACTACCTCAGCTAGGAGATCGAGTCGGGAGTGTTGCTTGTTCGCGTACACGTAGCCATCCGCCGCGATCAGCACCTTTGGTTCAACCTGCCCGAACCGATCGAGAACGCCGGCGACGCCAAAGTCCGGGCTCGTCGACGTAAACGTGGCACCGAGTAGCGACGTCGCAATCATTGCGACAATCGTCTCGGGAACATTGGGCATCCACGCAGCGACGCGATCGCCGGGCTCGACGCCAGCACCTGCAAGGAACGAAGCCAGTGCGACCGCGGAGTCATTGAGTTCCGTCCAACTGACGCTACGGCGGACGCCGTCCTCACGTTGGAAGACGATCGCCTCGTCGTTAGCGCCGGGGCGCGTTCCCCCCTCAAGGAGATTTTGGCCGTAGCTGATGAGTGCCGCAGGGAAGAACTTTGCCGACCTCATGTCCTGACCAGCGGGCGGAAGCACGTAGGCAGGTCCGTCTCCGCGGTCTCCAACGACGCCGCACTCGCCCCAGATGACGTCCCAGAAATCGCCTGGGTGTTCAAGGCTGTATTGATGCAAAGCCGCGCTGTCCGGAATCGGCAGCTCGGTCGCTTCGACGATGTCGCGGCGTACCCGATCGATCGCCGTAGCCGAGATTCGCTCGGCCGATGGAGCCCACAGAGGCGCTTGCTCAGACGTACTCGAATCAGTCACAAGTCCTCATCCTGCCGCAGCGGAGGTTGGCGCCGATGGCGAGTCCTTCAGCGTGCGCGCATCTTCGCGCGCTTGGTTGCAGATCGTGACGATAACCCGGCCGGCGTAATGGCCACGAATGTCACCCGACCACCGCCATGAGCGAGGTGTACAAGAGGCACCCGAATCAAGAACGAACGGCCGGTGAACGAAACAGCCATGAAAATCAGGACTGTTGTGACTCAATGGACTACTCCTCGTCCGACCTGCGGCGGTTCGGGCCACCGTAAACCAGCGATAGCACAAGGCCAAGCAGCCGCGCTCTGGCGCGCATGACGTTGATCAAATCGCTACGCTCCGCAATCAGTAGCCGCGCGTCGGGTCGCGGTACTTCAGGGACGCCGCAAGGCCTCTCTGATCACTAGGGAGGCACTAGCTAATGGTCGCACCAATTACCAGGGAAACTGGGCCAGTGGTGGTGGAGAAGGTACACACCGGCAAAGTCGTCGGCATCTCCATTATTGCTGCGCTCGGTGGATTCCTTTTCGGCTACGACAGCTCCGTCATCAACGGTGCGAACAAGGCCGTGTTCTACCAGTTCCAGATCGAGAACACCTCACTTCAGGGATTCGTTGTAGCTATCGCGCTGCTCGGCTCTGCGGTTGGTGCATTCTTTGGTGGACGACTCGCAGACAAGATCGGCCGCAAGAAGGTCATGGTCATTGCAGCGATTCTCTTCTTGATCGCTGGCCTCGGACAAGCCTTCCCATTCGCGACCTGGGACTTCATGCTGTGGCGCGTCGTTGGTGGTTTCGCCATCGGTCTCGCTGCGGTGATCTCGCCGATGTACATCTCTGAGGTCGCTCCTGCTCATCTTCGCGGGCGCCTCTCGTCGCTGTTCCAGTTGGCGATCGTCGTCGGTATCTTCTCGACGCAGCTGGTCAACCAGATCATCATCGGAATGGTCCCCGACGGCGTCCAAGAGCCCGTTAAGAACCCCGCCGTTCCACCGGTCGAGGCGAACAACGTTCTCGCTCTCGGTTTGCAGGCCTGGCAGTGGATGTTCCTGTGCATGGTTGTTCCGGCCGTCATCTACTGGTTGCTGTCATTAACCATCCCGGAGTCGCCCCGCTACCTCGTCGCCGAAGGCAAGTCCGCCGAAGCGAAAGTTGTGCTCTCGAAGATCTACGTCGAGGACGTCGACACGAAGGTTGCCGCAATCGAGGAATCACTCAAGGGCGACCACAAGCCGAGCATGAAGGACATCAAGGGCCCGAAGTTTGGACTCTTGCCGCTGGTCTGGGTCGGCATCATCTTGGCGATCTTCCAGCAGTTCGTGGGAATCAACGCGGTGTTCTACTACTCGAACCTCATCTGGAGCGCCGTTGGCTTCGACGAGAGCCGGGCATTTACCACCTCGACCATCATCAGCGCTGTCAACGTCATCTTCACCTTCGTTGCGATCGCGTTCATCGACCGTGTTGGTCGCAAGCTGCTTCTGCTCATCGGATCTGCGGGCATGTTCGTCACGCTGGCGATCCTGGCTGTCACGTTCGTCACGGCCGAGAAGTGCACGCAGCAACTGATCGATGCTGGCACCAACAGCAGTTGTAACGCAGTCAGCCAGCTCAACAACCCCATGCTGTCTGACTCGAGTGGCTGGATCGCGGTGGTTGCGCTGTGCACCTACGTTGCATTCTTCGCAGCCACTTGGGGCCCCATCGTGTGGGTCTTGCTCGGCGAAATGTTCCCGAACAAGATTCGTGCGGCAGCGCTTTCCATCGGCGTCATGGCCAACTGGATTGCCAACTTCGTCGTCTCGGAGTCGTTCCCGACCCTGGTCAGCATCTCGCTTGGCCTGGCATACGGAATCTTCACCGTCTGCGCGCTGCTCTCCTTCTTCTACGTCTTGAAGTTCGTAAAGGAGACCAAGGGCGTCGAACTAGAGGACATGGAGTCCCTAGAAAACGTCAAGGCCTAACCCGCACCACCCCTCCCGAAGGCCCCGACCACCCCAAAGGTGTCGGGGCCTTCGGCGTTCCCCTCCGATTTTGGTGTAATCGCGCGGCCCGCCGGCGTGTCGCACCAAAATCGATTGGGTTGGGGGTTGGCGGTGGTGGTGGGTGCGTTCGGGGGGTGGGTGCGTTCGGGGGTTGGGTGTGGCACCATTGACGGGTGCGCAACGGATTGAACATTCTTGTGGCTCGACGCCACATCGACTTCGGTCGTGTCTCCAGCGCAATCTGTCTGTAGTCGCTAGTCATTTCCAGCTCTGACCAAATCCACTCGTGGTTGTCGAGCCTTGGACTAGCGCACTCGCCTCCACGGTGAATGTCTAACCAGGCTTGCTGACCTCCGCTCTCGTAGAGGAGACGCCCCACCGTGGCGCCACCAACTGATTCAACCCCCGCACCAAAGCGCGCAGCCCGACCCTCTCGACCAAAGGGTGCGGGTCAGTGGGCGTTGGGCCACCTTGAGCCGCTGAATCCGAACGAGCGCACGAAGAAGGACGACGACGGACTCAACGTCCGCGCCCGAATTGAGAACATCTACTCCAAGCGCGGGTTCGCGAGCATCGACCCAGGCGACTTGCGTGGTCGGATGCGCTGGTGGGGTCTCTACACCCAACGCGCCCCAGGGATTGACGGCGGTCGCACCGCGACGCTCGAGCCCGAAGAGCTCGATGCTGAGTTCTTCATGATGCGAGTCCGTAGCGACGGCGGACAACTGTCCCTCAAGCAATTGCGGACGATTGCTGACATCTCCGAAGAGTTCGGCCAAGACACCGCGGACATCACCGATCGCCAGAACATTCAACTGCACTGGATCCGAGTCGAAGACGTACCCGAGATCTGGGACCGGCTGGAAGCAGTGGGGCTCGGCTCAACGGAGGCATGTGGCGATACCCCACGCGTCGTGCTCGGCTCCCCCGTTGCGGGCGTTGCAGCAGACGAAATCATCGACGGCACTCCCGCGATCTTCGAGATCGTCAAGCGATACGTCGGCGATCCTCGCTACTCAAACCTCCCCCGCAAGTTCAAGACCGCAATCTCGGGCTCTCCTCACCAAGACGTCGCGCACGAGATCAACGACGTGTCGTTCATCGGTGTTGTGCACCCAGAACACGGGCCAGGCTTCGACGTATTCGTCGGCGGTGGGCTCTCGACCAACCCGATGTTCGCCAAACGCCTCGGCACGTGGGTTTCGATCGACGATGTGCCCGACGTCTGGGAAGGCATCATCAGCATCTTCCGTGACTACGGATACCGCCGGCTTCGCACTCGTGCCCGTATCAAGTTCCTCGTCGCTGACTGGGGACCGGAGAAGTTCCGCCAAGTTCTGGAAGACGAGTACCTCAAGCGCAAGCTCATTGACGGCCCTGCTCCCGAACCGGCAGTCGAAGGTCGTCGCGATCACGTTGGGGTATTCCCGCAGAAGGACGGCAACTTCTACATCGGCGTTGCGCCAACCGTTGGCCGCGTCTCTGGCAGCACCCTGAACAAGGTCGCCGACATCGTCGAGCGGGTCGGCAG
>CAUJEJ010000199.1 GCA_963169255.1 Actinomycetota bacterium | reverse complement strand
TCGAAGTAGCACTTCCAGTCCACGTTGTGTTCGGTCAAGCGGTCGAACAGATTCGGTTGATCCTGCGTGACGGTCCAGTTGTAGACGATGTCGTTGTCGACCTTTCCCAAACTTGTGCCCGAGTGGAAGAAAGCTCGGTTCGGGAACGTGCATGTCGGAACATCGCAGTGCCAGTTGGTGAATACGGCGTACTCCTTGGCGAGTTCGTTGATGACCGGCGCCGTCTTTGGCGTGAACACGCCACCGATGGACTGCATCTCCTGGTCGGTGAGCTTGCGACCGGTTTGCCATAGCGAATTCCAATAGAAGTCCAGCGCGAACCCATCCATCGTCGCGACGTCGCCAGGCTGCGGAGCGTTGTACGGCGCCTGCATCCGGTCGGGCAGCGCGAGGTAGGGCGCTTTGGCCTGATTCGACTCGGGGAGATAGCGGCCGTACACCTGAACGTTGACGTTCGCGTAGCCCTCGCCTGGGTCGGGGATTGGGTCGTTGTAGAGCGCGCCAGGATGCACCGTCACGATGCCGCCGGGGTACGGCAGTTCGATGGTCTTGCCGCGGACTCCGTCCTCGGCATCGATGTGTTCGAGGTGGCCGAGCAGGTTGTCGAACGAGCGGTTCTCAAACATGACCACAACCCAGTTTTTGATCTTCTCAATCGACATAGGTGGGCCTCCATCGGTGTGGGTGTGGTGGTGCGGTCATTGTGCGCTCGCTGGCAGAGTCGATGCAAGGTCTTGGTAGGCGTCTTCGAGTGACTCGTAGAGCCGGTGCTCTGGCAGCTTTGTCGTCAGCCGGATTCGCTGCAGAGATTCGTCAGTGCGCCCGACCACGTGGACGACCGCGACCTCGATACCGCGGCTCTGAACGAGGATCACGAGGTCCTTGAGCACGCTCGCACCGGTGTAGTCGAGATCATCGATGGCGACGGTGTCGATGATGAGTCCGCGGATGCCTGGGTCGGATTCGAGTTTGGCCATGATCTCGTCGTGGAACCAATTGGCATTTGTGAACCAGACGGGGCCGTTGAGTCGGATCGCGACAATGCCGTCGTGGTGGTGCGCGTGCGGTTCATCGATGGGTAGCCAGTGGCCATCGGAACGGCGACCGACCTCGACGAGTTCGGGCCGCGAGGATTGCACCGCGCGGGCGATAAGCGACACCGTGACAGCTATCAGCACCCCCGATTCGACGCCGAGCACGACGACGGCAGCGAAGGTGCCAAGTGAGAGGACGAATGCACTCACGCTGTAACGACGGATGCGCTTGAGTTCCTTCACGTTGATGATGCGTGCCGAGATCATGATCATGATGGCGGCCAGCGTCGCCATCGGAAGGTCGGCTACCAAGCCCGTCGCAAACAGCACGACGAGGAGCAGGACGAAGGCGCCAACCGCCGAAGCGAGTTGGCTGCGTGATCCTGACGCAGCCATGACCGCAGTGGCACCCGGACTGCCGTTGACGGAGTAGGAGCCGGTCGCGGCTGACGCGAGGTTCGCCGCGCCGATGCCGGTGAAGTCAGCACGCAGATCCGTTTGGGCGCCGTTGGCGTCAGCGTTACTCCGGGAGGTTGCTGCGGTTTGTGCGATGACGAGCAGCGAGATTGCCAACGCCGTCGGCAACACACCACGAAGTGCGTCAAGGGAGATATCCGGCCAGACCGGGTGTGGCAGGCCGCCGTCGAGTGGGCCGAGCACCTCCACGTCGAATCGCTTGAGCGACAGCAGCGCCACGGCGAGGGTTGCGAGGGCGACGACAAGCAGGGCGCCGGGCAGCTTCTTGTTGATCCTGGCGAACAGGGGCAGTGCAATGAGTGAGGCGAAGCCGATCGCCGCGGCGGCAGGGTTGATCTCGTTGAGGTTTGTCAGCACGTGCCAGAGCTTTTGTAGCGTGTGGGTGCCGCCCGGTGGAATTCCGAGCAGTGATGGCAGTTGCCCGACGATGATGATGACGGCGACGCCCGCCATGAATCCGACGACCACGGTGCGCGAGAGCAACTCGGCGATCCACAACATCTTCGCGAACGCGACAATGCACACCAGGACGCCAATGATGATTGTCAAAGTGACGGCCAGTCGAACGTATTGGTCTGATCCCGGCGCTGCCATGACAGATAGCCCAGCCAAGATCAGTGGTGCAGTTGTTGAATCCGAGCCGATCCAAAGTTGACGGCTCGCGACGAAGACGAGAGCGGCGAATCCAGCGGCGATTGCGACCCAAAGCCCCGTGGTCGGCGGCATTCCGGCAACCTTGGCTACGGCGATCTGCCCCGGCACGGCAATTGCGGCGATGGTTAGCCCGGCAACCACATCGCGTGCCAGCCATGATCGCTCGTAACCCTTCAGTGAAGGGAACAGAGTCATCATCGAATCTCCGGCCGCGCAGAGGTCGGCCAGTGGGTTCTGGTGCGTTCCAAGCATGCAGCAGAGTCAGTGACCATCGCGCGATCAAAGGTCATCGACAGCAGCCAATTCGATCCCGTGTCTAGCAGACCTGCTCGAGTTGCGGATAATGAAAACTTGTGACGCCAGCTAGCCAATCCGAGACGACCCAGCAGGGTCCACGCGGGCCATTGGCTGTGGTGATCGTCGGAGCGGGCTTCGCCGGGATCGGAGCCGCCGCGGAACTGCGCCGCCGTGGCATCACGAACTTCACCATTCTGGAACGGGCCGACGAAGTCGGTGGGGTCTGGCGCGACAACACGTACCCCGGCTGCCAGTGCGATGTTCCGTCGTCGCTCTACTCGTTCTCTTTCTTGCCTAAGCACGACTGGTCGGATCGTTTCGCAACCCAACCCGAGATTCAGCAGTACTTGCGTGATGCTGTGCGCCACCTCGACCTGGAATCAAGGATTGAGTTTGGGCGTGACGTCTCGCAGGTGCAGTGGGACGTGGAAGCTCAGCTCTGGACGGTTTCGATTGCCGGAGGTGAATCGCTGCGGGCGCGGATGGTCATCGTCGGTTCCGGTACGTTGAACGAGCCCAGCATTCCAAAATTTGATGGCCTTGCCGACTTCTCGGGGGAGCTGTTCCACTCCGCGAACTGGCCAGCGGACTTCGATCCTTCGGGTAAACGAATCGCCGTGATCGGAACGGGTGCCTCAGCGGTGCAGTTCGTTCCGAAGATCGCAGAAGCAGCTCTGTCAGTCACTGTCTTCCAGCGGACAGCTCCATGGGTGTTACCCCGCGGGGATCGATCTGTGCCGAGGTGGCAGCAGCAGCTCAACGGGCGGGTACCTGCGGCAATGTCCGTCACGCGTGGCGTGGATTTCCTCCGCCGCGAACTCCTGACCAACTCGTTCGTTCGATCCGGTCGAATGCTAAGCCTGATAGAACGGACCGGTCGGCGTCACATCAACAGTCAAATCGCGGACCCCAGCCTGCGCGCCCTCGTCACTCCAGAATTCCGCGCAGGCTGCAAACGCCTCCTCATGTCCGACACGTGGTACCCAACGCTCACTCGCCCCAACGTCACCCTGACCACCACCCCCATCTCCCATTTCACGTCCACCTCAGTGGTCACCCGCCACGATCCTGGGGGCAGCGCAGACCGCGACACGACCGTCGGTCCGATCGAGGTTGATGTGATCGTGCTGGCAACTGGATTCCGGGTCCAACGGCGATCGATCCTGTCGGTCATCGTGGGAACTGATGGTGATTCGATGGCCGCCGCAATGTTCAAGACCGCGCCAACCGCCTACCTCGGTTCGACATTGCCTGGGTTCCCGAACCTGGTTCTCATGACCGGGCCTAACACTGGGCTGGCAAATAACTCAATGTTGTTGATGATCGAGGCGCAGGCGCGCTACGCGGCAGACATGGCGAGCTACCTGGACCGCAATCCAGACGCGGCTCTGGACGTGCGCTCGGCGGTCATGGAGTCATTCACTTCTGAACTCGAGGAACGCCTTGGTCACTCCGTTTGGGCTGATGGCGGATGTGCCAGTTGGTACCAGGACGCCCATGGCAGGGTCACCGCGCTGTGGCCCGGAACCACCACCGAATTCCGCCGTCGAACGAGGGAGATTTCGCTCGCGGATTACCGCGTCCTTTCACGTCCTCAGTAGCCCACGACACTCACGCTCGACCCAATGCCGATGATCGCGTAGGCGTACCCTCACAATGGCGGGTGGGCATTTAGCCCTTGTCGATATTAGAAACGTTGAGGCGCACATGGAATTCGGCCAATTTCTTTACTCGTTGATCATCATCTTCTTCATGATCGTGTACTTCATGATGCTGTTCAACATCATCTTTGACATCTTCCGCGATCACGAAATGAATGGTTTCGTGAAGGCGATCTGGTTGATCTTCTTGCTGTTCATCCCGCTGCTTTCGATGCTGGTCTACGTGATTGCCCGCGGACCGGGGATGGCCAAGCGCAACCAGGCTGCTGCCGAAGAAGCACAGAAGGCTCAGCTGGCATACGCCAAGCAGTTGGTGAACCAGAGTGGCTCGACTACGGTCGACCAGATCGCTGACGCTCAAAAGCTGCTCGATTCCGGCGCAATCACGCAAGCCGAATTCGATCAGATCAAGGCAAAGGCGCTCGCCAGCTAGTCCGCGAACCGCATAGCGACGGCCCCGACACCCCCTGGTGTCGGGGCCGTCGCTATTCACTCGTGCGCCATTAGGCCTAACTGTGAACATTCACCGCGCAATATGGCAGCAATCTGTGCCACATTCGAAATCGGCACGCGACTGGGCGCGTGGCATCGGCAACGTAGAGGCAGGGCATGACGCACTTCTGGGGAAATCGGCGCGTTAGGAGTGGACTAGGCGCGGTTGGCATTGCGACTGCTGCGATCGTGCTCGCGGGGTGCTCGGGCACGCCAAGTACGCAAGCCCAGGTGGTCGGCAAGGCTGCCGCGACTGAGGTTCCCACGATCCCGGCATGCGCCCCGGATCAAGTGGCTGACACGAAGAAGTACGCCGCCGACTACGCAAAGAACCTGATTGCCAGCCAAGACCTCCGCGCTGGTTACAACGGTGCAACGAAAGTCATCGACATCCCTGAGTCCGTCGACGCCGCAACGAAGACGGCGATGCTGCCGTGCATTCCGGCAATCGACGTCGCTAAGCCCGCGGCGAACCCACCAAACGTCGCCACAATCCAGCAGGTCATCTCGCTCGATCAATGGTCGAAGCTGATCCTGCCGAACAAGGTTGGAACGGGGAATCAGAAGGACGCCCCCCAGGTCACCGGTTTCGAAGACCCCGCCAACTCGTACAAGTCGTTTTTGACGACGGCAGCGCGAATGCCCTACTTCTGCGGCGACAAGGGCCAGTGGGAAACGGAACTGCAGGCCTGCCAGCGCGAACTTTCGACCTTCTTTGCCCACGCGATACAAGAGACTGGCGAGAAGCCGGTGCCCGCAGGCGAGCAGTTGTGGCAGACCGCGTTGTTCCAGACTCGCGAAGGTGTGTGCTACCCGAACGTGTGCGACCAGTACAACGGTGGTGCCGCGAACTTCGACGCGCCCAAGGACGTCTCGTACTACGGCCGCGGGATCAAGCAACTCTCGTGGGTCTATAACTACGCCGCATTCTCGGCGAGCTACTACGGCGACATGGACATCCTCGTCAACCAACCCGACCTCGTGGCCACCGATGTGGACCTTGTCCTTGGCTCAGGCATCTGGTTCGCCATGCAACCGCAAACCAAGAAGCCGTCGATGCACGACGTGGTGACGGGCAACTTCAAACCCCATGACATGCCTGCCAGCGGCGAGTTCAAGGGTGTGAACACCCAGGCTGATGGCTCGATCTTCCAGAAGTTCTCTGCCACGGTCAGCATCATCAATGGCGCGTACGAATGTTCGCCGACGAGTTCCGGCGAAGCGCTGCAAACACAGCTGCAACAGTCCAAGAACCGCTTCATCAACTACAAGGCGTTGCTCCCGCTGTTCGGTGTGCCCGAGGCGGACCAAACGAAGAACGAGAAGGAGATTGTGCCGGGCGAGACGTACTGCACGATTGCCAACGGCAGCCCGTGGGGCGAGGCCGATGCGGCCGGGAAGTTCCCGCTCGGCTGGGAGATTCCGTTCTTGCTCAACGTGGGAACTCCCGGCTCCAAAGACGGCACATGCTTCGCGGTGACCTACGGACAGCCCGTGACGCTGTCTATCTCGACGCCGGGCAGCCTCGACGTGTGCCAGACGCATTTCTCACCCGGTGGAAGCCCAACTCCGACAGCGCCGCCTGTGACGCCGACGGCGCCCGTCCCCTCACCGACGGAAACCGCGGGTACCGAGGAGGAGACCAGCGCGACCAGTGCCAACGGAAACCTCAAGGTCACGATCACCAAATCGGCATCCTGGACCGGTGGGTATTGCGCCACGATCGCAGCGACCAGCGTGAAAGGTTCAACGATCGACAACTGGAACGTCACGTTCGGCCTGACTGGAGACCAGACCGCTACTGGTGGTGGTTGGGATTCGACGTTGACGAAGGCGGGCGACTGGTACGTCTTCGAGCCGACGGAGTGGACCCGCAAGGTTGGTCCGAATGAGACCAAGGGCGGCGGAGGGTTCTGTGTCGACAGCGCGTCGAACACTCAGGCGCTGCCTGTTGGTCTGCAGGTCAACGACAAGGCCTAACCACCTCGTCCCACCGACACACGTCGGGGTGAACGCGCGCCCGACCGCGCCTTCACCCCGACGTGAACAACCGCCTTCGCCGACGGACTCTCCGGATGAAATGCGGTAATCGGTCCGGCTCCCGACGCAGATCCCCGCTACTACTCCGACAGCGCCTTCACCCTTTACCCAGCGGTGGGAACATAAGTGGCCCTGCGGGACGATGTGGCAGTTCTTCAGCGAGAGCCAGCACCTCAAGCAGTATTCGGGAATTCCTCTCTACGTCTATCTTCGGTCGGGGCACCGTCGTCAGAGTTTCGCCGCAGGCGTCCGCCAGACGCATCAGCGTGGAACACAAAGGCTGACGCGTACCCCGCTCGTACGCGCTAATTTCCGCCCGAGAGATACGCGAACGACGTGCTAGTTCAGCCTGTGTGAATCCCGCCCGGTTGCGCATCGCCCGAATGATCTCGCTGCTTCCCATGTTGAGACCGTAGCGAATTCGTGGCATTTGGACTGAGCAGCTAGCCTGCGCCGTTGCTGGCGTTCCAATTTGAGATGCAGGTCTTGAGGCTTTCGATCTCGACGTTGGTGGTGGTGCGTGCGGCGGTGACGGCCTTGTTGTCTTTGGCCTGGACTGCTGCGCCGATGGCTTCGAGTCCGCTGACGATCGCCGTGACGTCACCGGTGCACTCCGTGGCGATCGCCTTCGCTTCACTCGACAAGTTGCCCTCAGCGGACTTCAGCTGGGCAATGTCGGCTTGGATCGCTGGCAGGTTTTCGGTCAAGGCAGCTTGGAATGCCTCCGTGGAAGCTGTTGCACTCACGACAGAATTGATCTTTAGCTGCACGGCATTCAGCGAGTCGGTGTAGGCATTCGCCTGGTCGGCGCTCGCGCACGCACCAAGTGCCACAGTGAGAGCTCCGGCGCCTGCGATGCCAAACACCATCTTGGCCTTGCGTCCCCGTGAACGAACCTTGGTTGGGACAGCTGAGAGGAGAGTCATGCGTGGCAGTATAACCGGGGACACAGGTCCCTAGCCACGTGAGCGCTTCGCCTGGGAAGATTAGTAGAGGTAGTCGCCGCAGGTAGGGAGCCACAAATGTCTGAGAACGTGATGGGACCAGAGACGACTGTTGGCCCGGTTGTCGTCGGCGTCGACGGTTCCGTCGTCAGTGAGCGGGCACTGTTGTGGGCGGCCGAACAGGCTCGCCGAACCGGCGTCGCGTTGCGGGTCGTCCTGGTTCGCCCGCACCCAATTCCGGTGACGGCGATGGCCACAGACCCTGTTTGGCCGTGGCCAGTCATTCATGCTCGCAACGAACAAGACGTCGCAGCGGCCAAGGAATTGTTGACGACCACCGTCGAATCGACGATTCCGAATGAGACCGAGATCGACATCGAGGTTGACGTCGTTGATGGTCCGACTGGCAGCAGCCTGATCGACGTTGCGGTCGAAGTCAACGCATCAATGATCGTGGTGGGTCGGCGTGGCATCGGTGGCTTCAAGCGCCTGCTATTGGGTTCGGTGAGCGAGGAAGTCTCGACCTACGCGATGTGCCCAGTCGTCGTCACCGCGGCCGACGCTGAGCCAAGCGACTCCCCTGTTGTGGTTGTTGGCGTCGATGGCTCCGAACGCGCTGATATCGCACTGCGATGGGCGGGCGAACAGGCGCGCGTGACTCGAGCCCGCCTTCACGTCGTTCACACCTGGGAACGGCTTTACATCGCGCCCGACAGCATCGCCGGAACACTCCGGTCGATCGGCCCGGACGCCGACGAGCTCGAGGCGTTGGAACGCCAGGTCCTGCTCGACGTCGTCGACCGGGCGGCTGCTGACCTCGAAGGTATCGAGGTCACGACCGAACTCCGAGATGGGCACTCGAGCGAGCAGCTTGTGAAGGCCGCATCCGAGGCAGGCGCACAGCTACTCGTCGTCGGCACGCGAGGACTTGGCGGGTTCACGTCGATGATGCTCGGGTCTGTTGCACAGCAGAGCCTGCGGCACGCCACCTGCCCGGTCGCGGTCGTTCGTCCGCAGAACGCCTAAGCGCGCGGCCCGTTCGCCGCGGCACTGTTCGAATCCGGCGCTGATTTACACGATCCGCGCGTTCTTTACCGTTCCTTAGCCAAATCGGACTAGTCGTTGGATCGCCGCCCTCGTAACCTTCAGTCAGGTTCCGGATCCCCAGCTTTGTCCAGAATCCCGACTCTCAGGAGGCTCTCCATGGTTTCACGCCGAGTAAGCACCATCGCTGCCGCAAGCATCTGCAGTGCAGCGCTTCTTGTCCCCGCCGCAGCGGGCACGGCCTCAGCCCACTCTGGCGACGGCGGCGATCGCGGACGCCACGGTTCGCTGTCGAGTCACAACTCTGCCCTCAAGCACTACGGTGCGATCAAGTTCCACGGTGCATCCAAGTACTACGGCGCCTCACTTACCGATGCCCAGAAGCAGGCCGTGAAGGCCGCCAAGGCGACGTACCGCGCGACGG
>CAUJEJ010000198.1 GCA_963169255.1 Actinomycetota bacterium | reverse complement strand
CCAGTTCGGACCGCTCGCGTGTGAGCCTGCGCCCGCGCTCGCGGTGCCGCGGCCCGGTTCAGCGATGTCACAAAGGAAGAAGCCATCGGAGTGCAGCGAACGCGAGATGTTGCGCAGTAGCTTGGCGATCGCCTCGGGTGTGCGGTCCTCGCTTGTGTAGTTGAGGACCTCACCGAGCGCCAAGACGGCCTGGCAGTCCGGAATGTCTGCCTCGTAGATCGATTCAATCCGGAAGTGCCCGTTCGGAACCCGCTTGCGCGCGAGGTTGATCATGTCGGCAGACGAGTCGATCCCGACGACGGAGTAGCCAACCTCGTCAAGGATCTGCGCGGTTACGCCAGATCCGCACCCAAGGTCAACAATGATCCCGGACTCCGCGGGCGGCGGCAGCAGCGCAATCGCCGATGCCGCCCCCGCCCGCGCGAGAAACGTGTAGTCACTGTCGTGAATGTCAGCCAATACCTCGCTGTACCACCCTCCGCCGCTCACCGCACACCCCTATCGATTTTGGTGCGACTTGCCGGCAGGTCGCGCGATTCCACCAAAACTCGGGGGAGGGGGTGGGTCATTGGGCGGATGCGTCGCGGTCGGCGCGGTTGAGGGCGCTGACGACGGCCTTCAGGCTGGACGTGACGATCGACGAGTCGATTCCGACGCCCCACAGCACCCGTCCGTGAACGGCACATTCGAGGTACGAAGCCGCCTTGGCATCACCGCCGGACGACAACGCGTGCTCGTGGTAGTCGTGAACCCGCACGGCGACATCGTGGTTCGACAGTGCGTCACAGAACGCCGCGATCGGGCCGTTCCCGTGTCCGTTGAGCGTGATCTCTTGCCCGCGGTCTGTCATCACGACGTTTACGTGCGTCTCGCCGTCGACTTCGCTGGCCAGATCGTGCTTGATCAGCGCAAATCGTCCCCACGGGGCGGCGGGATTCGGCAAGTACTCGTCCTGGAACGTCTCCCACATTTCCGTTGGCGAGACTTCGCCACCTTCGGAATCGGTCAACTGCTGCACGACCTGGCTGAACTCAATCTGAAGCCGACGGGGCAGGTCCAGGTTGTGTTCGCTCTTCATGATGTAGGCGACCCCACCCTTACCGGACTGGGAGTTCACCCGGATGACGGCTTCGTAGGTGCGGCCGACATCCTTCGGATCAATCGGCAGGTACGGCACGGCCCACTCGAACTCGTCCACCGCGACGCCAGCTTCATCGGCATCAAACTGCATTGCCGCCAGGCCCTTGTTGATGGCGTCTTGATGGGAGCCGCTGAAGGCGGTGTAGACCAGGTCGCCGCCGTAGGGGTGACGTTCGTGGACGGGGAGTTGGTTGCAGTATTCGACCGTTCGGCGGATTTCATCGATATCGGAGAAGTTGATCTGCGGATCGATTCCCTGGCTGAACAGGTTCATGCCCAGGGTGACCAGGCACACGTTGCCGGTGCGTTCGCCGTTGCCGAACAGGCAACCCTCGATCCGATCGGCGCCGGCCATGTATCCCAGTTCGGCGGCGGCAACAGCAGTGCCACGATCGTTGTGGGGATGCAGCGACAGCACCACCGCGTCGCGGTTGTTCAGGTTCCGGCTCATCCACTCGATCGAGTCGGCGTAGACGTTCGGGGTTGCCATCTCGACCGTCGCAGGCAGGTTGTGGATCACCTTGCGATCCGGCGTCGGCTGCCACACGTCGGTGACTGCGTTGCAGACCTCGACGGCGAACTCCAGTTCCGTTCCGGTGAAGGACTCGGGGGAGTACTCGAAGAACACCTCGGTGTCGCCCGCATTCTCAGCGTGCTTGGCGCACAGCTGCGCGCCGTGTACTGCGATGTCCTTGATGCCTTCGCGATCCAGACCGAACACGACGCGGCGCTGCAGCGTTGACGTCGAGTTGTACAGATGGACGATCGCTTGATCCGCGCCCACGATGGACTCGAACGTGCGCTCAATCAGGTGGTCACGAGCTTGCGTCAACACCTGGATGACAACGTCGTCAGGGATCAGATCTTCCTCGATCAGCTCCCGGATGAAGTCAAAGTCGGTCTGCGAGGCGGACGGGAACCCGACCTCGATCTCCTTGTATCCCATGTCAACAAGCAGTTGGAACATTCGCTTCTTGCGAGCAGGCGACATCGGGTCGATCAGTGCCTGGTTGCCATCACGCAAATCGACGGCACACCAGCGAGGTGCCTCGGTGATGACGGCGTCTGGCCAGGTGCGGTCCGGCAGGGTGATAGGCGTAAACGGCTGGTACCGGTTGATCGGCATGCCGCTCGGCTTTTGCGAATTGCGTTCTTCGTAGGCATTCATGGTGAAGGTCTCCAGAGGTGAAAGGTGTGGGCTGGATGACCGGTGGTGTTGCGTCAAGAGCGCAACAAAATCGCCGCGGTTAGGGGACCGGTCGGTCAGACCCTGCCGCGGCGGCTAAGGAGAAGTCGCAAGCTCGCCACAAAAAAAGAGTAACAGCCCGCCTGCGTGGAAGGTCTTCCTGACCCAACCCGTAACCTCTACGGCTATGGCTAAGACGTTCAAATTGGCAGTGATCCCAGGTGACGGCATCGGAATTGAGGTGACGGCGGAGGCACTGAAGGTGCTCAACGCGGCCGTTGCTGGCGAAGATGTCACGTTCGAGCAGACCGAGTACGACCTCGGTGCACGCGCCTATGCCCGGACGGGGGAGGCGCTGCCAGATTCGGTCCTCGAAGAAATCCGTGGGCACGACGCGATCTTGCTCGGCGCGATCGGCGACCCCAGCGTGCCGCCAGGCGTGCTTGAGCGTGGGTTGTTGCTGAAGATGCGATTCGAGCTTGACCACGCGCTCAACCTGCGCCCGGTGAAGTTACCCGAGGGCGTTGAGTCGCCAATCCGCGTTGGCACCCCCGAGACCATCGACATGGTCGTGTGCCGCGAGGGAACCGAAGGCCTCTACTGCGGTGCCGGTGGGCACCTGCGCAAGGACACCGCTCACGAAGTCGCGACCGAGGAGAGCATCAATACCTGGTACGGCGTCGAGCGGATCGTGCGTCGGGCGTTCGCGATCGCGGCTGAACGCCCGCGTCGCAAGCTCACCTTGGTCCACAAGACCAACGTGCTCGTTCATGCGGGCGGGCTCTATCAGCGGGTAGTTAACGCCGTCGCGCCTGAGTTCCCGGACGTCACCGTTGACTACTGCCACGTCGACGCCGCGACCATCTTCTTCGTCACGGATCCGGGGCGCTTTGACGTGATCGTCACCGACAATATGTTCGGCGACATCATCACCGACATCGGCGCTGCAATCGCCGGTGGAATCGGACTCGCCGCATCAGGCAACGTCAACATCGATGGCACGGCACCGAGCATGTTCGAGCCGGTTCACGGATCCGCTCCGGACATCGCCGGTCAGGGCAAGGCCGACCCAACGGCCGCGGTGATGTCTGCCGCGATGCTGCTCGACAACCTTGGACTCACTGAGGCTGCCGCGAAGATCGAGGCGGCAGTTGCTGCGGACCTCGCAAGCCGTGGCACGCAGGCGCGCTCAACCTCGCAGATCGGCGACGCGCTAATGGCTGCGGTATCGGGCGCGTAGTTCTCGTACCCTCGTAGCTGACCCCAAGGAGAAGACGTGTCGGACCTGTTCGAAGTTGAGCTCACCACCCGCCCGGTGACCGTTGACGTGCGCGACGCAATTTTGGCGGAGCCAGGGTTCGGCCGGTACTTCACCGACCACATGGTGAGCGCCCGCTGGACTGCTGACCGGGGTTGGCACGACACCAAGGTCGAGCCATACGGCCCGCTCGCGATCGATCCGGCGACGAACTTTGTCCACTACGGTCAGGCGATCTTCGAGGGTTTGAAGGTCTACCGCCACGCGGGTGGTTCGCTCGCAACGTTTCGTCCGGAACGCAATGCCGAGAGGTTCCGCTCATCTGCCCGTCGCCTCGCGATGGCCGAACTCCCCGACGAGCTCTTCATCGGCTCGATCGATGCGCTGCTCGCCGTCGATGGCGACTGGGTGCCAGGCGGGGAAGACCGCTCGCTGTACTTGCGACCGTTCATGTTCAGCACCGAAGTCGGTCTCGGTGTGCGTCCGGCAGCGGAGTACCAGTACTTGCTCATCGCTTCGCCCGCTGGACCGTACTTCCCGCAGGGCGTGAAGCCGGTGAGCGTGTGGCTGTCCGAGGACTACGTGCGCGCCGCTCCCGGCGGCACCGGCGAGGCGAAGTGTGCAGGCAACTACGCGGCATCTCTGGTCGCCCAAGCCGAGGCAATTGACCACGGTTGCGACCAGGTGGTCTGGCTCGACGCGAACGAACACCAGTGGGTCGAAGAGATGGGTGGCATGAACCTGTTCTTCGTCTTTGGCTCAGGCGAGAACGCCCGGTTGTTGACGCCGTCTTTGTCTGGCGCGCTGCTTCCTGGGGTGACTCGTGACTCACTGCTGACGATCGGTGCGGACCTCGGCTATCAGGTTGAAGAGGGTCGGATCAGCGTTGATGACTGGCGTAAGGCCTCCGAGTCTGGAGAGCTGACCGAGGTCTTCGCTTGCGGCACAGCTGCGGTCATCACGCCGGTTGGCACCGTCAAGGGCCGCCAGGGTGAGTGGACGATCAACGGCGGAACTCCCGGCCCGATCACCATGCAACTACGCGAGTACCTGCTGAATCTGCAGACCGGAGCGATCCCCGATCCGCACGGCTGGGTTCACACCGTCAGCTAGCGGTTACGCGCAGGGGTTTGCAGGTTGCCGAACCCCTGTGCGACACTAAACGGGTGACTCTGGTCGCTCGCATCATTATCTAGCGCGCCGTCGCTTCGTTTCGAAGCCCGCGGTGCGCGTGCCCCCTGCCCTGTGCCCGGGGGCATTTTGTTTGCCGGGCGAGCCCAGAAACCACAGCGCGACTTCCACGTAGGAGACAAGACCATGGCCGACCTTCAAACGGCATCGAACGGCGAATTCCACCTGTACGACACAACCCTTCGCGACGGCGCCCAGCGTGAGGGCATCTCATACTCCGTCGCGGACAAACTTGCGGTTGCCCGACTGTTGGACACGTTGGGTGTCGGCTTCATCGAGGGCGGCTGGCCCGGTGCGATGCCCAAGGACACCGAGTTCTTTGCTCGCGCTCGCGACGAAATCGAATTTGAGAACGCACTGCTTGTTGCGTTCGGTGCAACGCGCAAGGCCGGCGTCAACGTCGAGGACGACAAGCAGGTCGCTGCCCTGTTGGCTGCCGAGACCCCCGTCATCACGCTGGTCGCCAAGAGTGACGTCCGCCATGTCCGCGACGCACTCCATACGACGCTTGATGAGAACCTCGCGATGGTTCGCGACACCGTGAGCTACCTGGTTGCCAACGGCCGTCGAGTGTTCGTCGACTGTGAGCATTTCTTCGATGGCTACAAGCGCGATCCCGAGTACGGCGTGACGCTGCTCGAAGTTGCCGCTGATGCAGGTGCCGAGGTTGGCGTGCTGTGCGACACCAACGGCGGGATGCTGCCGAGCGGAATCCACCGCGTCGTCACCGGCGTGGGTGCCCGCACCACACTTCAGCTTGGCATCCACTGCCAGGACGACACCGCATGTGCGGTGGCGAACACGCTGGCGGCGGTCGAGGCTGGTGCGATGCATGTGCAGTGCACAGCAAACGGCTACGGCGAGCGAACGGGCAACGCTGACCTGTTCTCGGTCATCGGCAACCTGCAGTTGAAGATGGGTCGGCAGGTGCTGCCTGAGGCCTCACTGCAAGAGATGGTGCGGGTGTCACACGCAATTGCTGATCTGGCAAACCTCACCCCTGACACACACCGTGCCTACGTCGGATCTTCGGCCTTCACCCACAAAGCCGGGTTGCACGCGAGTGCGCTCAAGGTTGATCCCGAGCTCTACAACCACATCGACCCGGCACTTGTCGGCGGCGATATGCGTGTGCTCGTGACCGAGATGGCCGGCAAGGCTTCAGTCGAACTCAAGGGCCGCGAGCTTGGTTTCGACTTGGGTGCTGAACCTGAGGTGCTCAACGAGGTCGTCAAGCAGGTGAAGGATCGCGAGGCTCATGGCTGGACGTTCGAGGCCGCTGACGCCTCGTTCGAACTCCTCGTTCGCGACGCCCGTGCACACGCCAAGGTTCGAAACTTCACGGTCGAGTCGTGGCGGGTCATCGTCGAGCAGTCGACGGATGGCGTCGTCCGTAGCGAGGCGACCGTCAAGGTCCAGGTCGGCTCGGACCGCACTGTCGCAGTCGGCGAAGGCAACGGCCCCGTCAACGCGTTGGACAACGCGCTGCGTTCGGCTCTCGCAACGGCCTACCCGGAACTCGAGAAGTTCGAACTCACGGACTACAAGGTCCGCATCGTCGAGGGTGTCAAGGGCACCGGCGCGGTAACCCGCGTCCTCGTAGACACCACCGACGGAACCACAGACTGGACCACCGTAGGCGTCCACGAGAACGTCATCGCCGCGAGCTGGATGGCCCTAGAAGACGCAGTAGCCTTCGGTCTCCTAGGCATCACCGCCCCACCCGTCCCAACCACGTAGGAACGTGGCCGATCCGCAACCCTATAGGGGTGCAGATCGGCCACAATCCTGTGCGAATCGACATATCAGCGGAGGAAGAACGTATGACGCAGGCAGTGAGAGTGCGGTTTTGTCCGTCGCCGACGGGGGATCCGCACGTGGGGATGCTGCGGACGGCGCTCTTCAACTGGGCGTACGCGCGGCACACCGGCGGCACCTTGGTGTTTCGGATTGAAGACACCGATGCGGCGCGGGACTCGGAGGAGTCCTACGACGCGTTGCTGCACTCGCTGAAGTGGCTTGGACTTGACTGGGATGAAGGGCCTGAGGTCGGTGGCGACTACGGGCCGTACAGGCAATCTGAGCGCGGCGAGATCTACGGTGAGGTCGTCACGAAGCTTGCTGATGCCGGATACACCTACCCGTGCTTCTGCACCCAGGATGAGCTCACGGTTCGCCGCGAGATCGCTCGCAAGGAGGGCCGCAACTCCGGCTACGACGGAGCGTGCCGTGATCTCACCTCCGAACAGGTCACCGCGTTCGAAAGTGAAGGTCGCACCAGTGTCACGCGCTTCCGGATGCCCGACCAGGACTGGACGTGGGACGACCTCGTGCGAGGCGAAGTCACCTTTGGTGCTGAGCACGTTCCGGATTTCGTCATCGTGCGTGCAAACGGCGACCCGCTGTACACCCTCGTCAACCCAACAGACGACGCGCTCATGGGGATCACGCACGTCCTGCGCGGCGAGGACCTGCTCTCGAGTACCCCGCGCCAACTCGCGCTCCACGGTGCCCTCGCGCGCCTCGGCGTCGGCTCCGGTGAGCTACCCAAGTTCGGCCACCTTCCGTATGTGATGGGGGAGGGGAACAAGAAGCTGTCCAAGCGTGATCCGGAGGCGAGCTTCTCGCACTACGAGAAGGCAGGATTCCTGCCTGAGGGACTGGCGAACTACCTCGCGCTACTCGGTTGGTCACCAGGCAACGACCTGGAGTTCTTCTCGCTGACGCAGATGGCCGAGAAGTTCGACATCTCAAACGTGAACGCGAATCCGGCGCGATTCGATTTGAAGAAGTGCACGTCGATTAACGGGGATTGGATTCGAGCGCTTGACGCGAGCGACCTTGCGGACCGGATCCTGCCACGACTGATCGCCGAAGGTGTCTTGCCAGAGAGTCCGACTGAAGCTCAGCAACAGGTGCTTCGGGCAGCAGTGCCGCTCATCAGCGAGCGCCTCGAGACGCTCGGCCAAGCCGCCGGAATGCTGGCGTTCCTCTTCGCCGATGAGCCAGGTTCCAAGCCATTCGCTCTGGATCCAGACGACGCGGCGAAGTTGCTCGACGAGCAGGGGATCGCAACGGTGCAAGCCGCCCGATCTGCGCTCGTCAACCTTGAATCGTGGACGACGGAGGACATCGAGTTCGCTCTGCGCGCAGCACTGATCGACGGACTCGGCCTCAAGCCAAGGCTTGCATTCGGCCCGGTTCGGGTCGCAATCACGGGTCGCCGGGTCTCACCGCCGCTGTTCGAATCTCTCGAACTACTTGGCCGGGAACGATCTTTGGCGAGGTTGGCGGCAGCTGGTTCTTAGCCAAAGAGGGATGCTGGGCGCTGATGGCGAATGCTCGCCAGATATGCTTACCCGGCTCTTGGGGTATGGTGTAATTGGCAGCACGACTGATTCTGGTTCAGTTAGTCTAGGTTCGAGTCCTGGTACCCCAGCTCAGCAAGTTTCACGCAGTAATTGCGCGGAGCTGCAGCTGTAAAGCACGTTTGCAAAACCACTGATTTAGCTAGGGCCCCGTTGTGTAGCGGCCTAGCACGCCGCCCTCTCAAGGCGGTAGCGCGGGTTCGAATCCCGTCGGGGCTACTCGTTTCTCCGCGCACCCAAGGGTGCTGTGGCATCGGCCACGTATTGCTCGCGTGTCGGGCTTTCCGAAAGATCCCAATCCCGTGCCACGATGCGACGTAGAGTCGACTCGAAGACGCTCATCGGTATTCAAGTCATCCACCGACCACATGCGCGACACCCAAGCCGACGCCGCACCCTCGCACCGGAAGGCCATCGCTGAAGATGCGCAATAAACACACAGCCTCGCGCCCACGCGCTCATCGCCGCCTCGCGGTAGCCGCTGTCGCCGTGGCATCGGTGGCACTGATCGCCGGGTGCGCAGACGGCGGAACGGCCGATTCGCGGGTCTCCGCTACGTCGACTGACGTCGCGTTCACCGCATGCACTGACCAATCGTGCGCTGGCACCCTGGACAACAAGTTCCCCTTCAAGATCTCGATGCCGAAGAAGTGGAATGGCACGCTCCTGCTCTACTCACATGAGTACCGCGCGGACGTTCCCGTTCCATTGGGGACGGCTGCGGCAGGTGCTGATCCGGTGCTCTCTCCAACCTGGACGATGGGTAAAGCCGACGTCGGAGAGAACCTCCTCGACGTCGGGTTCGCCCTCGCGGGCGCTGCGGTACCAGACCTCGGCTGGCGCGTTGGAGAACAGATCGAAGCCGCCGATGCGCTTTACGCGCACTTCAGCGAACAGGTCGCCAAGCCAGACCGCGTCTACACGTGGGGTCCATCGACGGGTGCGCTGGCGAGCCTCAACCTCGCGCAGAACCGTGAATGGGTCAGCGGCACCGCACCTCTATGCGGCAACCTCGCCGGGTTGACTCGTAACTACGACATCGCGCTCGATGCCGCCTACGCGGTGCGTCAACTCCTGTATCCCGGGATGAAGCTCGCGAACTACCTGTCATTGAAGGAAGCGCAGGCGACGTACACCGAGGCGATGAAGCGAGTGCGGGCCGCTGCGGCCGACTCGTTCGGTCCAGGCGCCCAGAAGCTCGCGGTGTTGGGATTGGCTGCGGTGGTGCCGTCAAAGACAGCAACCCTGCCTGGTGCGGGAGTTGCAGGTGAGGCGAAGGCCATCGCGGCGAATCTCGAGATCGTTCTCGCGCGGAGCACGATTGATCGATACGCACTTGAGCGCCAATACGGAGGGAACCCGTCCACAAATGTCGGGACCAACTACAACCTTCGTGCTTCGAAACAGGCCGTCGAAGAAATTCAAAAAGCTAGGCCAGGTGCTTACAAGAAGTACATGAAGCCAATAAACAAGGGCGCACGTGTCGCGGCCGATGGGGCCGCTCGCGATTCCGCGAATGGCTCGCCGGGTGCTACAGGGGCGATGAAGGTTCCGATGGTGTCGCTTCACACGGCCTATGACGCCGTGGCTATCACACAAAATGAGGGCGCGATCATTACGGCCGCTCGTGAATCGAGCGCAGAGGCTCGCCGACTGATCCAAGCGAACGTCGTATCCCCGCCGTTGTTTGCCAAAGAAGGGGCGGCGAGTGTCGGAGCGGGTCATTGCAGCTTCACACCTGACTCAGTTGCGGGCACGGTAGTGATTCTGGACAAATGGGTTCGGGAGGGCCGGTTCCCATCCGAAGCATCGACCGCAGAACTGCTTGGGCCTAACAGTGGGTACACCCCGCGCTACCCACACCTCAAGTGGCCGACCGGTCCGGCAGCACCCGCGAACTGATCATCAAGGTGACGATTCTCGGGGTAATTGTCAGTTTCGGGTGACTGCTCAAACGGCAAATGGGTCAAAATACCCATGAAGTGGACCCTTGTGGCTCAGAGCACTTGCGAAAGTTGTCCCGGATTCAAACAAATCACGCGAAATTACGCAGTTGTGGCCTACATTCCTAATCAAGGCCACACCACGTCGGAGGAATCATGAAGAAGATCTTTATCGGTGGACTACTGCTTGCAGTCTTCACCGCCATTGCCCTATGGATTGGCGCTGCACTTCAGTTGCCACTCGGCGGCATTCTCTTCAGCGGCGGCGTGGGTGCTGTCCTCGGCCTCGTAAAACAGGGTGGGCCGATTGCTCGAATCGTCTCGTTCCTCATCGGTTTTGTTGTCAGCTGGGTGCTCTTCGGTGTCCAAGCTGCTCTCCTGCCGCAGGTCGTTCTGTCGCAGATCATCGGTGCAGTGATCGTCATCGCGATCGTGACCATGGTCGCCGGATTCAGCCGCAACAAGATGCCGTTCTGGGCACTACTGCTCGGGTCAGCAACGATGGTTGGCGCGTACCAAACCCAATTCGAGAACGCCCCGCAGAACTTCCTCACGCAGTCGGTCACTTCTGCGGGCGGAACGTTGCTCGGTGTCTCACTCGGCTTGATTGTCGCGTTCTTGATGGAACTCATCGGGCCCGACGAAGACGCTCCGGTCAGCGCTGCCACAACGCCTGCTGCAAACGAACCGGCCAACCCGCCGACGCCGGCAGTCCCGAACGACCCCAGCATCCTCCCCACTGCCTAATAGCTTCCCGCTACACAGCAACAAACCCAACACGAAGGGCTCGGCAACAGAATGAGCAATCACCAGTCACGCAACGGAATGACAAAGACCGCTACCAAGGTTGCCGCCGCGAGCGGCTTGGTTGCGATCTTCGGTGCAGCGGCAGCGATGGGCGCGCCAGCGGCGGTTGCCGACAGCACCGCAACCACCACGAGCACGCCGTCCGCGACCGACGTCGCCACACAGGTGCGCAAGTCGGTGACCCTCAGCGGCAACCCAGACGGTTCGATCATCAGCAGCGCAAGCGCGATGGTCACCCAGGTGTCGTCCGTTGGGAACGGCCAGGCGCAGGTTTCTGTGCCGGTCGGCGCGGACAGCGCACGGAACCTTGACGGCTTCTCGTCTGTTCCCGTTGAGAACCAGAACGCCATCTTCAACATGAACCCGAACGGGAACCAGGAACAGCGGATCTACACGCCGTCGAGCGACGGTCCGATCCGCGTGAAGGTGACCGCAACCCTTGACGGCAAGCCGATCAACCCAGGTGAGGTTGTCGACAAGACTGGCGTGCTCGCTGTCAACTACAACGTCGTCAACACACAGACGGAGAAGCAGACCGTCTCGTACAAGGACGTGAACGGCAACGACGTCGTGTCCGAGGTCGAGATGGCATCGCCCATCGGCGGCTCGGTCGACATCATTCTTCCGCAGGGCTTCAACGAGATCACCGCAACTGGTGCCTCCGTTGGTGGCGATGGAACCGGCGCGACGAAGCTCTCGTACTCGCTCGTCCTGTTCGAGCCGCTGGGTAACCCGGTCGCCAACTTCGGCTACCAAACGCGGATCGCTGCTGGCACGCTGCCGTCGGCGAAGTTCACGTTCCTGCCCATCATCCCGATGGAGAACAGCACGATCGCCTCGACGAAGGAGGCCTACACCGGTGGGGCCGCGACTGGTTCGACCATCCACGGTGCCGGCGTTGAAATTGGCGAGAACCTAACGAAGTTGCAGGATGGTGCTGCGAAGCTGACAGCAGGACTCATCAAAGCCGCTGACGGCGCAAGCCAACTTGCAGCCGGTTTGAACAACACAGCGGTGCCGGGTGCAAATAAGCTCGCGGCCGGCTCCAGCGAGCTTGCATCTGGATTGAACGAGACCGCAGTGCCCGGTGCAGAAGCTCTGGCTTCTGGAGCGGGCGAGTTGTCCGAAGGTCTGAATGACACGGCAGTGCCGGGCGCGAATGCGGTTGCCGCTGGCGCTTCGGGGCTGTCTGCGGGTTTGGATCAATTAGCTCCAGGAGCGCAGCAGGTTGCTGGCGGTTTGGCGCTACTTCAGCAGGGCATCGAAGCGCTGCCGGCGACGGTTCAGTCGACGCCTGAGTATCAGCAGGCAGTGGCTGCCCTAGGTGGTCTAGCAGGCGGACTCACGGCGATCACGGCACAGACACAAGCCATTTCAACGGTTCTCGCGGGTGATTTTGCCGATGCAGTATCGACCTACTGTGCAGAGGCGACGGATCCCAGCGCATGTGCGACGGATTTCGGGGCCGTTGGCACTTCGATCGGCACGGCATCAGGCACGATTAACGCGCTCGTGAACACGCCGGGAACGCTCGGCACTGGTGTTCCGAGCATGGTTCAGTTGGTTGGTGCGCTGCAGGCAGGGCTACCTGACTTGCTCGACGGAATTCAGGCGTCGCTCTTGCCCAGTGTGACTGCTCTGGCGGCAGGTGCAGCACAGGTCGCGGGTGGGACAACCTCGGCTGCGGCTGGTGCAGCACAGCTGGCGGATGGATCATCCCAACTTGCGGAGGGTTTGGTTGGCGCTGCGGATGGTGCATCGCAGCTGGCGGATGGAACCTCAACGTTGGCAACCGGGCTGGTAAGCGCTGCTGACGGAGCCACGCAGGTCGCTGACGGTGCCGGACAGATTGCTGAGGGCCTCGTGCCTGCGGCGGAAGGCGCCAGCGAGATCGCTGACGGCCTTCCCGCAGCAGTTGATGGCACTGAGCAGATCGAGTCGGGCGCCGGTCAGCTTCGGGACGAAGGTTCCGACAAGCTTGCTGCGTCCGGTGAGTCTGCTCAGGCCGACTACGCCTTCAAGGTCGCACAGATCAATGCGATCCAACAGGTCGGTCTGTCCGGATCGAACATTCCTTACGGTCCTGCAGTCGGCCCGAACACCCAGACCACTGGTGTGTACCAGTTGACACTTGCACCAGCGAGCACAGGTGCAAGCAACTCGCTGGTCTTCGGTTTGGCTGCACTCGGCTTGGTTGTCGCAGGTGCCGCAGGCGTCTTCGTCTGGCGCCGCGTCCACTAGCCCAACACCACCCCCGAAAGGCGCGCACGGCCACCGGCCCTGCGCGCCTTTCGCGTCTCCCACGCCACCCAAGCCGCCTCCCACCCTGCGCACACCACCGAAAACCAAACGTTGAGTGCGTCGGTGTGGGTGGGGGGGCGGGGGGCCGCCCCCGACCACCAACACCCACGACCCAAAA
>CAUJEJ010000197.1 GCA_963169255.1 Actinomycetota bacterium | reverse complement strand
GCGGCCCGCGCAGCGCTAGCGTCGGCGGCCGCCTGCCTCTGCTGCGCCGTGCGCTCTAGGGCAGCCAGTTCGATCAGCTTCGCGTCAAGTTGAGCCTTCAACCGGCCGATTTCGTCAAGCGTGGTGGAGTTGCTCCGCGACTGCCGACGGACGGCGTTCAGCTGCAGTGCGAAGTCGCTTGGGTCTCGCGACTCCAGGAGGATTTCGATTTCTTGGTACTCACCGCCACTGGTGTAGACCTCACGGGCAAGGGTTTGGATGCGTGCCTTGAGGGCATCGATCTGGGCCTGAGTCTTGTCGATCTGCTTGCGCGCCACAGCGACGGCTCGCTGGGCCGCGTCGTGAGCTTCCCGCGCCCGCACCTCGGCAGCCCGCGCCTGCGCTACTTGCGCCAGCGCCTTCTGAACCCGTTCTTGAGCGAGCGGAAGCTCGGCAGCGGCGTCGTCCAGGGTCTTTTGTGCTTTGGCCAGTGCGGCCTTCGCAGCAACCAGGCTAGCGTTCGCGGTTTCGACCTGATCATCGATCGGTGCGGCGGGAGTACGCGATTGCTGCGGGATCGCCGGTGCATGTGCCGCAGTGGCGAGCAGCGACGCGGCCAACGCCGGAACGCACATCCCCGCAACCACGAGTCGTCGGTTCCGCAGTGACCCTGACTTCATACGCATCCCAACTCGTGACGACATCGCATTGCCGCCAATGAGCGGCTACTCGCGCGCACCGGCCAATGCAGCGTGCCAGCGCAACCTGGGCACCACCGTGACCGGCACGCCGAATTGCCCCACTTCGTGACAGTTCGCAGCCAAACCGCGTGAAGAATTGACCGTAAGTTGGGTGTTGCACCTCAACTCATCGTTGCCATACTCCGATTGATCACGAAGCCGTAGGAGGTGTCATGCGAACAGCCCGTCGATTTGTGGTCGTCGTTTCGTGCGTTGCAATCGCCGCAGTCGCGTTGGTGCCGAACGCCTCTGCCACCGACTCGTCGGCAACGGCGAGCCCAACAGCCACTCCTGCAGAACGCTCCGCAGCGGATGCACCAGAACCCAGAGCAGCACGCGTCGCCGTCACCTTGAAGCCGGGGCGAACGAAACTCATTGCGTTCACCAACGTCCCGGGGCTGCCGCGCATCGGGGTCGCGAAGATCCGTGCGACCGTCGCCGTGACGTCACCACGTGCGGGGTCGATCTCGATCCGACCGCGATCCGGTTCAAAGTCGACCACCATCCGGTTCAAGGCAGGGCGGTCGAAGGTCGCGTCACTCGCACGTCACCCGGGGAACCCTCAGGGGTGGACCGTCCGGAACAACGGCGCCCGCAAAGCTCGTGTCGTCGTCACCGTCACCGGGCACACGCTCGCGCCTACGAACTCTGACAGTCCCAGCAATCCAACACCGCCTACGGGCGAGGACCCTCCCCGCGAGGTTGATCACAGCCCTGGACCAATCGGGAGCGATGGCCGCTACGACGCGGGAACCTTCAGCGGCACCGACATCTTTGTGAACCCCTCCACTGGTAACGACTCGAACTCAGGCAACAGCGCGGGCAGTCCGCTGCGAACCATCACGGCCGCGTGGGCCCGAATCCCGATGCGCCAGGAATTGACGACGGGGCGACGTGTTCAGCTCGCACCCGGCACGTACCCAAGCGCACAGATGCCGCACTACTGGGAGAACCGGCGCGGAACGTACGCGAGCCCCATCATTTTCAACGCCACTGGTGGCCCAGGCACCGCAATCCTGCAGGGCGACGTGAACCTGTTTGGTTCGTCGTACGTGTACTTCATTGGATTGGACATCAGCCGCGACGGGGATGCGTTCCACTGCGAACAGTGCTCCAACATCCTCATTCGCGACACGGTGATGAACGGTGATGCGAATCCAGGCGGGGACCAAGCACACGAGACGATCAAGATCAACCAGTCTGACCACATCTTCATCGAAGACTCCACGATCGCCGGCGCTGGCGACAACGCGATCGACTTTGTGGCAGTTCAGTACGGACACCTGCGCGGGAATCGCATCTCCAACAGCGAGAGTTGGTGCGCATACGCCAAGGGGGGCAGCGCATACCTGATCGTCGCGGAAAACGAAATCTATGACTGCGGAGAAGGTGGATTCACTGCAGGCCAGGGCGCTGGGATCGAGTTCACCACCAGCCCGTGGACGACGTACGAAGCCATGGATATCAAGGTGGTCAACAACATCATCCACCACGTCTACGGGGCTGGGCTCGGCGTGAATGGTGGCTACAACATCCTCCTGGCGTACAACACGGTGTACCGCGTCGGTGCACGCAGTCACCTTGTTGAGTTCGTCTTCGGCCTACACAGTTGCGATGGCGGTAGCGACGAGCCGCGATGCTCACAACGGCTCGCCGACGGCGGCTGGGGAGTCACCAACGGCACCGAGGCGTACATCCCGAACAAGCACGTCTACTTCTATAACAACGTGCTGCTGAACCCTGCCGGTTACCAATCGGGGTACCAACATTTCGCGATTCACAGCCCACGTAGCCAACCAGCTGGAGCGGTTGCGCCAAACCCAGCCCACTCCGACACCGACCTGCGCATCGCCGGGAACGTGATCTGGAACGGCAACAGTTCGATGCCGCTCGGAATCGAAGACGGCGGCGGCTGCCAGTCGGGCAACCCGACGTGCACGCAGGCCCTGATCCGTTCGAACAACCTCATCAACAGCACGCAGCCCACCTTCGTCGATGCTGCCGGGCTCGATTTCATCCCGCTCGCTGATGGTGCACTCGCGAACCAAGCCGCGGTCGCAATCCCGTCGTTCGACTGGTCCGACAAACCCCATCCGGATATCCCACATGGGTCGACGTCGAATGCTGTGCCGACTGACCGCGCAGGCAATGCCCGGTCAGGGTGGGGCCGTCCGGGCGCGTACTAGCGCAACTGAACAAGCGCCACAATCACCAGTGAGCAGATTCCGCAATGCGCAAGGCCAGCTCATCCCGCGCGGTCGGACCGGTAAGCCGGTTCCGTCGGATCACGGGCTCATCCAACGGACCTCCCCACGTCGCGCCGAGCCCGACCAGATCATCGGTCGACACTCCGAAGTGGACACTCGAGAGCGCACCAAGGGCGAGCATGCGAGTCACCCGATCGGGATCAGCGCACAGAGCCAAGAGTTGTCTCGCGGCGTCCCTGCACTCGTCGTCATTGAGGTCAGCGACCTGCTCGTCGAGAATGTCCATCTCGTCGCCAACAAAGTCGTGCGGGTCGCGCGGCCACACCAGACCAGCGAGCACACGTCGAACATCGAGCACAATCGCTCACCAGCCCGTCGGGGTATTCGTCTCCCACTCGCGAAGCAGGAGCGCGACCACTGACTTCAGATCCCCAGTTCGTGCGAACTCCCGGCGTTGCCGAGTCGCGCCATTGCCGTGTTCAACAATCAGGCGCAGATCAGCAAGTTGATCGGCGCACCCCAGGGTCCGCGCCACCTCGCTAAGGCGGCTGATCTCACTATCGATCAGTTCCTTGATGTCGCGGTTGTCGCCTTCGTCGTTCTCGATCAACATCGTGTCGAGGCCGAATCGGGCCGCACGCCACTTGTTCTGCTTGAGCACCCACGGATGCAGTGAAGGCAGCGTCTCGCCCGCTTCGAAACGGCGACTCAGGTCGTATACCGAACATTGCGCGAGTGCTGCGAGCGCGAGGATCTCGCGCATCGTTGCCATGGCATCGGACATACGCAGCTCGACCGTGCCAAATCCAGGGTGCGGCCGGATATCCCACCAGAGTTCGCGAACGGACTCGATCGCTCCACCCTTGATGAGCACGTCCATCAACTCTTCGAATTCCGACCAACCAGACAACAACGGCGGGAGGTCGTTCGTCGGCATCGCTTCGAAGACCTTCGTTCGCGACGAGTCCAGGCCAGTGTCGAGGCCGTGCCAGAACGGGCTCGATGCCGACAGCGCGATGAAGAGCGGCAACTGAATCGCCAGCGAGTTAGCGATCGCCACCGACGCGTCCCCGGACTGCACGCCAACGTGGTAGTGGATTCCATGACACATGGACCTGCGGGCCGGCCACTGAATTCGCTCGGCAAAGTTCCGGTACCGCTCATCGTCTGTGACGGTCAATTCCTGCCAGCCACTGAACGGGTGCAGTCCACCGGGCTGTAGCGCCAAGCCACGCTTGGCCAACGCTGCCTCGACGTCGTCAAAGGTTGCCCGCAAGTCACGCTCGGCGTCGGGGACCGTGTCGCAGATTCCCGTGATGACCTCGATGCTCGACTGGTAGAACTCGTGCTTCGCCTTCGGATGTTCGTCGCCGAACGGTGCCGCCAACTCGCTAAGTACCTCGTCGGACCGGGCGACCAACGCCAACGACTCGCGGTCGACGATCCCTGCCTCGACCTCGACACCCAAGGTGTTTTCCGGGGATGCGTTGAACTTCACTTCAATCGGGTCCTCACGTGAGCATCACAGTGTCGGAAAAAATCTACTGGCTCGCGGCATCGTTATTCGCGGGTGCGTACTCGGCTGCAGTACGTGCAACCTTGCCGCGAACCAAGTACCAGCCTCCCCACAACAGCAGACCCAACGGAATGACTGCCAGCACTGTCGCTTTACCGGGAACACCGTCGAACCACAGCAGTCCATACACGAAGAGCAGGAACACCAGCGTCACGTAGTTGGAGTACGGCGCGAACGGCAGTCGGAACGAGGCGCGTTGGACACTTCCGGCACGCACTCCGCGCAAGTAGCCCAGGTGAGCCAGGATCACGAAGGCCCACGTCGCCAAAATTCCGAGTGCAGTGAAGTTCAGAATGATGTTGAACGCATTCGAAGGCGCAAGGTAGTTCAAGACGATCCCGATGAGGTAGCACGAGACGGTCAGTGCGACTGCACCAGCGGGCACTTGGCGCTTGTTCATGACTCCGGTGAATCCGGGTGCCGAACCTGCAACAGCCATCGAACGCAAGATCCGCCCGGTTGCATAGAGACCAGAGTTCACACTCGAGAGTGCGGCCGCGAGCACTACGAAGTTCATGATTCCACCGGCGCCCGGGATCCCGACGCTATTCATGAAGGTCACAAATGGACTCTCGTTCGCCGAGTACGCACTCCACGGCATCAACAGCGCGAGCAGTGCGATTGAGCCGACGTAGAAGACCCCGATTCGCCACACCACCGCATTCGTTGCCTTCGGAACGATCTTCCGGGGCTCCTCAGTTTCACCAGCGGCAATGCTGACCATTTCCAGTGCCGCGTAGGCAAACACAACTCCGGGCAAGACGATGATCGCCGCGACCAATCCGTGCGGCAGCATGCCGCCGTTGTCAGCGATCAGTTGCGGGCCAGTCAGCGCCCCCGCTTCGATATCCCGCTTCACAAGGAAGAAGCTGCCGATCGCCAAAAAGGCAACAATCGCAGCAACTTTGATCATTGCCGCCCAATACTCCGTCTCGCCGAAGTACTTGACGGCCGACAAGTTGATCGCCAAAACGAACAACATCGCAAGCAACGCCACAACCCACTGCGGCACGTCCTCGAAGATCGACCAGTATTGGGTGTAGATCGCAACGGCAGTGATGTCTGCGATCCCGCCAGTGGCCCACACCAGGAAGTACATCCACCCCGAGACGTAGGCACCCTTCTCACCCATGAACTCGCGGGCGTACGAGACGAACGACCCTGAGGTTGGCCGATACACAACCAACTCGCCGAGTGCGCGCACCACGATGAAGGCGAAGACACCTGCGATCGCGTAGAGGACCACCAAGAACGGCCCGGCCGTGTTGAGTCGCGAACCCGCCCCGAGGAAAAGCCCCGTACCAATGGCGCCACCCACGGCGATCATCTGGATGTGCCGCTTCTTCAGGCCCTTGCTGTAGGCCTCGTCCTCCGCAGTCAGCAGTGACTCTGAATGCACGCCAGGGGTATCGGATGGCACAGCGATCTCCGATTCCACCGAGGACAAGTTCGCCCTGACGGTACCGACGCGTGCAGCCCGTTTGCTCGCTGACGCGAACCCCTATCGACTAGCCCGCGACCGCGGACTTCCGTCGTGCCCGGATTCGGCTCCTCAGGCCGGTTCGCATCTCAGCCAGCGGCCGCCCACCTGGTTGGCCCCAGGCGATCGGTCCGGCCGGTTCAGACATCGCCACCATCAACGCAACTGCACGCGACGCATCGATCTCAGGAACAGCAACGGGCGTCTTCTCCTCGCGCGCAGACTGCGCAAGCCAAGCAGCCCAATCTGGCGTTGCAGGCATCGATTCAACGAGTGCCACATTTGAGTCCCAGTAGGTGTCCTCGATGTGTGCCAGGTCGGCTTGGCTAGGAGTGAAGGGCGGCCCCGGAGTCAGTTCCGCGAGGCGCTTCACCGCACGCCGTCGAAGCTTCATGTTGCTCGTGCCGTCGGGAAGCCACCGCGGAAGATGCGGGTCGAGGAGTCGGAGGTAGGCGACACCCTCCGCACTCAGACTGCGATTCGCGTCGGAGCGAGGCGGAGTCGTCCAAGACTCGTCGATCGGGATTCCACTTACCTCGGCGAACCTACCGATCAACCAGCCGGGATCAGCCTTCTTTGCTTCCAAGTAGGGGATCGCCGAAATCGAGTCTCGACCGACGACGCGCGCCCACCGTTCGACGAGTTGTTCGCAATCGATCGCGGATCGTTGCTTCTCGCAGAACTCCTTGGACCACACGCTAGGAAAACCGGTTTTCACCTTCTGAGAGAACACACTCGGCAAGACGAACTCTTGGCGCCGAAGCGCAACGACAACATCGATTTCATCGAAGTGGTTGCGCAGGAAGCCCACGGCTTCGGCGACCTGCACATCGGTGGTAAGCCGAGAACTGAAGTACTCACTCGTGATGATCCACTTGGACCGGCTTGTGACGAGTTTGCTGAGCTGGCCGTCTAGCTCGCGTCGCCGTGCGGTGATCTTCGCCGCCGAACTCAGCCCGTAATGACGATGGGTCTCGGTAATACGGGGCTGGAAGATGAGGGCGAACTCGGCGTGATTTCGCTTTTGCAAGAAGTCCGGGTACGACCATCCGGTCGAAGAGAGCCTGTCGCGGTTCTGCGCCAACAACGCCTGAAACAGCGTGGAACCGGTCTTCTTCGTGCCCATATGAAGCACGAGCCGTGCCATTGAACCTCCGAGTCATTCGCGCGAACGAATAGCTCGTCGGCGTTGGAAACGATCGGGTTCAACCTTAGGAAATCAACATCAAACAAATACCCTTCGTTCGCCAAGGCGACGGCCCAGAATCGGCCAAATCTGCCGGTACCAAAGGGTTTCAGCGCAGGGTTGCTCGGGCTTTCCCCAGTGCGCGGCCAACCGGGCCACGACGTTTGCGCGGCGTGGGCGGACTGTCATCAACTGAAGGTGGGCCGTCGGTGGCCCACCAATTCAAACCGTCAGGCTCGGTCATCCGCACCATCAACTCGACGATGCGGTTCGGATCCAACTCTGGCTCAACCGGGTTCGCACGTGCCGTCAACGCAGACTGCGCGAGCCACTTCTCCCAGTCCTGCGTCTCCGGCATCGAGGCCACCAATTCAGCATTGGAATCGCGGTACGCAGCCTCGATCTGCGCGAGGGATTCCTGATCCGGCTTGAAGGATGGCCCGGGCGTCAACTCCAAGAGGCGCTGTACAGCGATCCGACGGATCGCGATGTTGCTCGAACCGTCCGGACGCCAGCGCGGAATGTAGGGGTCGAAGAGTCGCAGGTAGGCGATTCCTTCTGCACTCAGGCTGCTGTTGGCGTGTTCGCTGGATGGTGTTCGCCATGTTGAGTCGATGGGGATCCCAGCAGCGGCGGCAAATTGCTCAAGGAGCCAACGGGGATCGCGCTTGTTCTCCTCGATGAACGGGATTGCCGTGATTGAGTCCCGACCGACGACGCGACCCCACCGTTGCATGATGAGCTCGCAGTCAATGATCGGCCGTTCCCGCTCGCAAAACTCCCACGACCATTCCGAGATGAAGCCGTCTTTGACGTATTGGGAATAGACGCTCGGCAACACGAACTCTTGGCGCCGCATGACCACAACCACCTCGATCTGATCGAAGAATTGTCGCAGGAAACCAACTGCAGCCTCTACCTGTTCATCGGTGCGCAGGCGCGTGCTCAAGTACTCACTCGATATGACCCACTGCGACTCCGGCGTGACCTGCGCTCGAAGAGCTTCGGCGAGTTCGTGCAACTTCGCTTCTGCGAGTTCCGGGGTACCGATCTTGTACAGGTGGTGGGTGTCGTTCGCCGGTTGTTCGAACGGGAGGGCAAACTCGGCATGGTTGCGGTTCATCGTGAAGCTCGGGTAGGACCAACCGAGCTCAGGGAGGCGCTTACGGTTCTGCTTGAGGAACGCCTGAATCAGCGTGGACCCAGCCTTCTTCGTCCCGATGTGAAGCACTAGCCGTGCCATGGGGCCTCCGGTCGTTGTCGCCACGCCAAGACCGCGGCTGGTCTCGCGCAGCGCGCCAATCGTAGTTGACGCTGCGGGTTCACCTGGTCAGAGAACTACCAAGGCGACGGCTTGAAGTCCTTAAGGAAGCAGCCGTAAAGATCCTCGCCGTTCTCGCCGCGGATCACTGGGTCATACACCCGTGCTGCGCCATCGACGAGATCCAGTGGTGCGTGGAAGCCTTCTTCAGCGAGACGGACCTTGGTCGGGTGCGGACGTTCGTCTGTGATCCAACCCGTGTCTACGGCGGTCATCAAGATGCCGTCGGTCTCCAACATCTCGAGCGCACTCGTGCGAGTCAACATGTTGAGCGCTGCCTTCGCCATGTTCGTGTGTGGGTGTCCAGGCCCCTTGTAACGACGGCTGAATTGGCCTTCCATCGCCGAGACGTTGACGACGTACTTTCGACGCGCAGGCGACGCCGCCATAGACGCGCGTAGGCGACTGATCAAGATGAATGGCGCCGTTGCGTTCGCGAGCTGCACTTCCAACAGTTCGAGCGCATCAACCTCGTGGACCATCTGCGTCCAGCTGTTTTGGTCGTGTAGATCGGGTAGCAATCCACCCGCGTCGATCGCGGTCTGATCAGCGAGGCGAGCCAGCGAAGATGATCCGCCCGTGAGCGCCGCTGTTGTCAACTGGGCGGCAGTGAGGTTGGCGGGGGCCGGCTGGTT
>CAUJEJ010000196.1 GCA_963169255.1 Actinomycetota bacterium | reverse complement strand
GTCGGCCGAGCCGATGAAAACTTCGGTGTTGCCACCGTTTGCGAACTCGTACACCCGCGAGTGCTCAAGGAAACGCCCGAGGATGCTGCGAACGCGGATTGTCTCGCTGAGTCCAGGCACTCCCGGTCGCAGTGCGCAGATGCCGCGAACGAGTACGTCAACGTCCACCCCAGCCTGTGACGCCCGATACAACGCATCGATCGTCTTCTCGTCCACGATCGAGTTGCACTTGAATCGAATACGCGCCTCACGGCCGGCTTGCTTGTGTTCGATTTCGCGCTCGATCCGCTCGATCAGTCCTGAGCGAATCGAATGTGGTGCCACGAGGAGGCGGTGGTATTCGGTGTTCATCGAGTAGCCGGACAGCCGGTTGAAGAGGTTCGCGACGTCTTCGCCGACGACCGGATCGCACGTGAGCAGCCCGAGGTCTTCGTATAGTCGCGCGGTCTTTGGGTGATAGTTGCCGGTTCCGATGTGGCAGTACCGACGAAGGATTTCCCCTTCGTCACGAACGACCATCGACAGCTTGCAGTGGGTCTTCAAACCGACCAGGCCGTACACCACGTGGACACCTGCTCGTTCAAGCTTGCGAGCCCACGAGATGTTGGCCTCTTCATCGAAACGCGCCTTGATCTCGACGAGGGCAAGCACCTGTTTGCCTGCATGTGCAGCCTCGATGAGGGCATCAACAATGGGGGAGTCGCCCGATGTTCGGTAGAGGGTTTGTTTGATCGCGAGCACCTTGCGATCGTTCGCCGCTTGCTCCAGGAACCGTTGCACGCTAGTGGAGAATGAGTCGTACGGGTGGTGCAGCAGGACGTCGCCACGTTTCATCGCGTCGAGGACATCGGGCGCCGACGCGGTCTCGACCTCAGCGAGTTCGCGGTTGGTCTTGGGAACAAACGCCGGATCTTTGAGGTCATCGCGGTCCAACCCAACCAAGGTCCACAGGCCGGTTAGGTCAAGTGGCCCGGCAAGGCGGAAGACTTCGGAGTCGCTGACGCCGAGTTCTCGAACCAACATGTCGAGCACGTGTTCGTCGATCGTCTCTTCAACTTCGAGGCGAACCGGCGGGCCAAAACGGCGACGCATCAGTTCGCGCTCCAGCGCCTTCAGCAAGTTCTCGGCGTCGTCCTCTTCGACCTCAACGTCCTCGTTGCGGGTGACGCGGAAGGTGTGCACCTGCTGAACTTCTAGCCCCGGGAACAGGCGGTCAAGATGCGCGGCGATGACGTCCTCTAGGGGAGTGAATCGTTGTGGCCCGACCTGGATGAACCGTGGCAGCATCTCGGGCACCTTGACCCGGGCGAACAACTCCGCATCGGTCTCAGGGTTGCGCACGATGACGGCCAAGCTCAGGGACAGCCCGGAGATGTAGGGGAACGGGTGCGCCGGGTCAACCGCCAGCGGCGTCAACACCGGGAACACCTTGCGGTCAAAGAAGTTGGCCATATCGACGCGTTCGCCGTCGCTGAGCTGGTTCCAGCGGACCATCTCGATGCCCTCTTCCGACAATGCCGGCATGAGGTCATCGCGGAAGCAGTTCGCTTGGCGCTGCATGAGTTCGCGGCTCGTCGTGAGGACGGCATCGTGGACTTCGCGGGGGAGCATGCCGCTTGCAGCGCGGACCGCAATACCGGTTGCGATCCGGCGCTTGAGGCCAGCCACACGAACCATGTAGAACTCGTCAAGGTTGCTCGCGAAGATTGCCAGGAATTTCGTTCGTTCGAGCAGCGGCAGGTCCTCGTTCTCGGCCAGCTCAAGCACCCGTTGGTTGAAGGCGAGCCAGGAGAGTTCACGGTCGATAAAACGATCCCGTGGAAGCTCCGAATCGTGCCGCTGTGTTGTCGCGAGGGAGTCGTCGGTATCGAGTTCGGGAGCCATAGCGCGAGCTTTCCACAAATATCGCCCACCTGCAGACTCCATGTCGCCATGTCGGACGGCTCAAGTCAAGGATCGCGAGCCTGCTCGGTCGCTTTGCTACGCCGACGAGGCCCGGTAGAGCACGTCGGTGTCGTAACGGGTGAATCCAAGTCGCTCATACGTTGCGATCGCCGCCTGATTGGTGTCTTCGACGTACAAGATCACTTCGCGAATGCCTTGCTGCCACAAGTGCGCGAGGCCGGCGAGGGTGAGCGCCTTGCCGAGACCCCGTCCATGTGCGTCCGGGTCGACGCCCAGCACGTAGACCTCACCGATGCGCGGCTGTCGAGGACCTTGCGCCGGGTGGGTCTTCGTCCAGTGGAAGCCCACTAGGCGCCCTTCGCGGCCGCTGCCGTCCACCTCGTGTGCAAGGAGGAAGCCGTCAAGGTCGACCCAGTCTTGTTCGAGTAGGTCATCGAGGTCAGCGCGAGTGAGCTGCCCTTGGTCGGGAAGGTCAACGAACGCCCGGGCATTCAGTTCGAGCCAATCAGCCTCGTCGCGATGTCGCTCGAACGGGCGAATTTTGATGCCGTCGGGAGCGGTGAACGCCGCAACGTCCTTGCCGAGGGTGCGCTTCATCCGCCACAGACCGCGAACCTTCGTGAATCCACCGCCAGCAGCAAGGCGAGCCGTCGCCGAGTCTGAGCCGTGAGCCCACAGGAGCACTGGTTCTCCGGTCTCACGGGCGGCCTGGTCGAGCAACAAAGCGCCGACGCGTGCGTCACGTCCGCGCTCGTCAACCGCGATTTCCGCCGTCGCTGCGGCACCTTTCGCGGCGTCGTCAACGATTGCGTAGCCGACGAGTTCGTCCGCGTCCCACACACAGACGTGGAGGAACCCATTCGGGTTCGGGTCCATCAGTTCCCTGGCGAACCGGTCCGAGAAAGGTCGCTCGCCATCGATCTCGGCGACTCGTTCCGCTAATAGGGCAATTGCATGCAAATCGGACGGGGTAAGGCTGCGACCCACTTCAAGATGGAGTTCGTGTGCCACAACTAACCCTCTCGTTATTGCCCGAATTTCTGAGCTATCGGTATCCTCTGTGGGTAGACATCATGTCCGCGACTGCGGGGAGGAGGCGCCATGAGCTCTCTACTCTTGCTCACAGACGCGCTCGCTCCGACTGCAGAAGTGCTCCCGGCGCTGGGTTTGTTGCAACATCAAGTGCGCATAATGCCTGCCGATGGTGCTGCCTTGTTGGACGCTCCACGTGTTGACGCGCTGCTCATTGACGGCCGCCGTGACTTGCCGCGAGTCCGCAGTCTGTGCCGAGTGATTCGCTCGACGGGTGCGGATGTCCCCGTGATTCTGATCGTCACCGAAGGTGGTCTGGCTGCGATCACGTTCGAGTGGGGGATCGACGATGTCCTTCTCGATTCTGCTGGCCCCGCCGAGGTCGAAGCCCGGCTACGGCTATCGATCGGCCGACTCCTGGACGCCTCGAGCGACGGTGCAATTGAGGAGATCCGCTCCGGCGAACTCGTCATCGAAGAGTCGACGTACACCGCGCGCCTCAAGGGCCGCGTTCTCGATCTCACCTTCAAGGAGTTCGAACTCCTCAAATACTTGGCGCAACACCCCGGCCGGGTATTCACCCGCGCGCAGCTGTTGCAAGAGGTCTGGGGCTATGACTACTTCGGTGGCACCCGCACTGTTGACGTGCACGTACGGCGTTTGCGCGCGAAGCTTGGCGTTGAGCACGAGTCACTGATTGGCACCGTGAGGAATGTTGGCTACCGGTTCGTGGTTCCTCCCCGTGAGGAGCAAACCCCGGCCGGAGTCGTGACCCAATGAACACAGCAGGACTGATCGCCCTCGTGGTGGTACTCGCCGCCGCGACGGCATTCGGATTGTGGCGCCGCAAGGTCGACGGCACGTTCAACGCAGCAAGCAAACCCAGCAAGCCTCGCGAGCAACAGTTATCGGCGGCGGATCTTGGCGAACCGCTCGGCGCGGAAGCCACGTTGGTCGAGTTCTCCAGCGCCTTCTGCGCACCATGCCGCGCGACCCGTCGAGTTCTCGATCGTGTTGTCGCAGACATTGACGGCGTCGCGCTGATCGAGATCGATGCTGAAGAGCACCTGGAACTGACCCGCCAACTTTCAGTGATGCGGACCCCGACGGTCCTGGTTCTTGATGCAGCTGGCGTCGTTCGTCACCGCGCATCCGGGCAGCCGCGCTACGCCGACGTTGTCGCGGCGCTAGGTGGGGTCATCCCGACGGCCACCAAACCCGCTTGACCCCGATGATCGAACTAATCCCTAATTCGGATCCGTGGTTCGCATCGAATCGGCTGGAACGTGGGCGGGCCAGAAAGCGATCCATGGGCCAGCGCCTTACGCAACCGCAGAAAACCCATTGATAGAAATGTCGTTCTCGACAAGGAACTGTTCGAGGCCCGGTAGTTCATTGACCAACTTAGTTGAGCCGGTGGGACTGCCCAGGCTTCGGTTGGTATGTGGTGTGGGAGGACTTGTTCTCACTGCGGCCGTGGCTGTCATGCCGAAAAGTGTTCCCTGAAGAGTCTCACCTCGTCTTCGTCGCGGTTGCTCGTGTGCGCGAGGCGCCGAGCATAAAGGTTGCGAAGTACATCGGGATTTACCAAGCCTGTATCCACGTTTGCTGAAGACTTCTGACGTTGAGGACGGCCCTCGGTCTCACCCGACGTTGACACAGAGGGGCAGGGGACCGGGTCACTAGTCCAACCTCTGAGTAAGTCAATTGCGGCTTTGGCTCCCACGGCGCGCAAACCACGATCACGTACCCATCGGGTCGTGTCGTGCAGCGCGAGTTCGACACAAACGGGCGCCTGGCCAGTCTTGATGACGGTTCGGCTGGCGACTACGAGTTCACCTATGACGTTGAGGGTGTGTTGACGTCGGTGGCGTACCCGAACGAGGTCGTCACCAGTGTCACCCGGGACAACCTGGCGAACACCACGAATGCGCAAACGGTCAGCGGATCGAGCGTGTTGTTCGACGCGGCGTACAGCTACGGCGACGACGGTCTGCCATCGGAAGTCCTCGAGTCAGGGAATGCCGAACTCGATCAGCAGTTCGCGTATGAAGACCGGTGAGTTTGCCGACTTGGTTTGGCCGAACCTGCCTCGGCAACCCGGGGCCACCTCAGATCGGCATTCCCAATCGGCTCTGGCGCGGTCGTCCGCCAGAATCGGCAGAGAACCAACACGTGTTGACATAAGTAGTCTCTCATGAGACTTTTTATGTCATGGTGGCCGTGGTTGAACAGATGACAAGTGCCGAGGCGGCGCAGCTACTCGGAGTCAGCTCCCGTCAGGTCGCAAGGCTTGTCGCCACAGGCGATCTGACGCAGGTGCGAACTGTGGGCCGCGCACTGCTCATCGATGCGACGTCTGTGCATCGACTCCACAACAAGGGCGCACGCCAGGGAAGACCCTGGACTGACGAGACCACCAAAGCGGCGATCGACATCCTGACTGACGGTCATACAGGCCGACTCACGCAAACCGAGCGGTCTCGGCTGCGCGCGCGTCTTCGACGAATGTCCGCGCAGCGGTTCACGCAAGCAATGTCACGGCGTGCGCAGATCCGACGGTATCGCGCGTCGCGCTCATTCCTCGACACGCTTAGACAGTCGGTGACGTTGACGGGTTCCTCAGCGGTTGACGCCGACCGTGGCGTCGCGTCCCGGTTTGGTCTCGCTGCGGCTATGCGGGACACGGTAGACGGTTACGTTGACCCGGCAACCGCGAGTCGATTGGTCAGGCAGTTCCATTTGGTTGATGACGCTGACGGGAACGTGACTCTTCGGGTGGTCGAGGCCCGACCGGTCGGCAGGCACATCGCCGACGATGTGACGGTGGCGCTAGACCTCGCGGAGTCATTAGATGTTCGTGAGCGCAGCACAGCACTCGCGCTACTCGGCGACAGGCTGGCGGCACTGACATGAGCGACGAACGGCGCCGTGTCGCGCTGGGTGCTCCGCTGCAGGGTTGGACGCACCCGTGGCCGAACCTGTTTGAACTCGCGCGAGCCCTTCCCAGCGATAGATGGACACTGGTCGGCGGCGTCATGGTGCAGGGGCACGCCCTTGCACACGGTGTCCCCATCACTCGCCCAACCGACGACCTTGACGTTCTGCTGCACATTGAGATCAACACGTCCGTCACGGAAGAAGCCCATCGACAAATAACCCAACTCGGCTACAAACTGCGGGAGCCAGACGACGCCCGCAAGTCCACATCCCCTCACTACCGTTACGAACGCACCTCACCCCTGGGTGTCGAGAAGATCGATGTCATGTCCGCCGACCACGCTGCGCCACGCGTTCGGCAGCGGTTGGCGGGCCGTCCGATGTTCCAGGTCGAAGGAGGCACACAAGCACTGCAGCGCACGATGATCTATGTGGCTGATGCAGGTAACGGCGAGAGCCACCCGATTAGCGTGCCGGACGAACTTGCTGCACTCGTGCTGAAGAGTGCCGCGTACCAAACGGACACCCGCGACCGTGACCGCCATCTTCAAGACGCGGCTGTACTCGCGGCCTGCATCACTGATCACGCCACCGAACTGGGTCGGCTGGCAGGAAGCGACCGGCGTCGCATCAGCCGCGTCGCCAAGGCGTTAGCTGATCCACTTCATGCGGTGTGGATAACGCTCGATGAGCCGCACAGGACCGCTGCACAGGACACGTTGCGAATCCTCAGCGCGCCGAAATAGACGAAGCGACGATGCGTCATCTAAGCAGTTACTCCGAGACAGTTTCGGAGTAACTGCTTAGATGACGTCGGCTGACGAAATTCGGGAGGTTGTTGCCCAGGTGGGGCAACAACAGCAGTCCCACCTCCACAAAGGCAGGTGGGACTGCTGAAGGTTCGGTTGTCCCTTGTAGGCAAAATACCAAAGTGGATCTAGGCAAAACACCAAATTAGATCCATGTAAACGCTAGGGCTTGGGCGTGTCCGAATGTGTTTCCCGTGTCGCGGATGACCAACTGCGCACAAGCCTGGGCGCGATTGGGGCGGTCTTGATCGAGGGGCCGAAGGCGTGTGGCAAGACGTCGACGGCGACGCACCAGGCGGCGAGCGTGATTCGCCTTGATGAAGACATAAACGCCCGAGCAGCGATAGCCGCCGCACCCGAGCTGTTGTTCGAGCGCCCAGCCCCGATCTTGTTTGACGAGTGGCAGATCGAACCCCGAATATGGAGCCTGGTTCGCCAGCAGGTGGACGACCGTCAGCGGCGCGGGCAGTTACCGTGACCGGACCAGAATCGCATCGGCATAGGAGTTTCCGCCAATCTCGAACACCGGCAAGCGTATGGATACGAACTCGATGCTGTCTACAACCCGGTGTTCGTGCAGGTCAGCTAGAGATCCCAATGTGCCGCGCTCGTCTCAGGCGATGTTGCGTAAATGCTACATTGCCGGATTGTCTCTTATACTTGACACCCCTACGATGTTGCGTACAGTTACCAGAGGCGCATGTCGCTTGCACTGAACCGGGGGAGTCATGGAACTCAACAGTCAAAGGTCGCTCGGGACTGCTGTGCGTGCGGCGCGTGAAGCGCAGAGCATGTCTCAGCTCGAGCTTGCGAACCTCGCTGGTGTTTCCCGGGTCACGGTCACCAAGCTAGAGCTGGGCAAGGCTAATCCGACCTGGGAGTCCGTTCTTCGTGTGTCCGAAGTTCTCGGATTGCGCCTGAGCGCGTCACCCGGCCCATTGGTGACCGGCGTTGCCCGCAGCCCCTTGCTTCCAAGGCGTCGGACCCTGGGGAAGGCAAGGGACGCTGCCGTTACACCTACCCCCACGAGTGAAGAGCCTGAACCCGAACAGGTCGCCATGAATGCCGCTGCTAACCGCGAACAGCGTAAGACCACCTCGCGGCTCATGCGTGTAGACCTAGATGAGCTGCTGGCGAAGACGACGGGGGAGTAGATGAGTGAACCGCTCGTTCTGGTTGTCGAAGGGGTGCGTGCAGGAACTCTCACACAGTCGCGGCACGGAACCCTGACGCTGACCTACGAGGACAACTATCAGCGTCACCCGAACGCTACGCCGCTGTCGGTAAGCATGCCGCTAGCAATCAAGGAGCACCACGGAAAGAACGTCAGGAACTGGCTGAGCAACCTTCTACCCGACAACGTTCAGGTTTTAGATCGTTGGGCGACCCAGTTTCGCGTATCTGCAGGCAGCCCCTTCGCGTTGTTGCGACATGTAGGTCGAGATATTGCCGGTGCTTTCCAGTTCGTTCCGGAGTCCGACATGGGAGACCTTGATGACGGAGGGATCGACTGGTTAGATGACTCGCTACTGGCGCGCCGTCTCGCGGAGTTGAAGCGTGATCCTGCCGCTTGGACGCCACAGATGGCTGCCGGAATGTTCTCGCTATCGGGAGCCGAGGCGAAGATCGCGCTCAGGTGGGAAGAAGGTCGCTGGGGCCTGCCGTATGGCTCGCAGGCGACGACCCACATTTTGAAGCCATACTGGGATGGGCTTCCAGGGCACGCGATTAACGAACACCTCAGTTTGCGGTTAGGCGCACGCGTGGGGTTAGCCGCTGCGTCCAGCGAAATCCTGTCCATCGGCAACGCAACCGTCATCAGCGTCAGACGGTACGACCGGGTTGTTGTTGATGAACAGAGCATCGGTCGTGTTCATCAAGAAGACATGTGCCAGGCCCTGTCTCTACCCCCGTCGAAGAAGTATGAGTCAGAGGGTGGCCCTGGGATCGCCAG
>CAUJEJ010000195.1 GCA_963169255.1 Actinomycetota bacterium | reverse complement strand
TGAAGGGCGCGGGGGTGTGACGTCGATCGATGGCATCGCGAACGGGATTCGGTGGGCAGTGTCGAACGGCGCTCGCGTCGTGAACCTGAGCCTGATCACTCGCGGCGAGCAGCCAGCGATTGCGGCGGCAATAGCGGCGTCGCCGGAGGTGCTGTTCGTCGTCCCGGCGGGGAACGATTCGCGCGACGTTGATGCCCAGCAGCTGCCCGTCTATCCGTGTGTCGATTCCGCGGCGAACGTGGTGTGCGTGGCGGCTACCGGACGCGACGCGGCGTTGATGCCGACGTCGAACACTGGCGCAACCTCCGTCGACCTCGCTGCCCCAGGGGCAGACATCATCGCCGCTGGCCGCGACGACAACCCGGTATTCATGTCCGGAACGTCCTTCGCTGCCCCGATGGTTTCCGGCGCCGCGGCGATCATGCTGGCTGCACACCCAACCGCGACGGCCGCGGACGTCAAAGCCGCCCTGGTTACCGGCGCGACCCGTTCATCCGCGACAGACAACCTGGTGGCGGCCGGATTCCTCAACGTTGCCGCTTCGTTGAATGCCCTGGACCAGTAGTCAGTACGGGGACTAGCGATGTCGCCGCCGGGATTGAGGTCGACTCCGCGCCCTTGTTCCGTCGTGCCCGTGTTGGCGCGCGGATGGTTGATCCAGCGCGAAACGCAAGGCGATCACTCCTAACATCAACGCCATGCGCGCAAAGACCCTCACGAAGTTGCGATCAGTCATGATCGGGGTGGTCGCTCTCGGGATGGTCCTCGCGTCTGCCGGCGCCGCAAACGCCAACCTCTACTGGGCGAACGCTGGCGATTCGTCGATGGTCACCGCCAAGCTCAACGGTTCTGATGCCACGGTGCTTGAGGCTGGGCTTGGGCAGAACCTCAATGCCGTGGCGGTCGGCTTCACCGGTACATCTACTGGGCGAGCTATGACGGCGACTCAATCGGGCGGATGAAGATCGATGGGTCTGAACCCGATCCGTTCTGGTTCATCGACGTTGCGGATCCCGCAGGCCTCGCGGTCACTGACACTCACATGTACTGGGCCGAGGATGGCAATAACCGCATCGGGCGGGCCAAGCTCGATGGCAGTGAGATCGAGCGCAACTTCGTCACAGATCTGAATGGACCGCATGGCTTGGCCGTCCAAGGCGACTATCTCTACATCGCGAACACGGCCGGAGGCAATATTGTTCGGGCAGCGCTTGCCGATGGAACGGCCGAAGTTTTGCTCAATGTGAACGGTCCGCAGATGCTGGCGACGAACTCCTCCTACCTGTATTGGACGAACCTCAGCGGGGAGTCAGTCGGGCGGTTCGCCTTGAGTGGATCGGATCCTGAGCCCGGCTTCATCAGCCAGTCTGGGTCATGGACGTTTGGCGTTGCGGTTGATGTCGACTACGTGTACTGGACGAACTACACCGGTGGTCAGTCGGTCGCGCGAGCTCTCCTCGACGGGACGGAAATCGACGCCTCGTTCGTGCCTAACCAGTACTACCCGGTCGGCTTGGCAGCTGTGTCGCCGCCGACGATCGCGAGCGTCACACCCAACGTCGGCGGCCCAAGTGGCGGCACCCGGATCACCATCGACGGCAGTTCGTACTTCCAGGCGGCAGAGGTAACGGTCGGCGGCTCGGAGTGCACGGATCTTGAGTGGGTGAGCTCGTCGAAGGTGACGTGCACCGTCCCCGCGGGAACCATCGGCGGGGCAACGGTCGAGGTCGTCAATCCGGATGAGCAGAAGGTAGAGCTCGCTGATGGATTCACCTACGAGGACCCGCCGCCGCCACCTACTCCCGGCCAACCGCAGACGCCTGTCAACGGCTGCGCGAAGGCTCCCGCGAATGTGCCCTTGGCTGGAACGGTCCGCCTCCTGAAGCCCGGTTGCGAGACGACTGCTGGGCAGGCCGTCAAAGTCAAGGTGAAGGCGCGCGCAGCTCGCGGCGATGTCCAGTACTACAAGGTCATCCGCAAGCCCAACGGTCGGACGTTGCTGAAGACGTTCGGCTACCCGATCAAGCTGACCGTCACGTGGTCGGCAAAGCCCACTGCCACCGCGGCTGCGTACAAGAAGGTCCGCACCTACCGCTAGGTACGCACCATTTGGCTCGTGCCTGCGGGCGGCACGCCCGGGTTGCTCAGCGGTGCGACTACCTAGCGGCCGAGGGCGCGGGCAATGTGGAAGTTCGGTCGTCGGTGGGGGTGGTGGCGTCGAGGTGGTCGAGCCACCAGGCCGCCCACGTTGCCGAGACCAGGGCGCGGGGAGCGGCGATGATCGCGTCGGTGTGATGGTCAGCCGCGGAGTAGACATCCGCTAGTCGGCTGTTGCCACCACCGTCGCTGTCCAAGGCCGCGGCGAGGCTGGGGACTGCGGCGGGGCGCACGGGCACGTCACCAAAGGTCCGGAACACCGAGCTGACGAGCAGCGCCTCCAGCAGCCACCCCTCGCGCGCAGCGGCAGCGCGCACCTGTTCAGTCTCGGCTGTCTCTGACATGAACACGGCATCCACGGTGTCGCTAAACGAGGTCGCGACGCGGGCGAGCTCCCGTTGTGCAGCCAGCGCATCTTGCTGCACTGAGTCACCGGCTTCCGGGTCGGTCAGCACCTTCACGCAGGCACGCAAGCATGCCAGCGCGGCGTTGTGCGCTGCGTCCCACCCGCTCGCGACGATCGTGGCGATCCCGTGCGGGAAGGCAACAAACGTCGCCACCAGCGCGACCGCCATCCCAATCAAGATGTCCAGGAGCCGCTCGGTTGTGAGGTCCGCCGGGCTTGGCCAGGCCAACACGGACATGTTGATGATCGCGAACGGTGTGTACGAAATCTGCGCGAGCCCCGGCCGCCCGATCGCAGCCCACTTCGCGATGAACGCCGCGACAGGGAGGAGGGCAAACAGCATCCAGCCTTCGGGGAACACCGCGATGACCGCCGCCGCGATCACGACACCGCCAACCGCACCCAGCGACGTCTGAACTGCTGACCGCTGCGTTCCCGATCCGCTGAAGGTCACCTGGATCAGGCTCAGCACCGACATCGCGACCCAGACACCGTGCTCAACCCCGAGCAGGCGGGCAACCACGATTGCGGCTGTCACTGCGATGGCAGACCGAATCGCGTTGCGGAACCAAAACGACCGCCATGACAGGTTGGCGTGCAACTGCTCCCCGACGGAACCCTTCATCGGCAGTGTGAGCGTCGGATCGGGCGAGGGTGCGCCGACCGAGCGCGCGGCCATCCGCTGCATCGCCTCCGCCGCGATCGACAACACCCGCACCGTGTTGTGTGCCTCAAGTTCGCGCACCGCCTGCGCCCCGGCCGTCTCCGGCTCCACCCTCGCAGCGTGCAATGCGTCGCCGACCCACTGCACGGTGCGGTCGGCGTCGGCGACGCGCGCGTCCTCGACCGGCGCCCGTCCGCCAACAGGGTGACCGGCTGAGACCGTCGCCGCGGCGAACTCAAAACCCTGCGCGCAAACGTCGCTCAGCGGCCGTGCGTTCGGGATCGACGGTGACGTCGCCACCAAACTCGACAACGAGCGAGTCGCCATCACCGCTTCAAAGCGCATCTGTACGAGCGCGCGCATTCGGACCGACACCATGCCGGGTCGGATAGCTGTTCCGAGCCACTGGCTGCGCAGGTTCTCGCGAGCGCGCTCAAGGTCTGCAACGTGCTCGCTGGCTTGGGGTGTGCCAACGCTTCGCGAGAGTGCCGCGGCGCGGGAACACCATTCGTTCAGCGCCGCGCGCAACTCTCCGGTGTGCCGCTTGGGGAAGATCACCAACGCCGCGATGCACGCGATCACTGAGCCGGTGAGCCAGGCGAGCAGGTAGGAGTCGAGGTCCGCAGGTTGCGCAGGCGTCAGGACGGCCAGCACGAATGCCATCTGCACGCCCACGGCACTGCGCGCGACGTACCCGCGAAGCACCCGCGCGAAGGCAAACGCGAACGCCACAAACAGCGCGGCAATCGCGGCAAGCCAGAGCGTGTGGGCCACGAACGTGCCGATCACCAGGCCGACGAGTCCCACGGCCGTTGCAGCCGCGTACCCGCCGAGGCGCTCGCGAGTCGAGCCATCGAAGTCCAAGAAGTAGAGCGCCGCGACGGTGGCGAATGAGCAGAACGTCGCCGCGTGCACGGTGTCGAACAGGTTGAGGCCAACGACGTCGGAGATGACGACCGCGATCGCCAGCCGCAGTGCCGACCCAACGCGCGGCGAGACCCGGGTTGTCATTTGTGAAGCCTGCGCCCGCTACTCGCCGGGTGCCTAGTCGTTCCAGAATGCGGCAAGTGCTGCGGCATCCTCGGTCGCGCGCGCGGCTCCGAGTTCGAGTGCATGCGCCATCTGCGCGGGGTCCATGAAGTTGGTCCCGTCTGCGGGGTTCGCGCAGATCAACATGACCTTCGAACCCTGCGATTCGAGGTAGCGCACCTCGGCGTGGATGCTGTCGGGATCAATGCGCATCGCAAACCCGAATGCACCCGACTTCGGCGCCTGTGACATCAGCGAGAAGACAATCACCCGCTTCGCCCCGGCGACGAGGTCCGAGTGGGTGCTTGAGGTGCTGATCCCGCCGTCCATGCAGTAGTGGTCGTCGATCCACACCGGGCCGTTCACGCCAGGCACCGACGAGCTTGCCGCGCAGGCAGTCGCGATCGGGATTCCGCTGTCGTGGGCGATGATCACTCGCTCGCCGGTGTAGCAGTCGATAGCGGTCACATGGTGGGCCTGGCTCGGCCAGGTATTGCCGAACAGGAGCTTCTCCAGGCTCGCTGCATAGGTCTCTGCGGATGCGTTCTTCGACGCCATCGCAGCGCGGGCGATCTCTTTGATCGACTCGGTGCCGGTCGAGGTGGCGGTGCTCAGCACCTTGGTGGCACGCACCTGTGATTCGGCGCCGGTATCGGTGACGACCATCTTCTCGAGCGCCTCAGGGTGCGCGGCGAGTTCCTTGAACTGCGTGTATGCCGAATCCACGCGACCACTCGTCAGGTACGACCCCATGATGCTGCCCGCCGAGGTGCCGACTGTGACGTCAACGTTGCTGAGGTCGACGCCGTGAGCCTTCGCTGTCGCGGCGTAGGCCAGCGTCCAACAGGTGAACCATTCGCCGCCGCCACCGAACGCAATCGCCCGCTCTTCGCCCGCGGCGAGGGAGGGGGTTGCAGGGGCCGGGATAACGCGAGCGTTCAAAGGTGCTCCAGGTGTGATCGACGAGGTTTGATCTCGCCTGCGACGCTACGGGAATTGCCCACTCTGTTGCTCGCGATGTACAGGTGCCTGCCGCGAACGCATTGGGCACTGCCAATTCCGCGTTTCACAGCGTCCAAATCCGCCGTGACAGCGGAATCCAATGGCCGCGCGAAGTTGCGTGCGTGATTTGTGTGTGTGAGCCACACAAATCACGCACGAACTTCCCGCAGAGGCCTATTCGGGCGCGCCAGTCGTCGCTTCCGCGGGGATCTCAGGCGGGAGCGGTGTGCACGATCAGTCCGACGCTAGTGGCCTCACCCAAGCAGCTGCTGACGATGCACCCGAGCTAAGCCCCTGGTCGATGGATCCTTCGCGCTTCTTGAATGAGCCGCTCTGCAGCGCGAGCTGCCTGCTTCCGAACTTCGGGTGACGTCATATCGGAGGTGTATCCGGCCTTCGTCTTCACGCCGAGCAACATTGACAAGCTGCGTGCGAGCGCTGGCTCCCTGGAAGCCTGCTTCAGCAGTGTCACAGCATCGGTGTGGTTCTGGCCTAGGGAGTGCTCGCCGAGTGCTGCGCAACAGATCACGTCGGCGGCCGCTATTCCCGCGTGGACGCAAAGCGTCACGTAGGCATCGTTCAGTTCGTCATCGTCGACGAGCTCGGTGAATGATGGTCGCAGCGGTCAGGAACTGCTCAGCCTTGTTCAACCTGCCGGCACGTTCTTTGGCGCTACACGGGGTTGTGCGAACCACTACTGCCCACCTTCATCATCGAGGGAACTCGCCAACCAATGCGAGCCCTCGTTCGCGAATATCGGCAACGACCCTTTCGCCGTGCTCAGCAGCATTGCTTGCCTCCGTGGCGCTTAGTTCGAAGAAGCGCACGTCGTTGCCCGTCCATTCTTGCCCGCGTTCGGCCAGGTGAATGCACTGATCCACCCAATTCGGATCATCAACTGGGACGTCATCTGGGCGAATGATTGCGATGTCGACATCGCTATCCGGGCGCATTTCGGGAGTGAGTACGGAGCCGAATAGCGCTAGGAATATCGGCTGAATTCGCCAGTGGGTCACGGTCGCGGTGATTCGATCTTGCAGGGTGAGGCGCGCGGCGGCGATTGCTAGCACCGCGTCCGCGAGCAGGTGCCCGCGATTGAGGAGGTACGAATCGTGGTGGCCCGTGCGCTCCCGGGTCACCAGCCCCTGACCGGCGAGGCGCTGGAGTGCCTTGCGAATTCCGGCTTCGGATCCGTTGCCTGCAAGTGCGGCAACGGTTGGCGCGGTCATCGGGCGGCTGGTGTTCGCGAGAACTCTGAGCACATCACCGTCGAGGGTCGGCGTGAGTGCGGCGAACGGTCGAGCCAGATCCATATTGATCATAGTACAGATATATGGACAATAGTCCAGGCCACTGCTGTTGGGTCGGTGGGTTACACGGCCGCGACGGCGGTGGCGGGGACTTCCGGCGGGAACAGGCGTTGCAACACATCGGCCAGGGTGATGACGCCGTTCGGTCGGCCTCCGACAGTGATGACCGCGAGGTGGGTACGCGTGCGGCGCATGGTCGCGAGCGCGGTGTGCAGCGTGGTTGCGCCGTCGAGGGTGAACACCGGGCGGGTGTACGGCTCGATGGGGTCGTCCGCCGTGCCGAGCAAGGTGTCGCGCACGTGGACGACGCCGGTGATGCGCTTGCCGTCGCCTACGAGGATGCGCAGGTGACCGGTGAGGCGGCTCGCGGCTTGCACGTCGTGGACGTTTGCATCCTGCGGGACCGCCGTCAACGGCGTTCCCGTCGAGGCGATTTCGCCGACCGTCATCGTCTGCATCTCAAGCGCCCCAGTGATTCGCGAGGCGTATTGCGCGTCGAGGGCGCCGACCTGAATCGAGTGGTCGACGAGCTGTTGGAGTTCCTTCACGTTCTGCTGGTTGGTGATCTCGTCGGTCGGCTCGACCCCGACCTTGCGCAGCAGTGCGTTGGCGGAGCTATTGAGCGCACGCAGCAGGGGGCGGAACACCCACATGAATCCACGCATCGGGATCGCCAGCATCGTCGCGGACTTCTCCGGGTGCGAGATCGCCCAGGACTTCGGCGCCATCTCGCCAACCACTAGGTGCAAGAAGGTGACGATGAACAACGCGAGGATGAAGCCGAGGATGTCGGCGAAGACGGCTGGTAGTCCGAGGTCGATGAAGATTGGGGTCAGCCAGTAGTGCACGGCCGGCTTGGTCAGCGCACCGAGTGCGAGCGTGCAGACCGTGATGCCGAGCTGCGACCCCGCGAGCAGCAGCGTCAGCTCCGACGATGACCTCAGCGCCGCCCTTGCCGAGCGGCTGGTGAGCGCGGCGTCTTCAAGGCGGTGACGCTTCGCAGCCATGAGTGCGAATTCGATCGCGACGAAGAATGCGCTCGCGCTGATGATCAGGATGGTCGCGATGACCACGAACCACGGGCTACTCATGGGCACCCCCGGCGCCGGCGATGTCGGTCTCCGTGGCCGGCTCAAGGCCAGATAGCGATAGCTGAACATCCGACGGCACGTATCGCTCGACCGCGAGCACCTGCGCCTCGATCACTCGGATCAGCGGTTCGTCGTGCTTGACCAGATCCTCGGGGTCAGGGTCCAGGCGCATCGTGATCGTGGTGCCGACCTCCGGCAGTCGGCCGAAGTGGGCGATCAGCATTCCGGCGATCGTCTCGTAGTCGCCGCGGGGGAGGTCAACACCGATGGTGCGTTCGGCCTCGTCGACGTGGACGTCCCCGGCCATCCGCCAGACGCCTTCGGCGACGATCGAGGCATCGTCGGCTTCGATCGGATCGTGTTCGTCGGTGATCTCGCCAACGAGTTCCTCAGCCAGGTCCTCAAGGGTGAGGACCCCGGCGAATCCGCCGTACTCATCGACCACGCAGGCGAGTTGATTCTTGGTCGCGGATAGCTCAGTGAGGGCGTTCGGCAGGCTCATCAGTTGCGGCACAACGAGCGCGGGACGCAGCAGTTCGGAAACCGGGCGATCCTGCGGCAGCGAGGTGAACAGGACGTCGACGAGTTGCACGATTCCGACGATGTCCTCGCCGTCGGATGCCAGCACTGGGTAGCGGGAGTGACCGGTGCTCATGATTCGCCGGACGTCGCCGATTGTGTCGGTCTCGCTCACGGTGTCGGCCTTCGTCCGCGGGATCATCGCGTGTTCGACGTTGCGGCGGGGGAAGTCGATGATGCGGTCGATCATCATCGACAGCTCCGCGGGCAGGTGGCCGCTCTCACGGGAATCGGCGACGATGTGCTCGAGGTCGCGATCCGATGCCGCGTGCTCGACGTCGTGGACGGGCGTGATCCGAACGAGGCGCAAGAGCAGATTGGACGCCTGGTCAAACACCCAGATCAGCCAACCGAACAGCGCCAGGTAGATCGTGGTCGAGCGGGCCAGACGGATCGCTACGACGTCGGACCGGGCGATGGCCAGGTTCTTGGGGAACAGCTCACCGAAAACCATCTGGATGACGGTCGAGAACAGCAGCGCGACGATCGCTCCGAGGGCGAGTCCGAGCTCCAGTGTGAGGCCTACGTCGTCCAGGATCGTTCCGAGAGATTGGCCGATGAGGGGTTCAGCAACGTAGCCGACGAGGAGCCCCGTGACCGTGATGCCTAGTTGCGCACCGGAGAGCATGAACGAGGTGCGGGCGGTGACCTTGAGGGCTCGGCGGGCACCGGTGTCCCCAGCTTCGGCCCGGGCTGCGAGGCGCGAGCGGTCGACCGCCATGAAGGCGAACTCTTGCGCGACGAAGTAGCCGGTGACGACCGTGATCAAGAAGACCACGATGATCCCGAGCAGTAGTGCGAGTACTGCGGTTGCCACTTATCTCCTGGCGTTGCGGCGGGGGTGGGGTGTTCGGTGTTCGGTTAAGTGCGGTGTTGGTGGTGGGAGGTTTCGGTCAGGGTACTTGTTGCAGGGTCTGGTCGGGGCGAACCGTGGCGCTCGCTATCGCTCGCAAGACGCCGCGCCTGAATCCCACGTCAAGCAAGAATCCGAAAGTGGGGCCCACGCCGAAGGGTGTGGACCCCACTTTCAAAGAGTGCGCGAGGGGGGATTTGAACCCCCACACCCTTTCGGGCACTGGCACCTGAAGCCAGCGCGTCTGCCGTTCCGCCACTCGCGCGAGTAGGTCGGATAAGGCTAACAGTCGCAGATGTCGCCTTGGCGTGTGAGGCGCTAGACGACGGTGTCGTCGAGGGCTGCGGTCTGCAGGTGAAGCCGCAGCGGGTCGATCCTGAGCAGGCCTGGTGGTGCCGCGAGCAGGTCGGGGATCTCGGAGACGAGTTCGGTAAACGGGGCGCTGAGACGGTGAGCTTCGAGGCCGGCCTCGTCGGTGAACCACTCGTACAGCCACACGACGTCTTCATCCTCGGGGTCGAGCGCGATCACGAATGCTTCGGTGTGCGGTTCGGCGGCGAGGCGGTCGGCGTAGCGGTGCAGCGCATCGAGCAGACCCGTCCGCCCGCCTGGGTGCGACGCGAGGCGCACGAACAGTCCCACCCGGCCCGGCAGGAGCACGTTGCGCATTGATCCGTCGGCGAATTCGTCGGTCATGCCCACGATTCTCCCCCGTCGAGGCGCGGAAGGGAAATGGTTCCGCGCTCAGCGATCAGAATCACTCCCTTGCACCGCCGGGTTCGGCCCGCGCCGCTCCCCTGTCGCGAGGGCGTCAGGATGGTGGTTTGTGGCCCCTCAGGGGCCAGGATCGACCGACGTGGCTGGCGGGTATCGCTGAGCGGCGAATGCGGGTGTGGCGGTCGGGGGACTGCGTGACCGCCAGTGGCGTTGGGGGTGTGGACGCTTACGACGCGGGTGGTGCCGGTGGCGCGGGCGGTGCTGGAGGTGCGGCTTGTTGCGTGGCGGTCGGGGACTGTGTGACCGTCAGTGGCGTTGGGGGTGTGGACGCTTACGACGCTGGTGGTGCGGGCGGTGCTGGAGGTGCGGCTTGTTGCGTCGCGGCCTGGTTAGCTGCGGCGGCCTGCTGGGCGGCAACCGCGGCGGCAGCAGCGTTCGCGGCGGCAGCTTGCTCCTGGGCGGCCATGATCTGCGCCTTGATCTCTGGCGGCAGGTTCGACATGAAGTACGCCTTCG
>CAUJEJ010000194.1 GCA_963169255.1 Actinomycetota bacterium | reverse complement strand
GACTCCATCAGAAGCTCCGGTCATCTCGGTAAATCCATCCAAGGACGCGGACCGTTTGCCGGGAGTTCCCGCGTCGAGTTGGATCCTGATCGACGCCGACACCGGAGACGTCCTTGCGTCCAAGGACCCACACCGCAAACTCCCGCCCGCGAGCACCATCAAGGTCCTTACTGCGGTGACGCTGATGCCCCACCTGGAACCAGACTAAACGTTCGCCGCAACCCTGCAGGACGTCAACCAGCCGGGCACTCGGATCGGGCTCTACGCGGGCAAATCCAACAAGGTGCACGACCTCTTCGCAGGCATGATGATGAACAGCGGGAACGACGCCGCGAGTGCACTGGCGAACGCGGTCGGCGGCTGGGATCGAGCCCTCGGCTTGATGAACGTAGAAGCCGCCCGGCTTGGAGCGACCGACACAGTGGCAGAGACGCCCAATGGCTTAGACCGTCACGGCCAGGTCACTACTGCAGCGGACTTGGCGACGATTTTCCGCGCCGCAATTAAGATGCCGGACCTCTTGAAGATTATGCAGACCAAGACGATGTCGGCCCAGACCGTCGAAGGTCGTCGGATCTCGCTCTACAACCACAACAAGATGCTCCAGTTGAACTACCCGGGCCATCTGGGAGCCAAGACCGGGACAACGTCGATGGCTGGAAAGACTGTCGTCTCCGCCTTCAAGAGAGATGGCCGGACGCTGATCGTTGCATTGATGCGCTACGGCGGAACGATGGAGCGCGCCAGCAAGGTGCGCTACGACTGGGGTTTCGAGAACGCCGACAAAGTCACCCCTGTTGAGCAACTTCCAACAGCCGGGCCGAGGCCGCAAGTGCAGCGACGTCCAGCGCTCCAGGTCACCCAAGAGGGCAGTCCCGAGAGCGGTCAAGACGAATTGTTGGCAGCGGTTTCAGCGCCGGTTGAGGAAGAGCCGGGGGGCGCATCCTCAACCGTCATCCTGTTGGTCGCGTTGATGGCTGCTGGGGGAGCTGGCTACGTCGTGTTGCGGGCTCGTCGACCCCGCTCGTGAGGGACTCTCAGCCCTCTTCCTTTTCCTTCGGTTGATCGGCTTCCTCGGCCTGATCTCCCGCCGCAGCTGGCTCGATCGACCCCTTGTTCTTCCGCTTCTGCCAGTCAAGGTCGGCCAGGAAGTCGGCATCATCGTCGGGGCCTTGCGGTCGGCTCTGCCCGCTGCCCCCGGGTGCACCGTCGGCACCCCGACTCCGGCTCGGTCGGCCAAAGAAGAACCACAGCACTGCGCCGCCGATCCACAGAATGATGATGAGAACGATCCACAGCCACTTCGGCAAACTCCGCACGGCATCACGGCGCGCGCTGATCGCATCGATCAACGCGTAGATGGTGATTGCCACCGGGATCAGAATCAGAATAAAGCGCAGCACGTCGTCAGCGTACGCGGCGAGGCTGGCAGGCGCGCTTCGTCGTCGACGCGACGTGGACGGTGCCTGCGGGAAAGCCCCGTGTTTCCGGCGTGTGAACGTGTTTTTGACGTGTGAATTCTGGTTGCGCAACGTTTGCGCCACCGTTGCTATCAATCTCCTATTGCACGCCACGGTGACGTTCTAGGAGTACGAGATGTCCACACCAGGCCCCAACAGCGCTGGCCCTGCGGCCGTCAAATCGGCTGGTAGTACTAACTTGATCGATGTCGTCATCGAAGATGCCGACGCCGATTCTGACGGCCTCAAGCGAACGATCGGCCCGCTCAACCTGACGTCGATGGGCACCCTGGCCGTCTGGATCTTCGGCTGGGATCTGTTGGTCGAATACCTGTTCGGTACCGCAAATGTCGCCCGCGGATGATCGGGCTACTTCGCCAGCGTGCTCAAGGGGTTCGGCTTGGAATCGCGACCGTTCTCTACGTCCTCGTTGGATTTGTCTTGGTTGGTCTCGTGTCGTACACGTTGCTTGACGTTGCGGACCCACTTGGTGTGGCACTCGATGGCGCAGGGCTCCATTGGGTTGCCAGGGTGGTCGACTTCGGGGCCACCTTGGGGCTCGCGGCATCGGTGATGGCGCTGTGCAAGACGCGGCCAGATCTACCGCGCCAACGCCGGACCCCGAAGCGCTCTAGCTCTCCTGACGTACTCTGGAGGTATGTCGCAGTCGCACCCCGAATCACGTCCAGGTTCACCTGAGGCCAGCTCGCCGCCGCCACACGTCGACGTCACGGATGCGCCGCCGATCGATGTCACCGACGCTGCGACCGCGGCAGACCTTGAGGTCGTCGAAGATGACGTCGTGGTTGTGGATGACGGTCCCCGCACGTTCACTCAGAAACACCCGGTGTTCGTCTACACCCTGCTGCGATTCGGACTACTCCTCGTTGCTGGTGCAGTCTGCTACCTCCTGGGTGCGCGAGACATCTTGCTCATTGTGCTGGCGTTCTTCATCTCGGCCATCGTTTCGTTCATCGTGTTGGCCCCGCAACGCGACCTCGTGGGGCAGCGGACAGGTTCGTACTTCCGTCGAATGAACGATCGCATCGAAGCTTCGAAGACTGCCGAGGATGACCTCGTCGACAGCGCCGCTGAATTTGATGAGCGCCCAGCGAACGCCGACGATACCGACAAGAAGTAGCGGCTCCGCTACGTCAGGTTGAGTAGCTTGCTGCCGACGATTCCGATCGTGAGCAGCAGGCCAAACGCAAGCTGAATTCGCGCGGTCCAAACCAGCACCGGAATGAGTGCGGGGCCAGCTGCGCCGCTGCGGACCATCCGCCAGGGGACCAGCGCCATCGGAGCAGCTACCACCGCAACAAGCGCACCCGGTGGGAACACATCGATGAAGCCGACACCGCCAAGACCTACGACGGCAGCGATGGCGAACGGCACCCACAAGCAGAATCCGTAAACCTCGCGCGTGCGGGCATCTCCCATCCGAACAGCGAGCGTGTGCTTGCCCACGACCGTGTCGCCTGGAATGTCGCGAAGGTTGTTCGTCACGAGCAGGGCACAGGCGAGTAGCCCCACAGGAATCGCCAAGATTACGGCCACAAGTTGAATCTGCATCGTCAGGACGAAGGTGGTTCCCACCACGGCCACGAGCCCAAAGAACACGAAGACGAATACTTCGCCTAGCCCGGCGTAACCATAGGGCCGCGGGCCGCCGGTGTAGAACCAGGCGGAGGCGACCGCCGCGACTCCAACGATGAGCATCCACCAGGCCTGCGTCAGCAAGACGAGCGCGAGCCCGGCAACGCAGGCAATGAGAAACGACAGCAGGGCGGCTTTCTTTACATCCGATGCCTTTGCCAGGCCCTGGCCGACCAATCGAACCGGGCCGACTCGAACTTCGTCAGTGCCACGGATTCCGTCGGAGTAGTCGTTGGCGTAGTTCACCCCGATCTGCAGCGCAAGAGCGACGATCAGGGCGAGCTCGATGCGGATCGAGGCCGGAAAAGTGTCTACGGCGAACCCGTTGAAGTACGCCACTGCCGAGCCAACGGCGACCGGGACAATTGCTGCGGGAAGGGTCTTTGGGCGCGCGCCCGCCACCCATTGTCCGGTGGTTGCCATCAGCGGGCAGCAGCAATCGTCCGCAACTGCTCGCGGTCGACTTTGCCGGTTGGCAGGGTCGGAAGGCTGGACATAATGACAACGTCCCGGGGACGCGACTCGGCGCCGAGCGCGTTCGCGACACGTTCAACGATGGAGGCGCCGAGCTGAGTCGCGGGCAGTGAGTCGGCATCTGTTGCCACGACAAACGCGGTGACCTTCGAGCCCCACTGGTCGTCATCGGTAGCAACGACTGCGGCTTCGGCAACCATCGCGTGTTCTTGAACTGCAGCCTCGACTGCGGCCACGGACACGTTGATGCCGCCGACCTGGACGACGTCGTCGATCCGGCCCACAACCACCAGGCGGTTGTCTTTGTCGATCTTCCCGCGGTCGCTCGTGCGGTGCAGAGCGGGTCCAAATCCGGTAGCAGTGAGGTCGGGTCGCAACCGGTACCCACGAGCCACGGTTGGTCCGGACAGTTCGATCCGACCGATCCCGTCCGCGTCCGTGTCGGAGACTCGGACCGCAACCCCTGCCAGTGGAGTCCCGTCGTACACGCAGCCACCAGCGGTCTCGGTCATGCCGTAGGTGGTCACGATTCGCGCGCCCAGGCTGGTGGCCCGCGCAATGAGCCCGTGAGCCGCAGCGGCCCCGCCGATCAAGATCGTGTCGTAGGCGGTGAGCGCATCGCTGGCGCTCGGCCCGAGCTCCACGATTCGCGCCAATTGAGTGGGAACCAGCGCCGTCCGCAGCTGAGCGCCATCGGAGTCAGCGATTGCGCGCGCGGCGCGGGTGGCATTCGCAAACTCGACGGCAGAGAAGTGTCCTGCTCCGCCGACGGAATCCAGCGGGATCGGGGGGATGCCGGAGAGGTGTGCTCGAACGAGCACCTGCAGCCCAGCGACGTGGTGCGCAGGTAGGGCCATCACCCAACGCGATGGACCACCGAGCCGGGAATCGCTGGCCTTGGCGCTCGCGATCAGCGCCGACCCGGACAACAGCACTCCGCGAGGTTCGCCCATCGAGCCCGACGTTGCCACGACGACGGCAACGTCATTGTGTTCAAGTGGGGCGCTCGGGTCGTCGGGTCGGACCGCGGCGACGATCCGATCGACGTAGTCCGGAGGGCCAGCAGGCAGCGGTGCAAGCGCGGGCCCCTCGCCGTTAATCGCCATCGGCAATTCCGCTGCCAGGGCCAAGACCCCATCCGGGCCGGGCTCGACAGTCAACCGGGTCAACTCACGCGCACTCATCGGGAGTTAGCCTAGCGACCAACATTCCGTGCGCGCCCGCGCAGCAAGCGACCTGAGAGGTTCGTTCACCAATGGATTCCCGCACCCGGTACTCCCTGCCGCCCGTCGTAGCACCTGACAGCCCGGCATTCACTGACCCGTCGCACTCGTCAATTGAGCCAGGCGCGCAATGGGAAGAGCGCGGCGACTACTCCGATATCCGCTACGAAGTCTCCACCGGTGACGACGTTGGAATCGCCAAGATCACCATCAACCGGCCTCATAAGCGCAACGCGTTCCGGCCGCAGACCCTCTTCGAACTGACGAACGCTTTCAACGTCGCTCGCGATGACGACACGGTGGGTGTGATCATCTTTACTGGTCAGGGGGACTGGGCGTTCTGCTCCGGCGGCGACCAAGTCATTCGCGGAAACGATGGCTACATCGGCGATGACGCTGTTGCACAGAAGGGGATTGGACGCCTCAACGTCCTCGATCTCCAGGTGCAGATTCGACGCACCCCGAAGCCCGTCGTCGCGATGGTTGCCGGTTACGCGATCGGTGGCGGCCACGTCCTGCACATCGTCAGCGACCTGACGATCGCTGCCGACAACGCACGGTTCGGCCAGACCGGACCGAAGGTCGGATCCTTCGATGGTGGCTACGGTTCGGGCCTGCTCGCGGCCCAGATCGGTCAGAAGCGCTCACGCGAGGTGTGGATGTTGTGTCGCCAGTACGGCGCAGAACAGGCCTACGACTGGGGCTTGGTCAACGAGGTCGTCCCACTCGCAGAGCTTGAGAAAGAGACCGTCGCATGGTGCAAACAGATGCTCGCGGAATCACCGCTTGCGCTGCGAATGTTGAAGGCGTCGCACAACGCTGCCGACGACGGACTTGCCGGCGTTCAGCAGCTCGCCGGTGATGCAACGCTGCTCTTCTACATGACCGAAGAAGCCCAAGAAGGTCGCGACGCATACAAAGAGAAGCGTGAGCCGAACTTTGGTCAGTTCCCGAAGCGGCCGTGACTGACCGCAAACTCGCCGAGGTACTGGCGAACGCAACACCCTTTGCGTTGCCGCTGGCGAAGCCATTCCGGGGAGTCACTCATCGTGAGGGTGTGATCCTTGCGGGCCCGAGCGGATTCGGCGAGTTTGCACCCTTTTTGGAATACGACGACGAGACTTGCGCGCGCTGGTTGGCCAGTGCGGTTGAGGCCGCATATGGCAGTTGGCCCGACTCCCGGCGCGGGGAGGTCCCGGTCAATGCGATCATCCCCGCGCTAGCGCCGCACGATGCCGCCGCGATGGCGTATCGCGGCTTTGTTGGTGATGGCTGTCGAACCGTCAAGATCAAGGTCGCGGAGGTCGGCCAAACCCTCGACGACGACGTTGCAAGAGTGGAGGCTGTGCGGTCTGCTCAGCAGTCCGCCGCTGTGCCGAACCCGCGGATTCGCGTCGACGCGAACGGCGGTTGGTCGCTTGCTGATGCGACGGTTGCGATCCGTGAACTCGATCG
>CAUJEJ010000193.1 GCA_963169255.1 Actinomycetota bacterium | reverse complement strand
TGCCTCACGCAACTGCCGCAACTCTTTGTCGTCGAGGTGCGAGGCCCACACGGCGGCGGAATCGTCGGTCAGCATGCATCCGGCGTCTTCGAGGGCACCGAGCGCACGGATCCAGGTCAGCGTCCAGGACCACGCCTCCTTCACCCGTCCGCTGGCGTCACTGGCCAGGGTCGGGGTGACGTTGGTGTCGTGGAACTCGGTCTCGAGCGTCTCGACGTGGGGTGCCAATGGTTGGGCGAGTGGCAGGTGCAAAGCGAGCCCGAGGAGTTCGATTCGGCGGGTTCGCAGTGCTTCGCGCACTGCGTCATCGGCAAGCAGTGCGTCGAGGTCTGGTTCGGCCAGACCGAAGCGCCGCATTGAGGTGAGGCCCTCGATCACGATCTGAATCGGGCGTTCCGGCGACGCCGTCCCGAGGCCCACAGTTGCGAGCTCGTGGAGTGCCTCAACGCTGGCAACCGTACGCACGATTCGGGAAGCGAAGTCACGCGTCTCGATGAAGTCCCAGACCTCTTTGGCATTGGTATCGCGTGGGTCCCACGGCTGCATGACCAGGATTTGCGCCTTGAAGTACGTCGCGGCGACAGCAGCTTCGTGAGGGGTTCCTACAGCGATGCGGTCGAGCCCGAGCCGGGTCGATTCAACTGCCAAGTTGGCGATGCCGAACCCGTACCCGTTGCCTTTAGCGACAGGCACGATGTCGCCGAATCTGGCTCCGGCCTTCCCATTGTGGAGCGCTTCGCGGACGTCATCGCGGACGGTCGCCAAGTGTCGGCGCCACCGCGGTCCATCGACGTGAAGTGTGAAGGTCATGTGGCTATCCCCCCTTCTTTGGCACGAGGTTCTTGACGGACTTTTTGATTTCCCCGCGGCGCATGTATAGGTCGAATGCCTTGGTCAGTGACGGACGCAAGGCGTAGTCCCATTCGCCAACGTATTCGACCGCTTGACCGCCGGTCCCGAGTTTGAAGCGAATCAAGCCGAACAGTGGATCGGACTCGTCCAACGTGTCGCTGATGCCGCGCATGTCGTACACCGCGTCGCCGTCTTCGATCGAGTCCTTGATCATCTGCCACTGGATCGCATTCGACGGTCGGACCTCGCGCCCGGCGTCAGCGGAGGCGCCGTAGGAGTACCACGCGTGGCTGCCTACGGTCACCATCGTTGTCCCCGCCAGCGCTACGCCGTCGTGATGGGCGAGGTAGAGGCGGATGCGGTCGGGATCCTCCGCCGTCATGGCATCCCACATGCGCTCGAAGTACTCAAGGCCACGAGGAACGAACCCGTCTCGGTGGGCAGTCTCCACGTAGATCGGGTGGAACTGAGCTAGCCCAGCGCGGTCGCTTCGTTCGACGGTGACCCCGAGCTTCTCGGCTTTGCGGACGTTGCGGCGCCACAGTTGGTTGAACCCTGCGAACACGTCGTCGGCTGTCCGCCCAGCAAGCGGGATTTGGAATACGTAGCGCGGCTGGACGTCGCCAAACCCAGCGCCGGTGTCGGCCTGCTGCGTCCAGCCGGATCCGCGCAACTGGTCGATCAAGGTAAGTCCATCGGCGAACGTCTCGTCGGGTGCGACATCGCGGAGGCGACCAGCGGTGCCCTCGGCAATCGCAGCTTTAAGCGTTGCCGCTGACCATGACCGGACGGGGACAGTCGGCCCCATCTTCACCATGAACGCACCGATTGACTTCAGATACGCCAGCATCGGTGGCAATAGGTCCTGGACTGATCGGTCGGCGCTTGCATTCCAGGGCAGCGCAGGGCCTTCCGGAAGGTATGCGAGGAAGTTCTTTAGCCGCGGGATCTGGCGAGTCAGGACGAGACCGACTCCGATGAGTTCTGTGCCGTCAAACCACCCCAGATTGCGGTGTCCCCACTCGGCCTTCACCCCAGCCCAAGACGGCACCTGTAAGAAAGATGCGCTCGGGAGTTGCTGGACGAACGCAAGGTGTTCGGCTGGTGAAATTTCTTTGACGGTCAAAGGCACCTGCGCAGCCTATGTCGGCCATGGGCAGTGCGGCGCTAGCGACTTCCACTCGGTGGTTGGCTTGATGGGCCGATGGCGACTGCCCGGGCCCCAATTCCGGGCACGTAGGCTCTGCTTCGTGACTGATCTTCCCCGCCTTTTCGGCGGACATGTGGGCCAAGATGATCCGATCGGCCAAGCCGCCGCGATTGGCGCGGACTGCGTGCAGTTCTTTCTGGGCGATCCGCAGGGGTGGAAGGGCCCGGAGTTCCCGCATCCCGAAGGCGCGGCCGGGCTGAAGGCCCAAGCCGAAGAGGCCGGTGTGCGCATCTATATCCACTCCCCGTATGTCATCAACGTCGCCACGAGCAACAACAGGATCAGGATTCCGAGCCGGAAGATTCTGCAGCAGCAAGTCTCGGCTGCCGCCGAGATTGGTGCGGCTGGGGTCATCGTCCATGGCGGGCACGTGACGAAGGACGACGATCCGCAGCTCGGCTACGACAACTGGCGCAAGACCTTTGAGCGGATGGACCTTGAGGTTCCGGTCTTCATTGAGAACACCGCCGGGGGGAACAACTCCATGGCGCGACGCTTGGAGTCCATCGCGCGACTGTGGGATGCGCTCGACGGCTTCGACGCGGGTTTCTGCCTCGACACGTGCCACGCGTGGGCTGGCGGGATCGAGATGCCGGAGGCTGCGGAGAAGATCCTGGCGATCACCGGCCGGATCGACTTGGTCCACGCGAACGATTCCCAAGGCGGGTTCGATTCCGGGCGTGACCGCCATGCCAACTTCGGCGACGGCACGATCACGGTTGATTCATTGGTCGACTGCATTGCCACGGCCGGCTCGTCAGTGATCTGCGAAACCCCGTCCGCCGGGATCGCCAACGATATCGAGCTGCTTCGCACACGCCTCGGCGCGTAATTGAGCCGAGCTGAGGCGTAGAACGGGCGATCTGGCCACGGAGACCGGCGTCACCCACCGCATCTGTGGATAGCGGGTGCGGGCTTGCGCTGGGTAGGGGTACCCTTGGGGGACGTTGTTGCAGCGCCATGAGCTAGCGGATGTTGCGCAACGAACATGTGAGACCTCCTGCTACGGATCGTCCGTAGCCGATCAAGCCCAGAGGAGGTGGTCTGAAGCATGCGTAAGTATGAAGTGATGGTCATTCTTGACCCGGATCTAGAAGAGCGAACTGTTCAGCCAAGCCTGGAGACGTTTTTGAACGTCGTCCGCAACGATGGCGGAACCGTCGACAACGTTGAAATTTGGGGCCGTCGTCGGCTCGCATACGAAATCAACAAGAAGTCAGACGGCATCTACGTCGTCATCGACCTCAACTGCAAGATCGAGACCGTCAAGGAACTCGATCGCCAGCTGAACCTCAATGAGGCAGTGCTACGTACCAAGGTTGTCCGGGCAGCGGAAAAGAAGAAGAAAGAAGAAGCCGCCTAGTTCCTTGGCGTAACCCGCCACCTACATCTCTCTCGTCCCCGCGTTGCGTGGTCGACGACAAACTCGCGGCAAAGCCGCGGCGAAAGGACAAAACATCATGGCTGGTGAAACCACCATCACGATCGTTGGAAACCTGGTCGACGACCCGGAACTGCGATTCACCGCAAGCGGAGTTGCTGTTGCAAACTTCCGTGTTGCCTCGACGCCTCGCGCATTCGACAAGCAGACCAACGAGTGGAAGGACGGCGAATCGCTGTTCCTGTCGTGCTCGGTCTGGCGTCAATACGCCGAGAACGTCGCGGAGTCGCTCACCAAGGGAACGCGAGTGATCGTTAGCGGTCGCCTCAAGCAGCGTTCATACGAGACCAACAACGGTGAAAAGCGCACCGTGTTTGAAATCGACGTGGAAGACGTGGGCCCAGCCCTTCGTAACGCCACGGCGAAGGTCTCGAAGGTCAACCGTTCTGGTGGCGGCGGAGGTGGCGGATTCGATTCCGGCTCCACCGGCCGTAGCACCGGCAACGACGACCCGTGGGCCAGTGGTCCAGCTGCTGCGGAAGAACCGCCCTTCTAAATCCACCATCACGTAGACGAATTTCGGAGTTTGTGAAACATGCCAAAACCACCACCCCGCCCAATGAAGAAGAAGGCCTGCGGCTTCTGCCGTGAAGAAGTCGATCACATCGACTACAAGGACCTCAACCTCCTGCGTAAGTACATCTCGGACCGTGGCAAGATCCGCGCTCGCCGAGTGACCGGCAACTGCACGCAGCACCAGCGAGACATCGCCACGGCCGTCAAGAACGCCCGTGAAATGGCGATGCTCCCCTACACCTCGACCGCCCGCTAAGCGCCGCGGCGAATCGGATAGGACACAAAGATGAAACTGATTCTTACCCAGGAAGTCGATGGCCTCGGAGCACCGGGAGACATCGTTGACGTCAAGGACGGCTACGGTCGTAACTTCCTCGTCCCCCGCAACCTGGCATTTGCTTGGTCAAAGGGTGCTGAGAAGCAGATCACCCAGATCAAGCGTGCGCGTGACGCCCGTGCGATCCGCGATGCGGCTCACGCGAACGAAGTGAAGCAGCAGCTTGAAGCACTTGCCGTGAGCCTGCCTGCACGTGTTGGTGCGAACAACAAGCTGTTCGGCTCGATCAACGTAGGCGACATCGCCGATGCTGTTCGCGCGAGCGGCGGACCGCTGCTTGAGAAGCGTGCGATCACCCTCGCAGCGCCGATCAAGACGGCTGGAAAGCACAAGGTTCAGGTGAAACTTCACGAAGATGTCTCGGCAGCAGTCACGATCGATGTGGTTGCCGCCTAGAGTTAGGCCATGATCGAGACAAAGCCCATGCTGCCCGGATCCATACGTCGGGGTGGCGTGGGTTTTGTCGTTGGCCCAGTCCTGCTGGCCGGCAGTCTCGTCGGCGCTGCAACGCCGGCAGCCGCATCACACGGTGCCCAGGCGAACTTCATCTTGGCGGCGGTGCCGCCGCTTGCTGAAGCTGAGTCCGGTGGCGAACCGACACCGCAACCTCGCACCACCGGCCCGATCGCAAAGCGGACAATCGGGTACTCCGTACAAGGCCGCAAACTCGTGGCTCGGCTGTACGGCTCACCAGCTGCGACGAAGGTCGGCGTGGTTATCGGTTCGATGCACGGCACCGAACGTGGTGGGATCCCCGTTGCGAAGCGGATCGAGGCGCTTGGCGCACCCGCTGGAACAGCGCTTTGGGTGATCCGCAATCTCAACCCGGATGGGTCGCGCATCAATCAGCGAGGTAACGCTCGCAAGGTCGATCTCAACCGCAATGGCACCCACATCTGGGCAGCCAAAGCACGGGCGCCTGTCTACTATCCAGGGCCGTCCGCCGCGTCAGAACCCGAGACCCGGGCGTACATCTCGTTCCTGGAGTCAGTGAAGCCTGACGTTGTTTTGATCTATCACCAGCACGGAAACGGGGTAGACAGCTACCGCCAGAAGAATGCTGGTCTGACCAAGGGTTTGGCTAAGCGGATGAAGCTGCCCGTCAAACCGTTCAACTGCGACGGCGAATGCACGGGCACGCTGACGGGCTGGTTCAACACGACCCAGGCCGGTGCGGCACTCACCATCGAACTCACCGCATCGGTAAACACGAAGAAGGTCAACCGTTGGGCGAAGGCCGCCCGCTGGTCGGTCGGCTACGTGCCAGACGTCAACCGCTAGAGCTCGAGTCGCACGTGGTCGATGATGCCGTCGGCCGCAGGTTCAACCATCGCGACCACCGCATCGAAGTCTGCCTGGGTGCCGTAATACGGATCAGGGGTTTCAAGCGCGGGATCGTCCTCTGGTAAGTGCATCAGCGCGGGGTCGAAAGACCGGAAGATGCGTACGTTGCCGGCGAGCAGCGTGTCCGGCGCAATACCGCGTAGATCGCGCACGTTGTCGTAGTCCATGCCGAGCACCAGATCAAAGCGTTCGAAGTCCGCCGCGGTGAACTGGGCCGCCGTGTGGCCATAGTCGTACCCGGCGCGCTGCAGAGCCACCTCACTGCGGCGATCGGCTGACTCCCCTGCGTGCCAGCCTGCCGTTCCGGCTGACTCGACCTCAACGAGGTGCCCGAGTCCGGCGCGCTGCAAACGGGCGGCGAGCACCTTCTCGGCAATCGGGGATCGGCAGATGTTCCCGAGGCACACGACAGCTATTCGATATTGGGGTGTGGAGTCGGACATGTCGTCAGGCTAGAGGCCACGCGGACCTCTTGCGCGACCCACTGACCCGTTCAGCGGTTTGACAGTCGTTCACCATCCCCTTACCTGCCCGTGACCTTCGAAAGTATTTTTCACCCACAGTGTTGATACTGCGTTTGCGCAGGTCAGAGGGCCAATTGAGACGACCGTCACGGCCCTATCCCCAACTTGTCCCCAACACTGTGGATGGCGCCACGCGTGGCCTCCACAGATCTTCCACAGGTGGGTCCACAGCTGCCTTGGACGAGACTCCGGCGAGTTGTGGCGAGTGGGCGACAAAGGTCAGACCCCCACGGTAGGAATGACTCCTGCAGCCGAGCAATTTGTGGCAGGCACCAGTTCTGATTCTTCGTGGAGGTCCCGTGAGCATTGCCGATATTTCCGGCTCTGGCGTCACCGACGTCCGTTCCACGCCGTCCGAACGCACACCTCCGCAAGACCTCGCCGCTGAGCAGTGCGTGCTCGGAGCGATTTTGTTGAGTAAGGATGCGATCGCCGAAGTCGTCGAATCCGTTCGCGAGATCGACTTCTACAAGCCCGCACACCAAGAGATCTTCTCGGCCGCGATCGATCTTTACGGGAGAAACGAGCCAGTTGACGCGGTCACCGTCGCTGACTACCTGGCCAAGGCCGGGAACCTGTTGCGAGTCGGCGGCGCGCCCTACCTGCACACACTGACTGCAAGCGTCCCGATTGCTGCCAACGCCGGGTACTACGCGCGTATCGTCACCGAGCAGGCAGTGCTCCGCCGGCTCGTGCAGGCTGGCACCCGAATCGCGCAGATGGGGTACGCGGCCGAGGGCGAGGTTGATCAACTCGTTGATCGCGCGCAGGCCGAGATCTATGAGGTCACCGGCGAGCGTTCCGTTGAGGACTACCAGCCGCTCGAGAACCTCATGCAAGGCGCGATCGAAGAGATCGAGGCGATCGATTCGCGTGGCGGTCAGTTGGTGGGTGTTCCGACGGGCTTCACTGACTTCGATGACCTCACGAATGGTCTGCACCCAGGCCAGATGATCATCGTGGCTGCGCGACCGGCCATGGGTAAGTCCACCGTGGGTCTGGACTTTGCCCGGTCCGCCAGTATCAAGAACGGCCTGACGAGCGCGATCTTCTCGCTCGAAATGGGCCGCAACGAGATCGTGATGCGACTGCTTTCCGCTGAAGCGAAGGTTTCGCTTCAGCACCTTCGCAATGGCGGGCTGTCCGATCAGGAGTGGATGAGGATCGCGCAGACGCAAAGCGAGCTCTCGAGTGCGCCGCTCTTCATCGACGACTCACCGAACTTGACGCTCATGGAGATCCGCGCCAAGTGCCGCCGACTCAAGCAACGCCACGACTTGCGCCTTGTTGTGGTCGACTACTTGCAGTTGATGACAAGCGGTAAGAAGGTCGAGAGTCGCCAGCAAGAGGTCTCGGAGTTCTCCCGTTCGCTCAAGCTGCTCGCCAAGGAACTTGAGGTTCCCGTCGTGGCGATCAGTCAGCTGAACCGTGGTCCAGAGCAACGCACCGACAAGAAGCCCATGATCAGTGATCTTCGCGAGAGTGGCTCGCTCGAACAGGATGCGGACATGGTGATGCTGCTGCATCGCGAGGACGCATATGACCGGGATAACCGTCCGGGTGAAGCTGACTTCATCATCGCCAAGCACCGCAACGGCCCGACGAAGACGATCACCGTTGCGTTCCAAGGTCACTACTCGCGCTTCGTAGATATGGCTCACGAGTAACTCCCCTGTCGAGATTCGGCCTACTTTATCGACGAGGGGCTCTCGATAGAGTGCAGTCCTATTTGACCGGGTTGCTGTAGGATCCAGAATGATCTTGCATCTTCCATGGAAGATGTCACCTAGATGTCATCTATGACAGATGGCCCAGATGGATCTTGAATGTAGCGGCGGCTCCCGGATGAAGTCCCGAGTCTCCACCTGAAAAGACCGCTGGTCAGAGCGCAGTGAGGGCGCGACGATTTCATCGGAAAGACGACTTCCAACGCGGTCCGCCTGCCCGGCCAAGAGCCCAGCACACCTCACGGAGCGATGATCAGTTGATGGCGATGGCCAGGGCCCGACACAACTCCCACCGTTGCCAAAAGACCGAGGTTCGGAACGCCTGCAGGTTCGATGGCGGACGGTCACTGCATCAAAGTCATACACGACTTTGGCGAGCGCCGATCTGACGTCCAGCGGGTCCGCGAACTAACCAACATCGCAGACCGGTTCAAGTCGGCTCACCCACGAGGCTGGCAATCCGGTGGACCGCAGGAGCGGACCGGTAGACGGCAAGTCGGTAGGAGCCACGGTTGGTGCTCGCATCTTCAAGCGGGATCAAGCCACCGCTGCTACCGCAGCTTTCGTGCAGGTCGTCGGCTCGGTCGGCGCCATGGCCGAGGACTAGGACCCCGCCGGGTCTTAGCCACGACCTGAGCTGAGCTCCGAAGCGACGCTGCTGCCGGGTCGATCCGAGGTAGTAGAGCAGGTCGCACACAACGATGAGGTCAGCTGTCTCACAGCGGTCATGGTTCCAGGTGCGCGCATCCGCAACGTGAAACGCGGTTCCGTAGCGGTCTTGTGCCTTCGCTCGCTCAATCGCTGTAGCTGAAATATCTACTCCAACAGTCGACGCCTGGGGAAACTCCCGAGCCAACGCACGCGTTAGTTCGCCTTCTGCGCACCCGAGTTCCAGGATCTTTGTAGGGCGGCTATGCCTCGCCGCCACCGCGACAATCGACTGAATCCGGCGATGCTCATCCAGTCTCGTGCGGTAATCCCACGGATCGGTGGCGAGCCGATAGCGACTCTGGAAGATAAACCTTCCGGTGAGCGCGCGCCCGCCCGCCGGGAGTGAACCGAGCGCGGTGAAGAGGGACTCATGAAGCAGGGAACCAATCGGCGACATGGATGCGAGAATACTATGCACCATAGTACTTACTTACTTCCGGTCGGTGGCGGTGCGAAAACTGCGGATTCGACACGCTGACCCACTACTGGGTGGGGTAGTAGGAATCAATGCCCGTCTCGTCAATAGTGATTCCGTGAACCCGCTGAGCGTTATGTTGCCCACCAAAACAACGGCAGGCGTTAGCGCGGCGCTCTTCGGCATTGCCCTGCTCGCGGCGCCGTCATTCTCCTTTGCGAAGCCACCCAGCGCAGCGGCGTCTTTCTCTGCCAAGCAGGGAGTA
>CAUJEJ010000192.1 GCA_963169255.1 Actinomycetota bacterium | reverse complement strand
AAGAAGTCGTTCGGCAACGGCCCCAACTGGTTGTTGACCAGCTTCGGGTGGGGCTTCGCAGTCTTTGTGGGAGCTAGCGTCGCGTGGAAGAGCGGCGCGCAACTCAACCCTGCAGTGACGATCGGCCTGGCAATGTCAGATTCAAGTTCCCAGGATTGGGACACGGTCCCCATTTACATCACCGCCCAGGTACTCGGCGCGATGTTCGGTGCAGTACTGGCCTATCTGCTCTACAAGAAGCAGTTCGACACCAACGAAGACAACACCTCTACTGGTGGACTGTTTTACACCTCGGCGTCAGTCCCTGCTGTTGGCTGGAACCTCCTATCCGAGGCCATCGCGACGTTTGTGCTCGTCTACTGGGTACTCGCTAGTTCACCGTTCATTGCAGGCACAGGCGATAGCCCGCCAGAGTTCGGAAACGCCGCATTGGGCTACGCGGGTGTTGCGTTTACGGTGATCGCTGTCGGAGCTTCGCTAGGAGGCGCGACGGGGTATGCGATCAACCCTGCCCGAGACTTTGGGCCGCGCTTCGCCTACTGGCTGCTTCCGATCAAGGGCAAAGGCAGCTCCAACTGGGGATACGCCTGGATTGCGATTACTGGACCCATCATCGGTGGCGCACTCGCAGCATTGTTCTTCAATCTTGTGAATGCATAGGTATGGATCAAGTGCACGAAGAGTTGATTCGCGACAAGTCGATCCTCATTACCGGCGGTTCGAACGGCTTCGGCGAGGGGCTTGCACGCCGATTCGTTCAAGCCGCAGGCATCGTCACGATCGCCGATATTGATGCCGACCGCGGTAAGGCTCTGGCCAACGAGATTGGTGCAACGTTTGTCAAGACTGACGTCACCGACTTCGAGGCGAACCAGCATGCCGTCGAGGTTGCGACCGACTCCGGTGGTGGCCTCGACATCGTCATCTTGAACGCCGGAGTCACGAGTGGCATCGGGCTTGGAGAAGATTTCGACCCGGCAAAGTACCGGCGCACAATGGCCATCAATCTCGATGGAGTCGTATATGGCGTTGCTGCGTCGTTGCCCGCCCTAAAGCGCAACGGCGGCGGCGACATCGTTGTCACCGCAAGCATGGCTGGTATCGCACCGACACCATTCGATCCGATCTACGCAACAAACAAGAACGCCGTCGTTGGACTGGTGCGCTCATTCGGCCTCGCAAGCGTCGCCGACAACATCCGGACAAACGCAATCTGTCCCGCCTTCGCCGACACTCGTATCCTCGGCGAGATGCGCCAGGGACTCGTGGACGCAGGGGTCCCCCTCCTAAGCGTAGAAGAAGTAGTTGACGTCTACCTAGATGTACTCGCCTCGAATCGCTCAGGTGAGTGCTGGTTCGTGCAACCTGGACGACCAAGCGAACCGTTTTCGTTTCGCCGGGCACCGGGGCCGCGCAAATCCGATGGCTCGATTGCCGCGGCAGCAGACCCACAAACGCAGCTCGATATCGAACGGCAACTCAAGAATTCCGGTTGAGCGACTCGCTCGGGGAGGATCCGCGGCTCCCTCATCGTCAGCCGCCAGCCCACCAGCGGACCCTCACTAGGATCAGTGCCAGAGTGCATCGCGAACATCCGTGCGCCAACATGGCGCTATGAGCAAACCAATCGAGAGCTACGCCGTCATTGGCGATCTTCACACCGTCGCGCTTGTGTCTAAGTTGGGCTCTATCGATTGGCTGTGCCTTCCTCACTTCGATGACGAAGCCTGCTTCGCAGCCCTACTTGGAGACGAAAGCAACGGGCACTGGACGATCGCGCCGACAGGCAAGGTCGAAGCCGTATCCCGCCGGTACCGCCCCGACACCCTGGTACTGGAGACAGAGATCTCCTGCGACTCCGGGATCATCCGTGTCACTGACTTCATGCCAATTCGAGAGAACACCGATCACCATCTCCCGGAGATCATCAGAATTGTTGAAGGCCTTGAGGGTGCTGTCGATGTGTCCTCTGATTTGTCGCTGCGGTTTGACTACGGCCGCAGTAAGCCCTTCGTCCGTAAGTTGGACGAGGGAATACACGCACTCGCTGGACCCGACGGCGTTGTTGTCGTCAGTCCAACCGAGGTGACGTTGGACGACCACTCGGTGAAGTGCGACCTCACGGTCCGCACGGACGAGCGCTACGTGTTCCAGATTGTGTGGCACCGATCATGGGAGGAGATTCCGCCGGCCTCCGAGCACCTCGATGCACTTGAAGAAACCACCGCGTTCTGGCGCAAGTGGAGTGAACAATGCACCTACGAGGGCAAAGCTCGTGATGCCGTCATGCGCTCGCTCATCACCTTAAAGTCCCTGACGTATTGGCCCAGTGGCGGCGTCGTTGCGGCAGCCACGACTTCGTTGCCGGAACAGATCGGCGGCGAACGCAACTGGGACTATCGATACTGCTGGCTACGCGACTCATCCGTCACGTTGGAAGCGCTGAACCGCTGTGGCTACCTCGAAGAAGCCCAGTCCTTCCGTGACTGGCTAATTCGCGCAATCGCAGGTGACCCGTCGCAGATGCAAATCATGTACGGGATCAGTGGCGAACGACGTCTCACCGAGACCGAAGTCGACTGGCTGCCAGGCTACGAGAACTCTCGCCCCGTTCGGATCGGAAATGCGGCGTCAGATCAGTTCCAACTCGACGTGTACGGCGAAGTGATGGATGCCCAAGAATACGGGCGCAGCAAGGGCATCGACGCGAACGAAGAAGCCTGGAGTCTGCAACTACAGTTCGCCGACTTCGTGGAGAAGCACTGGGAAGAACCCGACGATGGAATCTGGGAAGTCCGCGGCGGCCGCAAACACTTCACCCACTCCAAGGTCATGGCGTGGGTTGCGATCGATCGGACGATTCGCGGCATCAAAGATCACGGCCTCTCCGGCGACGCTGACCACTGGCAGGCACTCGCTGACAAAATCCACGCAGATGTGTTGAAGCACGGTGTGGATCCGAAGCGCAACTGCTTCACCCAGTACTACGGTTCGAAAGAAATGGATGCCTCGCTGTTGGTGATTCCGCAGGTTGGTTTCCTACCGGCGGACGATGAGCGAATCATCAACACTGTCCATGCGGTTGAGCAGGACCTGGACAAGAACGGACTGATCCTCAGGTACCGCGCAGACGCGACCGACGACGGTCTCACCGGCGAAGAAGGCACCTTCATCATGTGTTCGTTCTGGCTCGTTGAGTGCCTCGCCATGATCGGTGAGGTGCAGAAGGCTCAGATGCTGTTCGACCGACTCCTGGACATCCGCAACGATGTTGGACTCCTTAGCGAGGAGTACGACACCGTCCACCACCGGATGCTCGGGAATATGCCGCAAGCTTTCTCGCACGTCGGACTCATCAACGCCGCGCTCGCATTGCAAGACGCGCATTCGCCCGACGCCGCCTAACGCAGATCTCCGGCCGCAGAAGAACGGGTGGGCCAAACCCGCCCATGCCGGAGAGTGCTTCAGTCGTTGAGCGAGATGACTGATTCGCCGCTGCCTGCGCTGACCTGACGAGTGTCTTCAGGCTGCGCCAATTCGCGGCCTTCATGGCTTACGCGAATCGCCGTCTTCACGGCGGCGTAGGCGCCTGCGATCGCGGCGATCGCACCAAACCCGGCGGCCACAGCACCAAGGACTGAGGCACCCGCAATCCCCCACGCAGCAACCTTCATAGGTCGATAGTCGATCTGGGATTCGATCCGGTGAAGGGATTCTGCGAGACGTGTATCAACGGCACTTGCGATTGGGTGCTTCATTCCGCCTACGCTACGGCGCGGGACGCCCAAAATGTCGGATACGCGACCTAGTTTCTTCAACATGCGCATATTGCATACCAGCGATTGGCATCTAGGCCGTTCGTTGCATCAGCAAGATTTGCACGCTGCTCAGGCGGGTGCGATGCAGCAAATCGTCGAGATCGCCCGGTCCCAACGTGTCGACGTCACAATCGTGGCGGGCGACGTATTTGACCGTGCTGTTCCCCCTGTTGAGGCTGTCAGCCTGTTTGTGGCGACCTTGCAGCAACTAGCGGAACACTGCGTCGTGATCGTGATCTCTGGCAACCATGATTCCGCGGTGCGATTGGGCTACGGCGCCGAACTATTCCGGCAAGGGATACACATCGCGACCAGCGTCGAGTCGGTGGGCAACGGAATTGACGTGGCGATCGGCGACGAAACTGCTCGAATCTTCCCGATCCCGTTCCTACTTCCCGACCAAGCGCGAGAAGCGCTCAAAACCGGCGACGAACCTCTACCACGATCACACGAGGCGGTCTTGGGTGCCGCGTTGGAACGTGTCCGCGCGAACCTAGCGAGTGAGGCAACGCCGCCAACGACGTCCATTGTGATCGCCCACGCATTCGTCACCGGCGCTCGCGAAAGCGATTCCGAGCGCGATATCAGCGTCGGGGGCGTAGAGGACGTCAACGCAACGATCTTCTCCGGGATCGACTATGTCGCTCTTGGCCACCTCCATGGGCCACAGGAGATACGCGGACCCGACAACACTGTGATCAGGTACAGCGGGTCACCTTTGCGTTACTCGTTTTCAGAAGCGCAACATGCGAAGTCGGTGACGGTCGTCGACGTCGATGGGTCTGGCGCGTGCGTCATCGATGAGGTCCCAATCATCCAACCGAGGCCAATGGTGGTCCTGACCGGATCGTTAGACGAGGTACTCAGCGAAGCCAACCAGACGGAACATTCGAATGCGTGGGCCCAAGTTGTGGTGACCGACGATGCACGACCAATCGACTTGACGAACCGTGTCCGAGCGGCGTACCCACACGCCCTTTCAATCCTGCACCGACCTACGAATCCACCCGCCACAATCGGTGTTCAATCGGATGCGCTTGTGGCCAGAGCCCCAACTGAAATCGCTAGTGAATTCGTGCTCGCGGTGACCAATCGGCCAACCACCGACAGCGAAGCAACAGTGCTGCGCGATGTGTACGAGTCAGCTCGGAATCGACTCGATAGCTGATGTACCTTCATTCGCTGACGATGTCGAACATCGGTCCATTCGTTGGAGAATCGACGGTGGACTTTGCGACTCTGTCGAAGGCGGGTCTATTCCTCCTCGAAGGGCCAACTGGCGCGGGCAAATCCACGGTGCTCGATGCAATCGTGTTCGCCCTCTATGGCAGTTTGGCTACGAGTGCCGCAAGTACTGATCGAATGCGATCGGACCGAGCCGCACTCGGAGAAGACTCCTTCGTTGACCTCGTGTTCGAAGTCAACAGGGGCATCTATCGGGTCCGGCGCAACCCCTCATACGAACGCCCAAAGAAGTCCGGTTCCGGCACAACGGTGCAAAAGTCGGCGGTCACGGTGTGGCGCCTATCGAGCCCTGATGACGTGGTCGGAACGGTCCTGAGTTCGCGCAGCGGCGAAGCAGACGCAGAGTTACTCAAAGCCATTGGACTAACGAGGGCACAGTTCGTCCAGACAGTGTTGTTGCCGCAGGGCGAATTCGCCGCTTTCCTTCGTGCGAGTCCGACAGAACGCCAAACTCTCCTCCAGCGGCTGTTCGGTACTGAGCTCTACAACGCGATGTCTCTAGACCTAGAACAGCGTCGGCGCGAGGCACAGCTGACGCGGTCGAAGGCGCAATCGCAACTTGACCAGGCGATCACCGTATTTGTCACTGCCGCTGAACTTTCGGACCAATCAGCGGACGCGGTTCGCGCAGCAGCCGTCGCTGACTTGCCTGCGTTGACGGCAGGAATTGTTGCTGAGGCGAAGGTTGCGTACGACCAGTCACGTTCAGTCCTGGCCAAGCAAGCGACGGCGATGAACGAGGCTCGCCGCCTTCTCCAGTTTGGGCAAGACCACAACAAGCTTGTCGCCCGCTTTGTGGAGCTTGCCGCCAGAAGCTCCGCATTGGCGAATGGCGCAGCTACCCAGAAGAGTCGGAAGCAGCGGCAGACTCTATTGGCAGCAGCAATTGCGCTGCTCCCTTACCACCAAGCCCTTCTCGACGCGACTGAGCAGCTCGAACGCCTTGACGGAAGGGTCGTCACGCTCAGACAAGCACTCATCGATGGGGGTCACACAAAGTGGCTTGAGGATCCTGCCGAAGCCGCCGAGACTCTCGAAAAGGAGATGCGAGAACTCGCACCAGCGGCAGCGGCTGCACAAAGGCAGCAAGAGTTGAAGGCTAACCTCGACGCCATCGCTTTGAGGCGCGAGAGTGCCGCTGAACATGGCCGGAAGTTGACGGCTCGCCTGGCGTTGGTGCCGGACTCAAGGCGCGATTGTTTGGCGAAGATCCAGGAGGCGCAATCCGCTACAGCAAACCTCGACCTCCTCGATGAACGACGAACGGCTGCCGAGGCTCGACTGGTCAATGCACAAGCGGCGACTGCGCTGCAGCAAGTCGTTGATGCCGAGGCGATCCACGTAGAGGAGCTTCGAGTCATAGCTCGCAAAGCAGAGACACACCGTTCTGCCGTGCAACGCGCCCGAATCGATGGCATCGCTTCGGAACTCGCGAACGCACTCGTACCCGATGAACCGTGCCCCGTATGCGGATCAACCACGCACCCGGCGCCCGCCGAATCGGCTGCCGATCATGTGGACCAAGCGGCGGTCGAGGAGGCCCACCGTGCAGCGAGCACCGCGTTCGACCAGTTGGAAGCCGTCGCAAATGCACTTGCGGCTAGACGAACTGAACTTGCCGCATTTCTCGCGAAGACGGATGGTGCCTCCGTCGCAGAATGTGAACGTTCTTTGACCGAAGCGAAAGCCGCACACGCTCTGGCTCTTGAGCAGCAGGCCGTGCTTGTCGACCAGCGTGTTGAACTCGACCACATTGAACGCCGAGCAGACGAGCTCGTTCGCGAACACGCCATGGCGCTCAAGGAGATGGCAACGGCTGAAGAGCAACAGCAGTCCGTCCGCAGTCAGGTCGAAGCCGCTTCCGCAGAGATCGAGATCGCGCGGGGAGAGTTTCCGACTGTCTCCGCGCGGATCGAGCATCTTGATCAATTGATCAAACGCCTGCGAGACCTTTCCTCCGCCGGGTCGCTCGCGCATTCCCAGACGGAAGCTGTCGCCCGTCACAGGGCTGCGTGGGAACAACAACTTGCCGAGTCTCCGCTCTCTGATGCGGCCGAGTTTGTGGTCTGCCTCCAAGCGAGTGGCGAACTACCCGCCCTCAATCGTGAGATCGAAATCTACGAGGCGGAGCACCAATTCGTCACGCAGTCGTTGGCCGGACCCGAGTTCGCAGCACTCGGACCTGAGCCTGTCGTCACCGAGTTGACGCCCTTGAGCGAGGCCCTCGCTGAACACGAGGCAGCTCATTCGATCGCGACCCAAGAAGTCGGGTTGCACCAGAACCGATGTGAAGCCGCCACCCGCGCGCAAGAGTCGCTCCTCGAAGCGCTCGAAGGCGCGCGCTCAACTATTGAACAGACTCAAGACGCGATCCGACTCGCTGACATCGTGAACGCAACTTCGCCGGAGAACCTGCTTCGAATGCCGTTGCCAACGTACGTGTTGGTCTCGCGTTTCAAAGACGTCCTAGCGGCGGCAAACGACCGCTTGGCGACGATGTCAGATGGTCGCTACGCAATCGAGTACACCGAGAGCCTTGAAAGCCACGGCCGCAAATCAGGTTTGGGGATCAGCATCCTCGATCGGCACACAGAGAAATCACGCCAAGCCGGCGATCTTTCCGGCGGCGAGACCTTCTACACCGCCCTCGCACTTGCGCTCGGTCTCGCAGACGTCGTAGTCCAGGAGGCTGGCGGCGTCGAGTTGGGCACTCTGTTCATCGACGAGGGATTCGGTTCACTCGATACTGAGACCCTCGATTCCGTACTGGCTGAGATCGCACACCTGCGTGCTGGTGGACGAGCGGTCGGCGTCGTGAGCCACGTTGACGAATTGAAGCAGCGAATTAGCGAGCGGATCGAAGTCCGACGAAGCGGCGCAGGAACCAGCACACTGAATGTCATCGCCTAGGTCCGTTTCTCCGCAGCGACTTCCCAACGGGAAAGTCGCAATACTGAACCAACCCGCTTGCGGGACGATTGACCATCGCGCACTCCCCCATGCGCGCCACGAACGATCACACCGAAAGTTGGACGGCTATGGCGAGCGCTTCAGATTCCACAACGGCTGATGTCATCGTCCTCGGAATGGGACCCGGCGGAGAACAAGTCGCGACCGACGCACTCGCGGGCGGTTTGACCGTGATCGGTATCGAAGCAGAACTCGTAGGTGGGGAATGCCCCTATTGGGGTTGCATTCCGAGCAAGATGGCGATTCGCGGAGCAACCGTCCTGCAGGAATCGCGTCGGATCGAGGCGCTGTCCGGGACCGCACAACAACAACCTGATTGGTCATTGGTTGCCGCGCGCATTCGTAGCGAAGCGACCGACAACTGGGATGACCAAGTCGCAGTCGACCGATTCCTCGGCAATGGAGGCACCTTCGTCCGGGGGTACGGCAAATTGACCGGTCCGCGCACGGTCGTTGTGGGCGAGATCGAGTACACCGCGACCAGGGCACTAGTGATCGGAGCAGGCACCAAGGCATCGATACCTCCCATCGCGGGCCTGGCAGAGGTGCCCTACTGGACGAACCGCGAGGCACTCCGGACCGAAACCGTGCCGACGTCGTTGGTGGTCCTCGGTGGCGGCGCTATCGGGTGCGAACTCGCGCAGACATTCAGTCGATTCGGCTCATCGGTCACCGTGGTCGAAGCCGCCCCCCGTTTGATTGCCCACGAAGAACCAGAGGCAGCAGTCGCCCTGCTCAGCGCATTCGAACGCGAAGGCATCACTGTCATCACGGGAGTTGGCGCCTCGAAGGTGAGCGTTGCCGAACACGAAGGCCTGCCAGGTGTTCGTGTCGATCTGGCAGATGGCACGGCAGTCTGCGCTGCAGTGGTACTCGTTGCTACGGGGCGAAGGACCGAGCTGACCAAGTTCAATTCGGCCGCAATCGGCATCGATCCGACCCAGTCACGCGCGCTTCGAACAAACGACTTCCTCGAAGTTGTAGACGATTCTGGTTCGACAGTCCCGGGGGTGTACGCCGTCGGAGACGTCGCCGGAAAGGGAGCGTTCACGCACGTTGCCGTGGCGCAGGGACGGATGATCGCCGATCAACTCCTCGGACGCCGGACCGCTTCCTGGAGTAGTCGCAGCGTAGGCCACGTCACCTTCACGGACCCAGAAGTTGGGGCAGTCGGTCTTACCGAGCACGATGCCCGGACCGCCGGGTTGAACGTTGTGACGGCGAGCTACCCGATGGCATCAACAACACGTGGATGGATACATGGGGAAGGAAACGATGGCCTCTTCAAGTTGATCGTTGACCACGCTCGTGGGGTTATCGTTGGCGGCACTGTCGTTGGCCCCCACGCTGGTGAAGTGCTCGCTGGGCTAACGGTCGCCGTGGCTGGCGGAGTCCCAGTGCAACGCCTCATCGAAACCGTGTGGGCGTACCCGACCTATCACCGTGGGTTCGACGCAGTTCTCGCGGAACTACCCGACGATCTGCGCTCAGGGCGTTAGGTGCTTGGAGTGTCGGGTGTTTGGAAACTGACCTGCGACAAGGTATTTGCGAACCAGCCCTGAACCGCGAAGACACCCATCAGAATGATCCCGATCAGCAAGGCGAACGCTAGGTCCGCATCTGGCAGACCGGCTCTGACCACCAGGGCAACAACAATCACGATCGCATAGATCGAGACTGCAGTTGCAATGCACAGACGTAACGAAAGTTGTCGGTGCCTAATCCTCGTTGCTGAATCAGGGATACCCATCGGGAACGGCTCGCGCCCGCGAAGACGTACGGCGATCGCCGCCGCGAGGCACATGACCACGGCCGACCAAAAGATGCCGCCGATTGCATCCGATGGTCTGTGCCAGCCGGCAATCACCACTCCCGCAGCAAACAGCGCGGCACCAAACCCGGCTATTGGAGCAGCCCACCAACGGGCGCTAGCCGGAATAATCATCACGACGGCCATAGCAAGTGTGGATCCGATAGTTGTGTGACCCGACGGATACGTCTCGCGAAACAGTCCCGCGGGTAGATCCGCATCGGTTGCCGCTAGCGGCGACCAGGGCAGGGTCGCCTTCAACACCTGCGCACCAGCAACCGCGACTCCAACACCGATGACCGCGATGACTGCAGCTACAAAAGCGCGCAGTGCTGCACCGATCACCACCAGCGCAATCAGCCCGAGCGCCAAGGCGCCCGCCGTGACTCGACTGAGTATGTGCCCGCCGGTGGTCGCAATGAAACGACCCTCGCTCTCTCGACCGAGATATGCCTCGTTGTCGAGTTCGTGACCCCAAGCATTCGCAATGAACAGGAAGTAGCCGATCACAAACGCGACCGCGAAACATCCCGCAGCAACAACCAACCGCCGCGCCATACCTACGGGTGGGAGCAGGGCTGATTCCCCGGGCGTGATCACAGCGTTGCTCGAAGGACTCGCGTCTGCTGATGCCACGGGCACATCCTGCCGCTAAGTCTCTGGCCATGCCAGACTGGCGAGATGCTGCGGCTTCTTTTGGTGCATCACACCGTGTCTTCGCCGATGTCTGAACTGCTCGAGCTGGTCGCCAAATCCGCGAATGCCGCGGCGCGAGATCTGGAGATTGACCTTGAAGTCCGAACGGGTGCAGCACTGAGCGTCGGCGCTGATGCGGTACTTGAAGCCGACGGCATCATCCTCGGATCGCCCATCAACATCGGTTACATCTCTGGTGCGCTCAAACACTTCTTTGATCAGATCTACTATCCGTGCTTGGCCGAAACCCGGGGCCTGCCGTTCGCTGCGTATCTTCATGGGAATTCAGACGGTGCGGGGGCAGTTCGCGCACTAGAGAACATCACCAACGGGTTAGCGTGGCGCGCAATCTCGAATCCAGTCCTGGTTGTGAACGGTATCGATGCCACCGTCCGCGCGGAACTCGCCGAAGCAACCTCTCTAGTTGTCGCAGCAATGGCGGAAGCGGTCTGAGCACAAGCGCTGCGAGCAAGCTGCCAGAACGAGTTCACCGGTTCGTGATTCACGGCCAGATCTGGCCGTGAAGAATCTGTATCCGTCAAACGCCTGTGAATTGTTCGTACATGTGTTCGAGTTGTGAGGTAGGGTTGGGGTATGCCTCGTCGATCAACTTCTGATGCCACACCTGGTGCCGTTTCGGTGCCGGGTGTGGAGTCGTTTGCCCGTCTGGCATTGGTGGATCCGTGGTT
>CAUJEJ010000191.1 GCA_963169255.1 Actinomycetota bacterium | reverse complement strand
ACCCGTCACCGAACAACGAGAGGCAGCGCGTCGCAAACTGGCCAGCGCTACCCAACGGCTCGACAAACACGACCGCCGAACCGTCGATCACCGCAAATACCGCGCCGACGACATCGCGCTCGACCAGGCGATCACCACCTGGCGCACCTGGGCCGCAGGCCACACAATCAGCGGCGCCGACCTCGACCACGCCGTGGAAGAGTTCGCCCGATACGTCGACACTGTCTCCGAAGCTCGTGCACTCCTCAACGTGCTCGCCCCCGAACACCCGGGGCTCCACCCAACCGAACGGTACCTAGACCGAGCCGATGTCGATTACGGCATCGAGTTGTGAGGCGCTCATAAGCGAGCTAACTCGCCACCTAGTCCTCAAGAGTGTTCGGTGGGTGAACCGACATCACCGCCTCTGGATCGCGACCTCTGCACCTCCCGTTGGGAGCCCTCCCCGCGGCGTCGCCACAGAGACGAAGGCTGCGGGAACGTCAGAGCGGCCGCGTTCCACGCCGTCGACTATCACGCAGAAGGCATAGCTGCAGTCTGTCGTCGCGCAGCCGTCGTCGCCTAAGAGAGTCAGGACCGCTCAGGGGCGACGATGGAGCCGAGCACGCATTGCGGAGGTGGGACGACGCTGTTCACGGCGGTTAATGAAGGGGGCCTCGCTGACGGTAAGGCCTGCGGTTGGACGAGAGCCGAAGTTCACCCCGCTAGCGAGCCGCACATCAATCGCTGCCGGACCTGCGCTGCCATATCTCGCCATCGCGAAGTTGAGGCCGACGACGGCATCTCACGGGACTTGCTCGCTCCATGCCGTCCGGGCGCAGCAAGTGTCACGGAATTGTCATGCAAACAATGTAACCAGATGGTCCTTGCCGGACATTCAATTAATGGCATCGTTGTCTCTATCTCGCAGGCATTTATTGTGACGGAATAGAGGAGTACATGATCTAAAATGGATTGACGTGCGAAGCCGGCTGTCTTACAGTCAATTGATATTGAGTGGCGTCATTGAAACGGTATGGCTGCGATCTCCGAAGTCAGATGAGAGCTGTTGACGCGACGTTGGCACGAACGTCCATACTCAACCAAGGACACGATCTACGGAGGAATTGCAGTGGACGGACCGATTCAGCGTCGAGACTCAAGGCCGATCAAGGCGGCTTTCCTTGTGTTCGTTGTATTCGCGGCGTTAGTGGTTCCGCAGGGAGCAAGTGCCAAGGAGTACCCCTGGTCGAACAGCATCAACGCAAACGCGGACTACGCTGCGATCAACGCGCAGGTGTTGGCCATTCGGTACCCTGCGCTGGGAGACACACGGCCTTGGGGTGACGTGTACAGCGGCGGACCAACAAACACAGGCGCAGACGACTTCTGTGCGTCCCGCACATACGGCAACCAGCAGTGCCAGTCCAACACGGGACACGCTGGCAATGACATCATGCCGATCACTGGCTCAGCCATCGGGCAACACCCCATCATTGCGGCCTACGGCGGGACCATTCTAACCAAGGGCTGCTTGAGCGGGACCGGGAACACTGTGGTGATTCAAGGTTTCGACGGTCGTTGGTGGCGCTACTACCACATGAACGGCTTTGGATACATCAATGTCAATCAGACAGTGTATGCCGGTCAGGTCATTGGTTTCATGGGAGCGACGTCTGGCCCAGTGGGTAGCTCCTGCGGGAACCCCGTGGGATACGGACAGCATCTCCACTTTGAGATTCACCAGGGTTCCGACAGTGCGTCATGCTGCGCCATCGATCCCTACTACAGCCTCCGCGAGTCGTTTGCGTGGCTCGGTCGAGCTTCCGACGGATACGGTCTCGATGCGACTTTCCAGGCAGCCTGGAATGTCGCTGCGGCGCCTTATGGGACCGTGCTTGACAGGATGTATTACGTAGGTTGGCCGTCCGTCACAACGTCCGGAAATGCCAACACGCAGGCAGTCACCTCGTCCTTCGGTACATCAGGGACACGACAGTTTCTTGTCAACGGATGGACCTGGTACTCGGGAGACTTCCGATCCGGAGTCATCGTCAAGCCTAGTAACTCTGCCTCGGCCTACGTTGTCCCTCGCGAGCTGTACACCGTGTATCAGAACAACAACCATTGGTCCGGGTTCCTTGGATTCCCAACTGGACACTACGGATCGCTGAGACAGAACTTTCAGGGCGGCTGTATTGCCCTTGGCTACAGCGGATGGCAAGCAGCGCCCTACGGAACCTACCCGTGCTAGCACGACTGGAGATCATGTTGAATCACAAACACATCGCATTGCTGGCTCTGCTGCTCGCAGGTTGCGGCTCTGCGGGAGACTCGGTCTTGGGGCCAGCAGCGACCACACCAGAGATCCAACCTGTCCCAGCTGAGACTGTGACGGAGCAAACGGCTGTAACCGTGCCTGCGCCTCAGGAAACCGCGGCTCCCGCTTCAACGAGTGGTTCTGAGGCGACCTCGTCGCTGCCCGCCTACCTCTCGGTCGAGGATGTTCAGAAGCTCCTCCTGCTTGACCAGAAGAGGCCGGAGTTTGCGTCGAGTGTCCGGCTTCCTTCAGGCGCCCCGCTTGGATTCTCTGAACTTGTCACCGCTGTCTTTGCAGGTGCGACCGAGACCGGAAACTTCGTCACGATTAGCTGGTCACTGGACAGAGAAAAGCCACCGGCTGGTTGGGAGGAGTTCCTTGATGTCAGCTTGGTGTTCACTGCCACTCCGACGACGGACACGTTGAGCACGTTCTACGAGACACTCCAGCCGAGCGGTCTCACCGTGAGCGGGGCGCCTGCGCTCCTGGGCCCCGATGTTCCATCCTGCGGAATGGCCCCCGAATCGACCTTGCGGCCAGCCGGTGAGGCGGCCGAGCCAAGCTACATCGACCAGACGGTGTTGGCCTGGGAAGCGTCGGGCATCTCGTACGCATTCCAAGCGAGCCCGGTGCCGAGATGTTCACCAGCTCCCTACACGATCGAAGAATTGGCTCGGTTCCTGGACGATGCCGTCGTTTGCAACTTCGCCGCCCTGGATGCGAGTAAGGCGTGTGTAAGCGTGGCACGCTAACCCGTTCCGCTCCGGCCCACGAGATCACGAGGAGCGGTTGGCCCGCAAGCGAGCAGACTTCGGACGTTTCGTTGATTGCCGTGACCTAGCGGGATTGGCGGTCCGGGGAAGGCCGGCTCTGACTTGGGAGCGATTGCGGGCGCGGCGGCGCAAGGAAGCGACAATGATGAAGTGCGCCCACGCCGCCGCGTTCAGATGATCTCCAAAACGGCGACGTGCGACTTGACGACGCCTTCGGTGCGGTGGCGGTAGCGCTTCACGACCATCTCCAGATCTTTGTGGCCGAGCAAGTCGGCGACTTCGCGTAGCGGGACGTCGGCTTCGACCATGAGCGAGGCGACGGTGTGGCGCATCTCGTACAGCGACAGTTGCGGAACGTTGGCAGCAGTGCACATCTTCTTGAAGTCGCGTCGTGCGTGGGAGGGATCGACGGGCGTGCCGACCTCCGAGGTGAACACGAGATCCGACCACCGGGGATCCGACGTCCAGAGCGGACCGGCCGCGAGACGTCGTTCGGCCTGCAGCACCCGCTGCCGGCGAAGCGCTGACGCCATGAGCTCCGTCATCTCGAGGTCGCGCCGGTTGCCTGACTTGGTCGCGCCGATTCGGATCGGCTTGCCACCATCGGCTCGCTTCATGGCAAAGTCGAACGTGATCGACCGAAGCTCGAGAT
>CAUJEJ010000190.1 GCA_963169255.1 Actinomycetota bacterium | reverse complement strand
ATTAAGCGTGCACAGCAACGCCAGGCGACGGCACTCCTACTATTCAACGAAGGTCTGAGCTATGACGAGATCGCTCAACGCATCGACCTGACTCCGGCAGCGGTTCGCGGATTGATTTATCGAGCTCGTAAGAATGGTGTTGCCTACACCGTCGACTAATCATTCCTAGCTCTAGTAGTCACAACACGCGCGCGTACACGATGTGCTCGCAAGCAGGCCAGTGCCATCCTGAACCAGGTTGGCATGAGCATGAGTACAGGCCATCGTCTTCCCAAACATCGTTTCCGTCGATGCTGCAGATGAGTTTCAAGAGTTACTCCTCGAATAGGTTTGTCAGGTCTATGTAGGTATCGGCGACCTGCTTGGCTCGGAGTTGGCGGATCTAGAAGCTGAAATGACGATGCACACCGATGTTGAGAAGAGTCGCTCCCTGGCGCATGTGCGTCACACTGGCGATCGCGATTGCGCTGAGCGTCAGCGCATGCTCCGACAACGCCAGTGCCCCGGTCAACTCCGCGCCACCACAGATGGAGATAGCGCGTGTTGCGTAAATGTCACCGATGCTACGGCGGGACGTGTCAGATACCGCCCTAGGAAGAGGAGGCAGGACCGCAAAGACCACTTCTTATCGATCACGTGGCAATCGGCGGAAAGCACACGACGGTTGAGACGAGAGCCGCCGTTGACAAACGCAATATGCCGTTGAGTAATCATCCACTCGCGGTCGTCTATACGTGAGCTTTGTCGAGCTTGGATTCATGATGAGGTTGCGCTGGGCATGGTGACGCGGTCGACCTCAAACGAGAGCACATCGATTCGATAGATTGCTGATATGAGGCGGCCCGCATTACTACGAAATTGCTACGGCACGTCCTTCTCACAGTCCCAAACCGCCCGCATGGAACCTATCTACTACACGGTTACTACGGCCCGATGTCGACGCAAGTCCGTGCGTGTCGACTCCAAAGAAGCCTTCGAGAGTCCACAGTTTCCTAGCAAAGACGGTGCATTTCCCACAAATGCGGCTTGTGCCCCGAAGCGGAATCGAACCGCTGGCCTACCCCTTAGGAGGGGGTCGCTCTATCCGACTGAGCTATCGGGGCCTTTGCTGCGTGGAGTGTAGTGAACCCAGGCAGGCGTACGTATGCAGGCGGTGACGACAACGCTACGAATCCACTGATTCCGGTTCTAAACCTCCTGTCACTCGTCCGTGTGAAGCTTGCTTCACATGATCAACAAAGGCGTATTTCCTTGCTAGCTTTGTAACTCGCGAGTGCGCGTTGAGAACGGGGACATCTCGACTGCGAGGCCCGGATGAGGCCGGGCAACCACTCGCACGCGAATCTTTGGGGGACTCGATGGTGCGAAGCTACATGCGAATTGTCGCGGCCGTATTGGCCGTTGGCCTCGCTGCTTTGGTGTTGAGCCCCGCGGTGGCACACGCGACGCCGTTCGGCGCGGTCGCCGGAACGGTCAGCGGCCCCGGTGGTGCAGCGCTGGACTCAAACTCGAACCTCTGGATAGTCATCTACAACCACGCAGGCCAAGACGTCAACGAGACATCCGTCGCTAGCAATGGAACGTATGAAGTGTCGGGCTTGGCGCCGGGCCAGTACCGCGTCGGCATCTCCGACAGCGCTGAAATCTATGGCAACGAGTTCTATGCAGATCAACCGACTTTGGCTAGCGCAACACCTGTGACCGTCGTTGGTGGAGGTGTGACGCCGAACATCAACATGGAACTCAACAATGGCGGACACATTTCTGGCAGCGTGATGACGTCAGCAGGTGGCGCACTCGATCCCGCAGCAAACGTGAGTGTGTTGGTTTACGACGAATCGGGCCGCCCGATCCGTTCGGCTGGCGTGGCATCAGACGGGAGCTATGCCGTTGCTGGCTTGGCCGGTGGCGACTACCGACTCAAGTTCACCGATTCAGCGCAGAGCCCGATCTACGCCGACGAGTTCTACTCGAACAAACGAACCTTGGGTGCGGCAACGCCGATCCGGGTCGACGCTGGTGCCATCTCGTCGGCCGACACCGTGAACCTCGACGCAGCAAACACGATCTCCGGCTATGTCACGGGCGACCACGGTGTTGCGCTCGATCCTGAAGCAATGGTGATTGCCGACCTGTGGGCAGCAGACGAGCCCGGTGCGCCGGAGGTTGTCGCCACCACGCAGGCAACTGAGGACGGTGCTTACTCCTTCGGTGCCATTTCCGCGGGTTCCTACCTTGTCAGCTACCGCGACGAAGCGGACATCTACGGATCGATGTTCTATGGCGGTGGCACATCAGTTGCTGAGGCCGCGAATGTCGAGGTGGCGCAGGGTGTCTCGGCATCAAACGTTGACGTGAGTCTGGTGCGCGGTGGAGGAATTACCGGAACGGTCACTGGCCCGGCGGGTGTCTCGTTGGTTCAACCGTCAGAGGTGTACGTCACTGCGTACAACTCGCTCGGCAGCGCAGTCGCAACGGCGACCGTATCCGAGAGCGGCGAGTACTACCTTGCAGGTCTACCCACGGGCCAATACCGACTCGAATTCCGCGACGGATTCTCGACCTACGTGCCGGAGTTCTATTCAGGGAAGAACTCCCTCGAAACGGCAACGCCGATCGGCGTGACAACTGGTCAAACGACCGCTGCGGTGGACGAATCTCTGGCGGCCATGGGCGCGATCGTGGGTTCAGTTACAGCAGCTGCGGGAGGCGCTTTGGACACCACTGGCACCGTTACTGTTCGCGCGTACGATCACACCGCAACGATGGTTGCTGCGGTTGAAGTCCAGCCAAATGGCGGCTTCTACCTCGCAGACCTGCCGGTGGGTCAATACCGCCTGCAATTCGTTGACGACTCCGGAACCTATGTGTCCGAGTACTACGCCAACAAGCAGACGCTCGCCACAGCAACTCCTGTCACGGTTGCCGCGGGTGAAACCTTGACCGGTCTCGCCGTTGAACTCGGCCACCCCAGCGCACCCGCGCCGCCCGCACCCGCGCCGTCCGTACCCCTAGAACCACCGCCCGCCCCGACACCTGCTCCGGCCAGGAGCCAGGCACTACTCAAGGCACCTGCCTCGCTCAAGCGAAAGAAGAGCAAGCTGCTTGCCCGAACGACAGGCGCAGGCCAGGCTGCGAACTGGTCCAGCTCGACTCCCAAGGTCTGCAAGATCAAGGCGGGGAAGGTTGTTGCAGGTAAGCAGAAGGGCACGTGCAGGCTCACTGTGGTTGCTTCCGGCGATGCGACCTGGCTGCCGCTGCGCCAGTCATTCAGCATTAAGATCAAGTAGCGGCGACCGACCTTCGGTAGGTCCCGTTGCCTCGCGATTCCGCTCCGACTTGGCATTGAGCGCGCACAAGGGGCCACAATGGCCCAATGCGCATTTCAGCCAGGTCGGACTATGCCGTCCGTGCCGTGATCGAGATCGCTGCTGCTGCCCCGAAGCTCGTGAAGGCTGACCAAATCGCAGAGGCTCAGCACATCCCGATCAAGTTCCTCGAGAATATCCTCGCTGACTTACGTCGTGCCGGAATCGTGCGCAGCAAGCGAGGTGCCGAGGGCGGCTACGTGTTGGGCTACGACCCCAAGGATTTGAGTGTCGCCCACGTGATGCGCTCGGTGGAAGGCCCACTCGCATGGGTGCGCGATGAGCGTCCCGGGGCAGTTCACTACGAGGGGAACTCCGATGGCCTCGAGCACGTGTGGGTAGCAGTCCGGGCAAGCCTGCGGTCAGTGATCGACCACGTCTCAATTGCGCAAATAATCAACCACGATCTGCCCAAGGCCGTCACGACCTACACGCGTGACCCACAAAACTGGGTGGACTAGTACGCCCAGACGCGGCAGCCACCATCTACGGCCGCGCCATCAGTGTGATCACGACTACGCAGGCTTGCGAATCCGCCTGACGACTACAACACCTAGCGCAGCTGCCGCAATCACAAGGATCCCAATGAACGCTGGACTCGTTGATGGAACCGGTGGCGACGGGGTCAAGGAGTAGACGAATGCAACGCGACTCGTTGCGCCTTCTGGCGCTGGGAATGGAGCAGAGGAGTCCGCACGCGCACTCGCGGCACTCAGATAGGCACTGGCCATCGCCGGATCGGACGAGGACGAAATGACTCCGTCCAACAGTTTGGTAGTGCCCTGCGTCTGGAGTTGGTCGGCTCCTTCGGCTAGCCCTTCGTTTCCGGCCAGGATCTTCTCGTTTCCTGCAGTGAGTTGACCGAGACCCTTAGCAAGCTCACTGGTGTAGCCAGACAACTCGGCTGAACCCTCGCTGGCTCCCTGAGCGCCAGTGGCCAACTGTTGGGTTGCCTTTGCCGCCTCGGCAAGGCTTCCTTGGAGTTGCAGGAGACCTTCGTACACCCCAGGGTTGGCGGCGCTCAGACTCTTCAGCGCGCTGCTGACTTTGATCAACCCAGCGGTGATTTGAGTGAGAACGGCCGAGTTCAACAGGTTGAGCCCACCTGCAACTGCCGCGGACTTCGTGGCGGCGGCAGTTGCGCGAGTGCGAGCGGTCACCAAGTCCGAACAGCCAGCGACCGGAGTCGGGTCGCAAATCGCCGCAATGGCGTCGTCGATCGCCTCGACAGCCGCGTTCGCATCGGCAGCCGCGGACAACGAGCCTTGCCGCAGCACTGCTGCGCTCGCTTGTGCAGCACGCGCGGCCTGCACCAGCGTGACTTTGGGCGGCATTGGGGGTGGGGTGGGAATGAGTGGATCTGTCGCGGCACCAACACCTGCGGCGATCGCATCGACAGCGTCGGCGAGTGCGCCGGTGGCAGAGACAGCGGCAGGGAGCCCGCCCTGCCCCGCAAGTTGATTGAGCCCACCAGATAGATCGACCAAGCCCTGGGTCAATGCAGCAGTTCCGGTCGCGATCCCAGTTGAGCCTTCGTACGCGTCTTTTGTCGCCTTGGTTGCCGCTGCCTGGGCCTTGGTGAGTTCCGCTGCGCCGTTGGCTAGCTTCGCGGTCGACTCGTCAAGAGTCGTCAAACCGTCAGCGAGCTTTGTGTTGCCAGCAACGGATTGAGTAAGGAGGTTCGCCGAGAAGCCGACCGCTGGGTCTTGGGCATTTGTCACTGGCGCGACCTGCATGGCGACCGCAGGCACCTCTAGTTGTGCCGAGTTCACCGCGAACGAAACATCTTGTTGGTAGTTGCCCAATGGTGGGTAGAGGACGAGGTTCCACAACAGGGTGGTGTTGCCCTCGGTGTTTGTACTGACGACTGCGGTCCCGGCGTCTTTGAGCGCCACCCCTGGCGCCAACGTCGCGATCATGGTTCCGACGAACGGTGAAAACACCGGTTGCTCGACTGTCGTCTCGTTGCCCCCAGCGTCGGTGTAGCTGATCTGCTGGGTCTCAACGGACGTGTTGGTGACGGTGTAGCGAATTCGCATGTCCCCGCTGGAACCGTCGACGGTAGCGGGATCGATTCCTTTTGCCCCTTCACCGCCCGTGGCGTACTCGGCATGAAGTGCGACGGGAAGTGGCTTGGTGAAGGTCGCCTGAGTCGCGATATCGGTCTGGCCGGGGCCACCGACTGGGTACTCAACGGTGTTCCCGTCGACAACCGGGCGCCCGGATCGATCAAGGTAACGAAGATCTGTGGTCGACGTTGTGGCGATGACGGTCTCGGGCGCAATGTTGGTCGCTACCATCCGGTTGATCAACTCAGCGCTCTGCGGAAGGCCGTTTGGCGCCAACGTCGCGGTGACGAGCTGTTCGTTGACCAGCGGCGGTTGGGGACTCAACTTCTCTGCCTCAGAAGTCGCCGTCGTGGTTGCGCTGGTATCGGTGGTGCTCGCCAACGCGGGAACGCCACTGAGAACAATCAGGGTTGCTGCGGTCGCAGCGCAGATGAGTTTCACTGGGGATCCCGCGCCTGTGAGGATTGCGTGCCTGCGTCGCCGGCCGGTCCTTGCAACATCGGGACGAGCTCCTCGGGTCGTGCAGGGTTCGTGGGGGAACCGCCAGTCGGGGCAAGCGTGCCATCTGCGCCGACGTCAGGGATCTCCGCCGCTGGTCGCCAGATCCCGATGATCACGCTGGCGACCATCATCGTCACCATCGCGGGCAGCAAAGTGATGATCATCAAGGTCAGGCTGTCGGGTTCGTAGCTGGCCATCAGCGCCATCGAAATCGCTGTTGCAATCGCGCCGAGGAGCATTGGCAGAGCAAGCGACCGACCGATCACCAAGACTGCAAGCAAGGCTGCGATGACGATTGCCCACGCGGTCACCGCTCCATTGTCAGCGGGCACTGGGGGTACGACGATTGCGAGCACGCCGATCACGAGCATCGCGAGGATCACCCCAAGGAAGTAACCGAAGGCGCGGAACGGTCGGCTACTAGTGCCCCCGCTGAGTGCGGGTGGAAGCAAGACGGTCACACCACCGAGGACAGCGGCCATGGCGATTGGAGTGCGTGCATCAAACGGAAGTGCCGGTAGCCGGGACACCAGGAACCACGCGAGAGCGACTCCGATCGCGGTACCAACGACCACCACGGGCCGCTGCAGTGCCACTGGTCGGCGGGCGAATGATCGGTCGCGGTCGTCGCTGGCAATTGACTCGAGTGCGTTTGGGTCACCTTCGACATGCAGTTGCGGCAGGAGTCGATCGAGCCATGCTGGCAGCCACCACGTCCCCTTGGCCGCGAGAACCATGATCGCGGGAACCAACAAGCACCGAACGATGGTTGCGTCAACGGCAACCGCAGTTGCGAGTCCAACGCCAAACATCTTCACCGTGGCGTTGTCGCTGAGGATGAAGCTCGCGAAGACAACGACCATGATCAGGGCGGCAGCGGTAACAAGTCGCCCGGAGTCAGCGAGGCCGCGGCGAACCGCAACCTTCATGTCGCCCGTGAGCGCCCAGTGCTCGCGGAACGCGGTCAACAGGAACACCTCGTAGTCCATCGACAGGCCGAAGAGCACAGCGAACATCATCATCGGGATGTACGAGTCGATGGGAACAGGTCCATCGAGGCCGATGAGGAAGTCACCCCAACCCCACTGGAAGATGACCGTCACCACGCCATAGGCCGCGGCGATCGACAACAGGTTCATGATCGCGGCTTTGAACGGGATGAGCAGCGAGCGGTACGCGAGCATCAGCAGGATGAAGGACAGCACAACGACTCCGAGGATGAAGCCAGGCGTTCGTTTGGCTATCAACTCGTTGAGGTCCGAAGACAGCGCGGTTATCCCACCGACGTACGACGCCATCCCCTCGCCTTCGGTGGCAGGCGGAATCACCTGCGTACGTAGGTCGTCGACGAGCGCAGCTGTCCGGGGATCCGCGGCGTTCCATTCGGGAGTGATCTTGATGATCGCGACGCCGCCGTCGGTCGACACAATCGGTTCGTTCGCCTCGACGACGCCTGGAGTCGCGGCCAGATCGGCCCGAAGGTCTTGCAATCGGGGGTCTTGGACTCGTGGATCTCCTGGCCCAGTTACTCCCGGTGGCGCAGTGGCGGCGGTGTACATCTGCGAAACAACAACGAGTGGTGCTGTGCTGCCTGGCCCGAACCCTTCAGCCATGGCGTCGTATGCCTGCCGCGAGACAGTCTCCGGTGGCAGGTTGCTCGCGTCCGTCTCGCCAAGGCTCAGCGTCAACATGGGCGCGGCGAGGATCAGCAGGATGAGGGTTGACACGATCGCGAATGGCCATGGCCGGTTCGTGACCGAATTTGCCAGCCTCGCCCACATCGTCTTGTCGAGCTCTTCGTGGCTCGGATCGTCTTCGGGTCGGTCCTTCTTTGGTAGGACCCGGCGGCCCATAACTCCGAGGATTGCGGGCACCAGCGTCAGCGAGGCTGCCACAGCGAGCAACACGACGATGCCAGCCGCGTAGCCGAGCCAGGCAAGGAACGAGATCCCGGTGAGCGTCAACCCACACACCGCAGCAATCAGCGTCCCGCCCGCGAAGACCATCCCGGCCCCTGCGGTGCCCATGGTGCGTCCGATTGCGTCGGGCACGTCGTAGCCCTGACGCAGGAGTTTTCGGTGCCGAGTGACGAGGAAAAGTGCGTAGTCGATCCCGACGCCTAAGCCGAGCATCGTCCCGAGCGTTGGTGCGACGTCGGGGATGAAGGTGACCCGTCCGAGGATCCCGACGATTGCCAGCCCGATACCCACGGCGAACAGGGCATTGATCAAGGGAATGACCATCGCCCAGACACGGCGCAAGGTGAAGAACAAGACGACGAGCGCTGCCAGCAGGCCAAGTCGTTCACTTTGGTGGGTGTCCGGGCGAGACAGTTGTTGGCCTAGGTACCCACCGAGATTGACCGTTACCTCTGGCCCGGCGGCTTCCTTCGCGGTATCGAGGACCTCGACGGATACCGCCTCGTCGCCGAGTTGTTGGCCGTCAATCGTCACGCCGATGATGGCTGTGTGGCCGTCTTTAGATAGCTGACTCGGAATGTCCGATGGGGTCTGTACTTGGACCACAGCTGGGATCGCCGCAAGGTCAGCTGCGACGCGATCGACCGTCGCCTTGCCCTCACCTTCACCAAAGTCCAACGTCGGACTCGACAACACGACGGGATTTGAATCGGTATTGGTCTGCGGGAACGCTTGATTCAAGAACGTTTGTGCGGTGGTGCTGTCCGTTCCGGACAGCGAGAACGTCGAGATGCTGGACTTCGGGAGCAGTGCGTTTGCGCCCATCAGCACGATTGCGGCCAGCAGCCACAGGCCGATGACAAGACGTCCGTGAATCGCGCATCTACGCCCAAGCGCGTACAGCCACCTCGTCACGGACGAAGAATCCCACAGCAGTTGCGCTTTTGGTGCCCGCTCAGGATCAAAATCGGTGTATCTATGAGCACATGGAGAAACCCGAGATTGAATTTCCGGGCGGCGAACCGCCCACAGAACTGGTGATCACCGACGTAATCGTTGGCGATGGCGCCGAAGCACAGCCAGGTGGACAGGTCGAGGTTCACTACCTGGGCGTGGATTTCGAGACTGGTGAACAGTTCGATGCGTCGTGGGATCGCGGCGAATCGATTTCGTTCCCGCTGAACGGTCTGATCGCCGGTTGGCAAGAAGGAATCCCAGGCATGAAGGTCGGCGGACGCCGCCAACTCGTCATCCCGCCGCGACTGGCATACGGCGAGACGGGCGGACATCGCCTGTCGGGCAAGACGCTGATCTTCGTGATCGACCTGATCGACGCATAGCCGAACAACCACAAACCGGCAACAACGCAAAGAGTCGCAAGGCCCCCCGGCCCTGCGACTCTTTGCGTTCGTCTCACTGCCCCCGCAGTGGTGGGGAGGTTCGCCCCGGGCGGATGAACCACCCGGGGCGTCCTGCTTACCCACTTGCTGTTCGTGCGCCGCTGATGCTCGGTCAAGCGGTCTACACGAGCGCACGACCGACGCGGCGTCGATCCCCCCGAAGCGACAGCAGCGCTGCCGGTCGTGCGAGCTATCTCCGATTTCCCCCGAATTCGGCGACACCTAAGTTCTGCCCACTTGTAGCCAGAGTTATCTGTGGATAACTGTTTTTTGTTGTGAAGCACCTCACCAGATGCTCAAAAGTCCTTTATTTGCAGGGGTTTTGGCGACGCTAGGTAGTCGAACCTCGACTGTCGGTCACACGCGGTAGGCGGCCGGAAAATCTACCGAGAGGCTATGACGTCGCAGTGCTCACTTTGGGGGTGTGATACCAACCGTTGGTGGAGAATCTTCGATACCTCATCGGCCAAGTCGCCGAACCACAGCGCTGGTCGACGAGTTGGGGTCCGGTCATTTGGTCCGCGATTGGCCTGGCACTCACGACCGCCTTGATCCTTTGGGTCTACCGGTCCATGCAGAAACCTCGCCTGTATCTCACGTACTCCGACGACGGTGGCGAACCAACCGCCAACTGGCCATCGTTGATCCGCTACCTCGTCCTTATTCCGATCATGCTGGGCATCTGGATGATGGCGTTGATGCTGATCCTCACGGTGGCGGCCGAGGATCGGTCGGCCGAGGAGATCGCCTTGGCCTCCGCGGCTGTGATTGGCGCGGTGCGGATCCTCGCGCACATCACTCCTGAGGGCTCTCACGAATTGGGTAAGACCGTGCCTCTGGCAGTTCTCTCAATCATTCTGCTCGGGGCCTACGCGGACCCGAGTTCGTGGGATGAGCGACTTTCAGATCTCGACCGCAATGCGGATGCAATCGACTACCAGTACGTCACGTTGCTCGTGCTTGACCTGGTGGTGACGGCGCTTTGGTATTGGCGGGTTCGGACCACGTGGCGCGAGGAACGGCCCAACAGCAGTTATGAACGCCTGCTTCGTTGGATGAAACCGGGACTCGATGTGCTCCGCAGCATTCGTGACTTCGGCAAGACGAAAGACAGCAAGGCACATCCACATGGCGAGATGACGGTCCACGATGGGTGAGGTCCCCGACGGTGAGAAGCCGTCGAACCGGCAGAGGCGCAAACGTGATCTACGCAACCTTTCGCTTGATCCCACCCAATCAACAGATTCGGACCCTGAATCATGGGATGAACGACCCGCGTCGGGGGATGACGCGGCCAAGTATTTGATCGACAAACCACCACACCACGGCGACTAGGCGTCGCTGACCATCTAGGGGGACTCCGTGCTCAAGGGATTTAGAGACTTCATCACACGCGGCAACGTCATCGACTTGGCTGTAGCTGTTGTTATCGGTGGTGCATTCACCGCACTCGTAGCAGTGTTCACCAAGAGCATCATTCAGCCGATGATCAACTTGGCGATGGGTGGCGGTGTCGATGGCGGCAAGGTCGTCATCAATGGGCAGGTCTTCGACTTTGGGGCGATCGTGAATGGTGCGATCACCTTCCTCATCACCGCTGCGGTGGTGTACTTCGTTTTCGTCTTGCCGATGAACAAGTACAAGGAACGTTTCGGGAAGACCGAGAAGGAAGAAATTGCCGAGGAAGTCGCGTTGCTTCGCGAGATTCGCGACTCACTCGTCGCCAAGAACTCCGACTAGTAGCTCACCCCGCGCTACGGGGTGAGCGCGCCAGTTTGGCTTGTTTCGACGCGCGCCGAGGCGGCCTTCAGGACGACGCTGAGCTTCGATCGTGTTGAAGCCGCTGCGAGGTCTGTGGCGGTGACCGGTGTGACGGCGAGCACGATCAGACTGCCACTCTCGGTGGACGCAGCTCCCGAATCATCCGAGCTGGACAGCAGTCCAGGATCGTCGTCAGAGGCCCCAGCGATCGTGATCACGCGCACATCTGTGGCTACTCGCTCGGCGGACTGACCGCCTCCGTCGCTCGCCCGGGCGGCGATGACGTCGACAGTGTCGCCTGGGCGGATGAGTGCGGCCTGGCCGGAATCAGCGAGGCGGATTGGAGCTGCGACGAGTTCGGTTCCGTCAGAACTCGTCGCGCCCGCGAGCTCTAGGAACCCGGGGCCGATCACTCGCGCAACGCCGATCGGTTCACCGGCTGCGAGCGGCCCGGTGGTCACGCGGCCTCGAATGTCGTCGATCTCGGCGACAGACGGCGGCGGACCGACAGAGGTTGGCCACTGCGCCTCGCCTACATCACTGTCGCTGATCGTGTGCCCCGCCGGAAGCTCCCGATTGGCCACGAGGATTGCGGTAGTTGCGGGCGGGCTTGGCCGAAGTAGCGAGATCGTCATCAGTGCGGCAATCCCTGCAAGGCCGGCCGCTAGCAGTTGCCGGTGGGTGCGGCTGAACCGACGTACCGGGCGGCGACCGGGCTGATTTGAGAACATGCCCGGAACGCTAATTCAGATTCAGGGATCCCCGCTGGCGTCATCCACAGGTGAACCTCGACCTCCGGGTCAGTCGGACGAAGGCTTCGAGCTGCTGGTCGAGGCCGCAGGCTTGGCGGCCGGTGCGGCTGGGGTCGACGAATCTTTGCTCGTGCTCGTGGACCCTTCGGAGCTACTCGACGTTGTCGACTCGGCTGCTGGTTTGGCGGCGGTTGCCGCCTTCTTTGACTTGCCCGACTCGCGCGAATCGGTCTTGTAGAACCCGCTGCCCTTGAATACGACGCCGACGTTGCCAAAGAGCTTCCGCAGGTTGCCGCCGCAATTCGGGCACGTCGTCAGGGAGTCGTCGTGGATTGACTGGACGACATCAAACTGATGACCGCAGTCATTGCACGAGTACTCATAGGTAGGCACGTTCGCTCCTTGGACGGTTCTTTGGCGGTTCTGTGATGTGGTGCGGAATGCACCACATGGATTGCTCGTGGTGGAAAGAATACGCACTCGCTTCTCGACTACGCTGCGGCCAAACGCAGAAGGGACATCACCGTGAGCGTAGAAGCGATCGGATTGACCAAGGTCTTCGGTTCGAAGACTGCTGTCAAGGATCTGTCATTCACCCTTGAGCCCGGTGTCGTGACCGGCTTCCTAGGCCCGAACGGGTCGGGGAAATCCACCACGATGCGCCTCATGCTTGGTCTGGACCGAGGCGAAGGGGAGACCAAGTGGGATGGTCGTCGTTTGACGGACCACCCGCACGCGACCAAGGTCGTGGGCGCACACCTCGATGCCCGCTTCTTCAATCCGAATCGCACAGCGCGAGCACATCTGCGCATGCTCGGTGCTGAGGCGAACATTCCGAACACCCGGGTCGACGAGGTGCTTGACCTGGTCGGATTGACCTCTGAGGCCAAGAAGCGTCCCAAGACCTTCTCGCTCGGAATGGGCCAGCGCCTGGGATTGGCGGGGGCGATCCTGGCGAATCCCAAGGTGCTCGTGCTCGATGAGCCCGCGAATGGCCTCGATCCGCAGTCGATTCAGTGGTTGCGCGACTTCCTTCGCTTCTACGCCAGCGCTGGGAACGTGGTCTTCGTTTCCAGTCACCTTCTGACTGAGATGCAGCACATGGCTGAGCACGTGGTGGTGATCTCGCAGGGTGCACTCATCGCCGACGAACCAGTGTCCGCGTTCGTGAATCGCAGCACCCGAAACGACGTGTTGGTTCGCACACCAGACCGGGCCCGGCTCGCCGCCGCGCTGTCAGCCGCTGGTCTCATCGCGACAGAAGACGGCAACGACGGCCTCGCCGTCCAGGTTGGTGATTCGCGCCAGGTCGGGGACATCGCCTTCACAAACGGGGTTGCAGTTCATGAGTTGACACGGCGCACGGCCAGTCTGGAAGAGGTGTTCTTGGAACTCACGACAGGTTCGCAGGACTACGCGACGGGCGGTCAGTCATGAGTGGCGCATTACGGTACGAATGGCGACGCATTAGCTCGATCCGCGCAACGTGGATTCTTGCGGCGTGCGCTGTGGTGTTGTCCGGTGCCTTCGCGTTCCTGTTCAGCGCGGCGATTACGTCAGCTGCAAACAGTGGCAGTTCCGGCGAGGCCGAGGGCCTCGACGTGTCGCTAGCGGGCAGCGTCAGCCTGTCGACGACGAACCTGATCGTGCTCGTCTTGTTGGGCACGATTGCCGCCCAAGCATTCGGGCAGGAGTACCGTCACGGCACGATTCGCCTGACCTTGACGGAGTTCCCGAAGCGGACCACCGTGTTCGTTGCCAAGGTCGTCGTGTGTTGCGCCGTGATCCTGGCGACGTTCGTCATTGGCACTGTGGTCGCGTACCTGATTCTCTCGATCAATCCCCAGGTCGTTGGCGAGACGGGATCGGCGTTCTTGACGTACTTCCTGCGCACGTGCATTTACCTGATCGGGTTCTCGTTGATTGTCTTCGCCATCACCGTGCTGACTCGCATCTTGGCGCTTGGCGTCATCATTCCGCTGGCATTCGCTGGGGTTGCGGAGACGCTCCTGGCCTCGCTGGTGGGCAACTACGTCTCGTGGCTTCCGGACACACTGCCGTTCTTGTCAGGCTCCAACTTCGTCGCGGGCAACGACATGCTGCGCAACGGCGCGGTTTTTGGCGCCTGGGTAGCTGTGTTGGCGGTCGCGGGCTACATCGTGTTCGAGCGGCGTGACGCGTAGTTGACGATGGCGGAGGTAGATCGCAAGCCTCGCGATCTCGACTTGTTTGTCGCGGTTGCGATTGGTGGAGTCATCGGGGCGTTGGCCCGGCATGGGGTCGATCTCGTGTTCCCAACCGAGACCGATGAGTGGCCGTTAGCGACGTTCATCATCAACCTGACGGGTGCGTTCATCCTCGGCATCGTGTTGGAGGCGGCGATCGCGTTCGCGCCAGACCCTGCCGCGAATTCGTTTGCGCGGCGGTTGCGGCCGTTCCTCATCACTGGTGTCCTCGGCGGCTACACGACGTTCTCGACGTACATGGTGGAGGCCCACGGCTTGGTGACCTCAGATCGCGCACCACTCGCGCTGCTCTACGTCTTTGGGTCACTAGTTGCCGGAGTGATCTGCGTCGTCCTCGGGATGCGCCTCGGACGCGCACTGTTCCATCGCGACGATGAACCGGCCGAGTTGGTCGCGCGGGAAGACTCCGACATCCGCCTCCTTGAAGACGAGGCGTAGCGATGATGACGTGGTTCGCGATTGCGCTTGGT